>URND01000059.1 GCA_900549105.1 uncultured Eubacteriales bacterium
GGAGGCAATTGCTTTCTCGAATTTTCTCCGGCCTGGCGAAACAGTTCTTCAGGAGATATGTCCCACTGTCTCAACATATCCCAGGTCACCCGTTTTGTCCGCATTTCCCGGGGTGTCATATGAATAAGCTGACAGCAGCTCAAAGCCAGATCCATCTGCCGGATATATGGCCCTTTTTCCAATGCATCTTTATGCCGTTCATAATTTTCTGCCTGTACAATAAATAAATTTTTCGTTATCATTCATTCCTTTCTGTGTGACAACATTGTAAAATATCACCACTTTTATACTTATAAACTCTGGAAACTGTTTCTGAACCGAAACACTTGGAAATGTATGTACCCTCTGCCCGAAGGTCCATAATAAAGCATCTAAAAATGATATATCATAAAAGATATTTTTATTATATCACACAGGCTGATAAATTCAATTATCATCCATCGACGGTTTTCGTCAAAAAAACTGTTCTCTGCCGCACATTAAAATAAAGAAATCGACAGAGAACAGTTCTTCAATTTTTATAAGTTTGTATACCCCATAAGGTATTTATCAACGGTTTTCGACACATCCCGTCCCTCACGAATCGCCCAAACGACAAGGGACTGGCCCCGGTGCATATCCCCGGCAACAAAAACCTTTTCCTTGCTCGTCTTATAATCTCCCGGCGCGGTGGCGACGTTGCTTCGTCCATCCACATCCACGCCAAAGGCTTTCGTGACATACTCCTGACTTCCGAGGAATCCGGCGGCAATAAGTACCAAATCCACATCTTCAATATATTCGCTGCCCGGCACTTCACACATATTCATCCGGCCGGTCTCCTCATCCTTCTTAAATTCCAGCCGGACAAGCACCGCCTTGCATACATTGCCTTTTTCATCCCCAATAAATTCTTTGACCGTTGTCTGATAAACCCGCGGGTCATGGCCAAACAGGGCGATACTTTCTTCCTGGCCGTAATCCGTCTTGCAGATTTTCGGCCACTCCGGCCATGGATTGTCGTCAGCCCGGGTATCCGGCGCCTTCGGCATCATTTCAAGCTGAATCACGGAAGCTGCGCCGAGCCGAATTGATGTTCCGACACAGTCATTGCCCGTATCCCCGCCGCCGATAACCATCACTTTTTTATCTTTTACCGCCGGAATCTTTCCATCCTGAAGATTGGAATTTAACAGGCTTTTTGTGACCATGGTTAAATAATCCACCGCAAAGTAAATGCCCTTGCTTTCTCTTCCCGGCACCTTGATATCCCTTGGATTTGAAGCCCCGCAGGCAAGAATCACCGCGTCATATTCCCGCATGAGCCGCGCCGGTTTTACATCAATACCCACATTGGCGCCAGTCACAAACTCCACGCCCTCGGCTTTCATAATATCCACACGGCGGTCAATGACCTGCTTCTCCAGCTTCATATTCGGGATGCCATAACGGAGCAGGCCGCCGACTCGGTCACTCCGCTCAAAGACTGTCACCTGATGGCCCCGGTGGTTTAACTGATCCGCAGCCGCCAGACCGGATGGCCCCGAACCGATAACCGCAATCCGTTTTCCGGTACGTACCTTCGGCGGTTCCGGCTGAATCAGACCGTTTTCATAGCCGTATTCGATAATCCCATGTTCATTTTCTTTCACCGATACCGGAAGTCCGTTGATGTTGCAGGTGCAGGCGGCTTCACAGAGGGCCGGGCATACCCGGGATGTAAATTCCGGAAAATTATTCGTCTTTTTAAGCCGTTTTAACGCCCTCTCCCAGTTGCCGCTGTAAATCAAATCATTCCATTCGGGAATAAGGTTGTTCAGCGGACAGCCGGAAGCCATGCCCCCAATCATCTGTCCGTACTGGCAAAAGGGTACGCCGCAGTCCATACACCGGCCGCCCTGGATTTGCTGGCACTCTCTGCTCAGAGGAATATGAAATTCATCAAAATTTTTAATCCGTTCTTCAGGAGCAATGGCCGTACTGTTCTGTCTCTCAAAATCCATAAATCCTGTTGGTTTTCCCATGATGTTTTACCTCCTATCCTCTTTTATTCGCATAAAATGCTTCAATCTGTGCCTGGTCGATGCTCAAACCTTTTTCTTCCATGTGGGCAATCGCCGTCTGCATCTTGCTGTAATCGTGGGGAAGAACCTTTTTAAACTTCGGCAGATAGTCGACAAAGTTGTCCAAAACCTTTTTTCCCATCTCCGAGCCGGTGGCTTCCACGTGTTCCGTTATCATCTCTTTTAATTCCTGAACATCATATTTGGAGGTTACCGGTTCCAGAGAAACAAGCTCTTTATTAACCCTTGTGTAAAAATCGCTCTTTTCATCCAGCACATAGGCAATACCACCGCTCATACCGGCCGCAAAGTTCTTTCCCGTGCCGCCGAGAATAACAACCCGGCCGCCGGTCATATATTCGCAGCCATGGTCGCCGACGCCCTCGACAACCGCCAGCGCCCCCGAATTACGAACGCAGAAACGCTCGCCGGCCACACCGTTGATAAAGGCTTTACCGCTCGTTGCCCCGTAGAGGGCCACGTTGCCCACGATAATATTTTCGTGGGGTTTAAACTTGATATTCTTCGGCGGAGCCAATGTCAGTTTGCCGCCGGACAGTCCCTTGCCAAAATAGTCATTACTGTCGCCAACCAAATACAATGTCAGTCCCTTTGGAATAAAAGCGCCGAAGCTCTGACCGCCGCTGCCGTTACATTTTACAACAAAGGTATCGTCCTCTAAAGTGTCATGATACCGCTTTGTAATCTCTGAGCCGAAAATGGTTCCAAGGGAACGGTCCGTATTCTTCACATTGATTTCAATTTTCTTTTTCTTCTTATTATGAAGGGCCGATTTGAACTCTTTCATCAGCACCTGCATATCCAGTGTTTTTTCCAGTTCAAAATCGTAAACCTGGGCCGGGTCGAATTTCATGCCTCTGTCCGTATCCAGATACGGATTATCGATGATTGCTGACAAATCAATCTTATCTGTCCATTTTCCCGCCGCATGTTCCTTCACTTTCAGCAAATCACTCCGGCCAACCAGTTCATCCACTGTGCGCACACCCAGTTTTGCCATATATTCACGGAGTTCCTGGGCCACAAAGTGCATAAAGTTGATGACATATTCCGGTTTGCCCCTGAAACGTTTGCGCAGTTCCGGATTCTGGGTGGCTACGCCAACCGGACAGGTGTCCAGATTACATACACGCATCATAACGCAGCCCATAGTTACCAGCGGCGCTGTGGCAAAACCGAATTCTTCTGCGCCGAGCATGGCCGCAATGGCTACATCCCGGCCGGTCATCAGCTTGCCGTCGGTTTCCAGCCGGACTTTGGAACGCAAGTCATTCATAATCAATGTCTGATGGGTTTCAGCCAGCCCAAGCTCCCATGGAAGACCCGCATTGTGAATCGAAGTTCTCGGGGCAGCCCCCGTACCGCCGTCATAACCGGAAATGAGAATGACCTGGGCGCCGGCCTTTGCCACACCGGCAGCTACCGTGCCGACTCCGGCCTCAGATACCAGTTTAACAGAGATTCGTGCCTCCCTGTTGGCATTTTTAAGGTCATAAATCAACTGGGCCAAATCCTCAATCGAATAGATATCATGGTGGGGCGGCGGTGAAATCAGGGAGACACCCGGTGTGGAGTGTCTTGTTTTTGCAACCCAGGGATATACCTTTCCGCCGGGAAGGTGACCGCCCTCCCCCGGTTTTGCGCCCTGCGCCATCTTAATCTGAATCTCATTGGCGCTGACAAGATAGCGGCTCGTCACGCCAAAACGCCCGGAAGCCACCTGCTTAATGGCCGAACATTTATTTAACCCGACAGTCAAACGCTCCAGGCTCTCGCCGCCCTCGCCGCTGTTGGATTTTCCATGAATCTTATTCATGGCAATCGCCAGAGTTTCATGGGCTTCCTGAGAAATTGAACCGTAGGACATGGCCCCTGTCTTAAAACGCTGAACAATGGAATCCACACTCTCGACCTCTTCCATCGGAATACCCTTTTCAGGGTAGTTAAAGTCCATCAATCCGCGCAGATTCATCGTGCGGGACTCGTCATTAATCGCCGCACTGTATTCTTTAAACAGATTGTAATCTCCGCGGCGGGTGGATTCCTGAAGAAGATGAATCGTATTCGGGTCATAAAGATGTTCTTCCTTGCCACTGCGGAATTTATGGCTGCCTGAGCTGTCCAGGGATAAATCAATCCCCAAATCCAGCGGGTCAAAAGCCTGGGAATGGAGGAAATTCACTTCCCTCGCAATGTCATCCAGGCCAATACCGCCGATGCGGCTGACTGTATTTGTAAAGTATTTATCTATCACGTCTTTATTGATACCAATGGCCTCAAAAATCTGGGAGCCCTGATAGGACTGAATCGTGGATACGCCCATCTTGGAGGCAATTTTTACAATGCCATGAAGCACCGCGTTATTATAGTCGTCCACCGCCGCATAATAGTCCTTATCCAGCATATTGGAATCAATCAGCTCTTTAATCGATTCCTGGGCCAGATATGGGTTGATGGCCGAAGCGCCATAGCCGAGCAGGGTGGCAAAGTGGTGAACCTCCCTCGGCTCCGCACTCTCAAGAATCATCGCCAGAGCCGTCCGCTTTTTCGTTCGGACCAGATAGTGCTCCAGCGCGGAAACCGCCAGCAGAGACGGAATCGCCACATGGTTTTCATCCACTCCCCTGTCGGAGAGAATCAGCATATTCGCGCCATCCCGGTAAGCCCGGTCTGCTTCCACAAACATATGGTCAATGGCTTTCTCCAGGGATGTATTTTTATAGTAAATAATCGGAATGGTCTGAACTTTAAAGCCTTCCACATTCATATTTTTAATTTTCATCAAATCTGTATTTGTCAAAATCGGATTCCTGATTTTAATAACCTTACAGTTTTCTTCCTTTGCTTCAAGAAGATTTCCCTCCGGTCCGATATACACCGATGTAGAAGTGACAACCTCCTCACGAATCGCATCAATCGGCGGATTTGTCACCTGGGCAAACCGCTGTTTAAAATATTTAAATAAAGGCTGATGCTTTTCCGACAAAACAGGCAGGGGACTGTCAATACCCATGGCGGCAATCGGTTCTGTTCCCGTCTGGGCCATCGGCAAAATCGAAGTTTTTAACTCCTCATATGTATAGCCGAAAGCCTTCTGCAGGCGTGTCCGCTCTTCCTTTGTATAACTTTCCACCCGCTTGTTCGGAATTTTCAGGCTTGACAGTTCAACCAGATTCTTATCCACCCATTCTCCGTAAGGCTTCCGTGCCGCATAATATTCTTTTAATTCATTATCGTCAATCAATTTGCCTTTGACCGTATCCACAAGAAGCATTTTGCCCGGATGGAGGCGTTCCTTTAAGACAACCTTCTCCGGCGGAATCTCCAGTGCGCCCACTTCGGAGGAGAGAATCAGGGTATCATCATCTGTCACATAATATCTGGAAGGACGAAGGCCATTTCTGTCCAGAATAGCGCCCATTAAATCGCCATCAGAGAAAACAATGGAAGCCGGTCCATCCCATGGCTCCATCATGGTTGCATAATATTGATAAAAATCTTTCTTTGCCTGACTCATATTCCGGTTGTTAATCCACGGTTCAGGAATGAGGACCATAACTGCCAGCGGCAGCTCCAGCCCATTCATAACAAGGAATTCCAGCGTATTATCCAGCATGGCGGAGTCGGAGCCGGAACTGTTGATGACCGGGAGCACCTTGCCCATATCTTCCGAATTCATAATCTGGGAACTCATCGTCTCTTCCCGGGCCAGCATACGGTCCGCATTTCCCTGAATCGTATTAATTTCACCGTTATGGACGATAAAGCGGTTCGGATGGGCGCGCATCCAGCTCGGCGTTGTATTGGTGCTGAAACGGGAATGGACGGTGGCAATGGCAGACTCATAATCCTCATCCTGCAAATCGGTAAAGAACTGCCGAAGCTGTCCGACAAGAAACATCCCTTTATAAACTATGGTGCGGCTGGACATGGAAACCACGTAAGTATTTTCATTGGATTGTTCAAATATACGCCGCGCTATGTAGAGCTTGCGGTCAAAATCAATCCCTTTATTCACCTTCTCCGGCTTCTTAATAAAGCCCTGCATGATATATGGCATACAGTCCAGCGCTTTATTTCCAAGGACTTCCGGGACAATCGGCACAGCACGCCATCCCAAAAATTCCAGTCCCTCCTTTTCCACAACAATTTCCAGCATTTTTTTTGCCTGATTTCTCTCGAGCTCATCCTGAGGGAAGAAAAACATGCCAATTCCGTACTCTCTTTCTCCGCCGATATCAAAGCCCAGTTCCTTTGTCACTTTGCTGAAAAAACGATGGGATATCTGAAGCAGAATACCAACGCCGTCGCCGGTCTTTCCCTCGGCATCCTTTCCGGCCCGGTGTTCCAGCGTCTCAACAATGGTGAGGGCCCGCTCCACCGTCCCATGGGTTTTAATTCCTTTAATATTCACAACTGCGCCAATCCCGCAGTTATCATGTTCAAATTCAGGTCTGTACAAAGGCGGCTGGACAGGTCTTCCTGTATTCTCTTTGCTCATCTCTTACCATTCCTTTCTTACACATATTTCTTACATGTATTCTTTTCATGTACTGAATAAATTTCCAGTTCTTACATCATTTGGAAATTATTTCAGCTTATTTTTCCTATGGTATAAAAAAAGACAAGGATAGCCACTCTCGACTTCCTTGTCTTAATGTAGATTAGCACACCCATTTCATTTTTTCAAGCCCTTTTTTCGAATATTCCGGAATTTGGAAAGTTCCGCTCTTTTCTCTCAATCATTTCATCGATGCGCTCAATATAATCTTTGACACTCTTTACATTCTCCACCCGTTCCAGGCGATTTTCCGCCGGATAGAGAATTTTTGACGAGCCGCCGGCGCCGACGGCAATAATGTTCTGCTTTTCTTCCATAATAAGAATGTTGTAAAGACATTCTTTTCCCGGTTTGGCATAGCCCACATTTTCCAGATTTCCCGCCATGTTTTTCTGGCGATAGAGATAATAAGGCTCCATCCCCATGGCTTCGGCCTCATGCCATGCCATGTCAATCATCCGATTGACCTCTTCCTGAGGTGCGGGCGGATAAAGCTCCAGATTCTGATTCAGGCGGGAGGCCCGCTTCACGGCCAGCGAATGTACCGTCAGGCTGTCCGGGGCCATTCGGCGAATTCCTTCCAGCGTTTTTTCCACATCCCCGGAGTTTTCTCCCGGAAGCCCCAGAATCAAATCCATATTGATATTGGAAAAGCCCGCCTTCCGCGCCATCTGAAAGGCCCGCTCCACATCCTCCACCGTGTGCCGCCGCCCGATAACATCCAGAGTTTTCTGATTCAATGTCTGAGGATTAATGGAAATCCGCTGAATACCATGGGCCTTCATCACTTTCAGCTTACTTTCATTAATGCTGTCGGGCCGGCCCGCCTCAATCGTAAACTCCCGGGCCACATTCAAATCAAAATTCTCTTCCAGCGTACACAGCAGCCGGTCCATCTGCTCCCCGGTCAGGGATGTCGGCGTTCCTCCGCCCATATAGACCGTTGTCAGACAGCTTTTATCCACCATCCGGCTTACCCGGCGGATTTCCTTGAATAAGGCTTCCAGATAATCATCCACCCGGTTCGCCCATACACCCAATGGATAGGAAGAAAATGAACAGTAAAGACAGATTGTCGGACAAAAAGGAATACCCACATAGAGGCTGAAGGAATGTTCCCCGTCAATGCCCGCCAAAATCCGTTTTTCATTGGCCGCCACCTGGGTGCAGAGACGGATTTTTTCTTCTGACACCTTATAAGTCTGCCGCAAATGCTCCGCCGCTTCTTCCCCGGAATGGCCCGCATCATAAAAGGACATCGGAATCTTTGTCGGGCGAATTCCCGTCAAAGTTCCCCAGGGCAGGGTCCGCCCCGTAACCTCGCAGAGCAGTTCATAAAGCCCTGTTTTCAGACAGTTCTTCCCCGCCTTACGTTCCTCCGGGAAATCTTCAATAAGACTTTCCCCGAGCACCCGGTCCATTTCATCCTTCAAAGTCAGCCGCAGGCTGTTTCCGGCATAAATCGCTTCCAGGGTCCGGCCCGCCTTCTCCGGCGCCGTTCCCTTTCCGGCTTCCGCAGTATTTTCTGTTTTCCGGGCGAAAATTTTCTCCCCATGGTAAAATGCCATGAGGAGAGCCCGGATATCATTTTCATATCTTTCTTCGTTTAAAATTAAATCTATCATCGTTTCTTTTAATAAATAAATGGATTATGTGCTTTTTCATAAGCAATACTTGTTGTTCCGCCGTGTCCCGGGAAAACATCCGTGTCATCCGGGAGCACAAAAAGCCGGGTCTTAATGGATTCGATTAACTGGCGGCTGCTTCCCGTAGGGAAATCTGACCGTCCCACAGAGGCTTCAAACAGGGTATCGCCGCTGATAAGAACCCTTTCCTCTTCCATATAAAAACATACGCTTCCAATCGTATGCCCCGGAGTGGAAATCACTTTCAGCTTCATCCCCGCCAGTTCCAGCACATCGCCGTCAGAAAACAGTTTGTCCGCCTTCATGGACAGATAAGCCCCCATCATTGTGGAAACGTTAATCTGCGGGTTGGCGAGAACTTCCACCTCATCCTTGCTGGCATAAATCGGAATATTATATTCTTTCTTCACACCGGCCACACCCATAATATGGTCAAAATGGCCGTGGGTTAAAAGGATGGCTGTCGGTTTGAGTCCCTCGCTGTTTATCCACTCGATAATCTTCTGCGCCCGGTCCGCCGGGTCGACGATTAACACTTCTTTTGTATCTTCATTTATTAAAAAATAGCAGTTTGTCTGAACCGGTCCAAGGACCATCATACGTATTGCAAGATTCATGGGAATCAGCCTCCTGTTGTTCGTTCGATATCATAAACACATTCCAGATTTCTCAGCTTGTCAATGACCTTGTTCAGCTGAGCGACACTGTGAATGTCAAAAGCCGCATTGATTGTCGCCGTATTATTTTTGCCGGAGCGGCTGGACATGGCCGTCACATTGATTTCATTTTCGGTAAATACTCTGGCAACCTCGACAAGCACACCGACACGGTCCTCCACATAAATATTGATATCTGCCTTATATGCTTTTCCGGTCACTTCATCCGGCGCAGCCGACCACTCGGCTTCCAGAATCCGCGCCCGGTCTTCCTCGGAAATATGAATCATATTTACACAGTCCGTCCGATGAATCGATACGCCGCGGCCCCGGGTAACAAAACCGACAATCTCGTCCCCCGGCACCGGATTACAGCATTTCGAAAACCGCACGGCCACATCATCCAGTCCTTTGACGATAATGCCGCTCTTGCCCTTTTTCGCATGCCGGTCATCCGCCGGTTTTTT
This sequence comes from uncultured Eubacteriales bacterium, assembly GCA_900549105.1. Classification (GTDB taxonomy): domain Bacteria; phylum Bacillota; class Clostridia; order Lachnospirales; family Lachnospiraceae; genus Frisingicoccus. The sequence continues at coordinate 9,394 of URND01000059.1, forward strand.
ACTGATTTCAGAAATATTTTTAAGTACCTGGGTGTCTGTGACTTCTTTTTTCTTCTTTTTATTATCTTCCTCAACCAGCTTGTTGACGACCTGGCCTTCCTTTAAGCCGCCGTGTCCGACCGCCGCCAGTACCGCATCCCAATCCCGGAAACCATATTTGTGAATGACCTTGTCCATATATTCCGGTTTGAGAATCTCACTCAGAACAATACTCTTTGTCTTGCAGTATTTATCCAGCTGCTCTTTACCACGGAGAATATTGTCCTCCTTATACTGGTTCTTAAACCACTGATTGATTTTATTCTTTGCCTGGGTGCTCTTAACGATATTGAGCCAGTCCCGGCTTGGCCCCTTGGAATTCTGGGAGGTGATAACCTCAATACGGTCTCCATTCTGAATCTGATAATCAATCGTTACCAGCTTGCCGTTAACCCTGGCCCCGACCATCTTATTGCCGACCGCACTGTGAATACTGTAGGCAAAATCGATTGGCGTCGAACCATTTGGAAGATTTTTTACATCTCCCGCCGGTGTGAAGCAATAAACACTCTCTGAGAATAAATCCAAATCATTTTTCAGAAGGCTCATAAATTCCTTATTATCGGACATATCCTTCTGCCATTCCAAAATCTGGCGCAGCCATGTCAGCTTGGCCTCTTCATTATTCTCGATATTCTTTCCATTCGGGTCCTCTTTATACTTCCAATGAGCCGCAATACCGTATTCCGCCGTTTTATGCATTTCAAAAGTTCTTATCTGAATCTCAAAAGGCTGTCCCGACGGGCCAATCAGCGTAGTATGCAGCGACTGATACATATTCGGCTTCGGCATGGCGATATAATCTTTAAAGCGCCCCGGAATCGGTTTATACATCTCATGAATCAGGCCGAGAGCCGCATAGCAGTCCTTCACTGAATCCACAATAATACGCACCGCGAATAAATCATAAATCTGGTCCAGCGTCTTATCCTGATTGACCATCTTGCGGTAAATGCTGAAGAAATGTTTGACGCGGCCGCTGACTTCCGCCTTGATGCCGCCGTTTATCATATGCTGGCTGACTTCATCCACAATGTCACGGACAAAGGCTTCCCGCTCGCTCTTTTTTGAGGCGATATTTTTCGCCAGATTATAATAGACATCCGGCTCCAGATATCTGAGGGCCAGATCATCCAGCTCAATCTTAATCTTTGAAATGCCGAGACGCTGCGCAATCGGCGCATAGATATCCATCGTCTCTCTGGCTTTTTCCTTCTGCTTCTCCGGCTTCATATATTTCAGAGTCCGCATATTATGCAGACGGTCCGCCAGTTTAATAAGAATGACCCGGATATCCTTCGCCATAGCCAAAAACATCTTTCGAAGATTTTCCGCCTGGACTTCCACTTTATCCGAAGAATAGGACAACTGTCCCAGTTTGGTAACTCCGTCGACAATCAGGGCAACCTCAGAGCCAAATTCGGCTTCAATATCTTCCCGGGTCATTACCGTATCTTCCACCACATCGTGGAGAAGTCCGCCGACAATCGTCTCCTTATCCAGCTCCAGATCAGCCAGAATCATGGCCACGCAGATTGGATGAATGATATATGGTTCCCCCGACTTTCGTACCTGCCCGTTATGCGCATTGAAGGCAATCTGATAAGCTTTTTTTATCTGGGTCACATCCGCTGATGGATGGTATTTCTTTACTTTTTCAATGAGTTCATCATAGAGAATCTCCGGGGGGATAAAATCTTTTTTCTCGGACTTGTCCCGGTCATCCTCAATAATATCCACATCAATGACTTTGTCCATCGAATCCCCTACTTTCCTTCATATACAATGACAGAATCCACGTCATACCCCTCAAGCTTTGACCGCCCGTTCAGCCCGGCCAGCTCCATAAGGAACAGATTTTTCACAACAATACCGCCAAGGCTTTCCACCAGTTCAATCATAGCCTTGGAAGTCCCGCCCGTTGCAATCAGATCATCAATAAGAACAACTTTCTGTCCCGGCAAAATGGCGTCTTTATGAATTTCTATTTCCGCTGTTCCATATTCCAGTTCATAGGAAGCCGACACTGTTTCCCGCGGCAGCTTTCCCTTTTTGCGTATAAGTACGAAGGGCTTATGCAGATTATAGGCCAACGGCATTCCAAAGATAAACCCTCTGGATTCCGAACCGGCAATCACATCAAACTCCAGACCTTCCAATCTTTCCATTAATGAATCGATAGACAATTTTAGTCCATCGGCATCCTGCAAAATACTCGTCACATCTCTGAAAATAATTCCCGGTTCCGGGAAATCTGGTATACTCACTACATAATCCTCTAATTTCTTCATACTTTTCTCCCTCTCTTCTGGAATAATCGATACCAATCATTTTACCACAGGTTACTCTAAAAAAACAACATTTAACGGGGAATTCTCTGGAAATTCTGTATAACAATCTGCAAAGTCCGCCGTCCCCCGTATTCATTTAAGGATGGATAATAGGTAAAGGCCAAATCTACCGGGTTGGAAAGTCCCGCATACATACGGTTTTTCCCATCCTTCCCATAGGCCTTTTCCACACAGGCGTCAAAGGCCTCAATATCTTCATAATACAGGGCGTCCATGCTCACGCCGCTGTCATTGCGGACCCGCATTTTAAGGACATTTTTGTTTTTGCCGATGATAGATGCCCGAAGCACGCTCAAATGTTTTTCAGCAAACACCGGTTTTCTGTTGCCCTTGCCGAAGGGTTCCAGCAAATCCAGTTCCTGAATAAAGCCTTCGCTGATATACCCCAAAGGCATCGGCACATCAATATGTATCACAGGGATAAAATCTTCCTCCGACAAAGTGCAGCTCTGATTTAACCGTTCTCTCAGCACCGGAAGATTTTCTTTTTTAAAACTCATGCCGGCAGCCATGGCGTGGCCCCCGAAACGCAGAAATAAATCTCTGCAGGCGCTTAATTCTTCAAACATGTTGTAAGCCTCAATCGAGCGCCCGGAAGCCTTGATGACCCCGTCACTCTCAGTTCCCACAATCGCCGGACGGTGATATTTTTCCTTCAGCCTTCCCGCGATAATCCCTGCCAGACTTTCGTGGCAGTTCTCCAGGCACAGAACAATGATTTTGTCTTTATGGAGCCCTTCCCGTTCCACCTGGGCCGCCGCCCTCTCAGCGCCAAGAAGGGTCATCTCCTTGCGGCTCTGATTCAATTCAACCAGCTCCGCCGCCATTTTCTCCGCCTCCTGCCAGTCCTCGGTCTGCAGCAGCCGAATCGCCATATCCGCCGAGTCCAAGCGGCCGGCCGCATTAAAGCATGGCCCGATTTTAAATCCCACATCATGGGCCGAAATGTGACGGCTGTTTAAACCGCTGTGGCGGATAACCGCCTGAAGCCCCGGATGATTTATCTTTGCCAGGGCATGAAGCCCGTATTTAACAATAATCCGGTTTTCATCCACCAAATCCATCACGTCCGCCACCGTCGCTATGGCCGCAAAGGGAAGCAGCTCATAAAACTCCTGCTTTGGCACGCCATAAGCCTCATAGAGCAATTCGATAAACTTCCATGCCACTCCGGCGCCGCAGAGGCCCTTAAAGGGATATTCACAGTCTTCCCGTTTCGGGTCAATCACCGCATCCGCCGGAGGAAGCTGAAGAACTTCATGGTGATCCGTGATGATCACATTCAGCCCCAGACTCTTTGCTGCTTCCACAGCTTCTGCCGCCGCAATGCCGTTATCGCAGGTCAAAATACATCCGGCGCCCTTCCCATAAGCCTCCCGCACAATCCGGGTATTTAAACCATAGCCCTCCTGTATCCGGTCCGGGGCCACGACATAAGCCCTTCCGCCAACACGCCGGATACCGCGCCAGAGGATATATCCCGAAAAAACGCCGTCCACATCAAAATCGCTGGCAATGCAGATCAGCTCTCCGCCGTCAATCGCCCGCCGGATACAGGCCAGCCCCAAATCCATATCCTTCATCTTTTCCGGTCGATGAAGTGAATCTAAATTTCCATATAAAAACCGTTCGAATTCCTCATCGGTTTTTAACCCCCGGTTCACCATGATCCGGGCCAGCACCGGGCTGATGGAAAAGGTTTCCGACAAACGGTTAAAGTCTGCTTTTTTTGCAGCAACCATCCATTTTTCCATAATTCCTCCGAAAATGCAGAAACTCCACAGGAAAATTACTTCTCCGGCAGAGTCTCTGTCTTATATTACTTAATTCTTCTTGCCAATTTTTTTCATCAAATACCAGAGTGTACCCGTAATAAAGATGGATGACCATGCTCCGGCGATGATACCGGCCATCAGCGGCATGGCAAATTCACGAATCGATGCAACGCCCAAAATGTACAGAACAAACACGCTGATGAAGGTTGTCAGCGAAGTGTTAATGCTTCTTGACAATGTCTGAGTGATACTGGAATTGACAATATCCTCCAGAGGCGCCCTGTACATAATCTGCCGATTCTCTCGAATACGGTCAAAAATGACAATCGTCGCATTAATGGAATAACCGACAATCGTCAACATGCATGCGATAAAGGTATTGCCCACCGGAATACGAACCAGCGCATACACTGTCAGCACGCAAAGTATGTCATGCAGCAGGGCAAGCACCGCGCTTGCTCCGAATTTAATATCCTTAAAGCGGAACCAGATATAAATAAGCATGCAGATGCCGGCAATCACAACAGCAATGACAGCGTCTTTCTGCATTTCATCGCTGACAACCGCACTGATACTCTGCTCTTCAATGGCTCTTTCATCCACACCGTATTTTTCAACAAAAGTGTCTTTCAATGCCGCCCGGGTTTCCTTATCCAGTACCTGGGTTTTCACAACAATATCATTGGAGCCCTGAACATTCTGAAGCTGCACATCGCCGGTGCCGATAGTTTCGGTAATCGACTTTAACAGTTCTGCGCCCTTTTCCCCGGTGATATCGATATTTTCATTAAACGGCACAGTCATGGATGTACCGCCGGTGAAATCCAGGCTGTAATTCATTGCGCCTTTACCCTTTGAACTGTTCAATCCCATGCCGACAAAGCCCGCAATAATGACCGCCGCGGAAATAATATAAAAGATTTTTGCCTTCTGCACAAACTGAAATGGCTTCTTTTCTTTCTGTTTTCCGTAATATTTTTCACTGGTAAAGCCCAGGCCATAAAGTCTGTTGACAATAAAATGGGTTATCACGAGGGCTGTAAACATGGAGAGGACGATACCTAATGCCAGTGTAATGGAAAAGCCCTTAATTGTCCCTGAGCCTTTAATATAAAGGACAGCCGCCGCAATCAATGTTGTGATATTACCATCCAGGATGGCAGAGCGGGCCTTTTTAAAACCTGTCTGAATCCCATTTCGCACATTCTGGCCTGCGGCAATTTCCTCCCGGATACGGGCGAAAATAATGACGTTGGCGTCTACCGCCATACCGATGGACAAAATGATACCCGCAATACCCGGCAGAGTTAAGGTCACATCCAGTCCGTTTAAGAGACAGAGCATCGCCGCCACATAAAGCAGTAACGCAAGACCGGCTGCAACGCCCGGAATCATATACATAACAATCATAAAGACAATGATAATTGCCAAACCGATGGCTCCGGCCTTTAAGCTGGTCGCAAGGGCTTCTTCACCCAGTTTTGCCCCAACCACATTGGAACGGATTTCATTCAGATTCAGCTTCAAAGCGCCCAAGCGAATGTAGGTTGCCAGAGAGTTGGCCGACTCATAAGTGAAACTGCCTTCAATAACCGCCTGTCCGTTTTCAATGGTTGTATTTACCTTCGGATAGCTGATAACTTCGTTATCATAAATAATATAAATCGGTTTTCCGATATTCCGTGCAGTGGCCTCTTTAAACTTTTCCGTGCCCTCTGTATTCATCGTCAGCTCAACCACATACTGGGCATTGCCGTAGCTGTCCTTCTGGGTCATAACCTGGGCGTCGATAAGGTCATTGCCGTCCATAACCAGGTTAAATGTGGAATTTTCCGACAAGCCGGCCGCTTCCGCCGCCTTCTTTGCCTCTGCCTTTTCTTCATCAGACATATCCGCCGCTGAAGCATCCGTCACTTCATAAAACTGAACCGTTCCCGGATTACCAAGCTCCTCCAGAATCTTTTCCGCATCATAAACGCCCGGAATCTCCACATTAATCCGGTTCGTACCTTCCTGATAAACCTCTGCTTCCGTGCTGTAACTTTCCACACGTTTCTGAAGCTTATAAACGGTATCATTCATATCCTCTGTCGAAGGATTTTCTTCAGCAGCCTCATAAGTAATGCTGACACCGCCGGCCAAATCCAGGCCAAGCTTAATATTTTTGGCGCTTCCCTGGCCGCTCTCATCCACGCCCTTCCAGGATACAAAACCGCAGGCGGCAATGATAATCAGAATAAGAATCAGGCCGATCAGATTCTTTCCTTTATTGTTCTTCATTTTTCAACTCTCCTTCTCTGGCTGCCTTCAGCATAATGGCACATTCCACACGCTTGCGCATCATCTCACAGCCAATATCATATGTATCTGTAATTTTACCCGTAAAATTATAAGCATTTGCAGCACAGCCGCCGCTGCAATAAAATTTTGCGAAACACTCCTGACATTTTTCCCGGGCATAAACATTGCAGCACTTAAACTCTTCCTGAATATCCGTGCGCACAATACCGTCGTCCACATTGCCCATCAGAAATTCTTCCTGGCCGACAAACTGGTGGCACGGATAAAAATCTCCCCATGGAGTGACTGCCAGATACTCTGTCCCCGAGCCGCAGCCGGAAAGACGTTTTGCAACGCACGGGCCTCCGGAAAGGTCAATCATAAAATGGAAGAAATTAAAGCCGCGGCCTTCTTTTTCCCGCTTTAACATTTCCTGTGCCAGGCGGTCATATTCCTCCATAATCTTCGGCAGATCCGAAGCTTTAATCGCATAATCCTCACTCTCCGGCGCCACTACCGGCTCCACAGAAATCTGTTTAAACCCTTCATCCGCCAGATTCAGCACATCCGCGGCAAAATCCGTATTATAGTGGGTAAAAGTTCCCCGGACATAATAATTTGTCTGATTCCGGCTCTCGGCCATCTCCTTGAATTTCGGAATGATATAATCATAGCTTCCCTGGCCGCCGCGGAACGGACGCATAAAATCATGAACCTCTTTTCGCCCATCCACACTTAAAACCACATTCGCCATCTCTTTATTGGCAAATTCCTGAACCTCTTTATTTAAAAGCACGCCATTGGTTGTCAGCGTAAACCGGAATTTCTTATCATGCAGCTTCTCCTGCTCACGGCCATAGGCCACCAGCTGTTTGACCACATCAAAATTCATTAACGGCTCTCCGCCAAAAAAATCCACTTCCAGATTTCTCCGGGAACCTGAATTGGCAATAAGAAAATCCAGCGCCTTTTTTCCTACTTCAAAACTCATCAGCGCCCGGCGCCCATGATATTCGCCCTCTTCAGCAAAACAATATTTGCAGGCCAGATTACAGTCATGGGCAATATGAAGACATAAAGCTTTGACGACTGTCGGCCGCTTCTTAAAATCAAAAATATAATCCTTATAAATATCCTCGGTAAAAAGGCACTCGGCTTTGACAAGCTCTTCGATTTCCGAATAAGCCTCCCGAATATCCTCCGGGGAATAAGCCTCTGAAAGCTTTTCTACGATTTCTTCCTTTGAATTCGTCTCATATAAAGCGATAATATCGTATACCAGGTCATCCACCACATGAACTGACCCGCTGTTTACATCAAGAATAATATTGTAACCATTATTTTTATATTGATGAACCACGTTAATGCTCCTTACATTTAATAAGCAGCGGCCTAACCTGTTAAGCCGCTGCTTATGTATTATTTGTTATTTTCACAGCTCTGATTTCCTACAGTACAGGAAGTTTTGCATGCTGACTGGCAAGATGTCTGACACTCACCGCAGCCGCCTTTTTTCACTGTGTTCTGC
>URND01000060.1 GCA_900549105.1 uncultured Eubacteriales bacterium
AATTACAAAGTTGAATAAATCTCCATATGTAACCATAGCACCAGCCCCCTTTCATTAAGTCCGGCGGCTGACATAATCGCCCCTTCAGCTCCCTGGGTAAATATATTTTATTGTTAAGGTACTGGGCCCCTGCTCCTGTTGGAACAGGGGCTGGTTTATCGTCATAATTATTGGGTTGGTGGATTACAAGTTCCACATGGCCCATATCCATTTGCAATTGCATCAGAGAGGGCAATTTCGCGTTTGCTATCTTCTAGGTACCTACAACCAGAACGATGATATTTATTACCTGTATCAGTAATATAAACTATTGTTTCAGAAGCTTCGGTTTCGATTACTGGAGCTTCGGTTTGAACCATAGAATCTTCTGTCGATTGCGTTGTTTCGGTTTGAATTGTTGTGTCTGCCGTAGAGCCCATCTTTGTTTCTTTCTCGGAATCTGATGAAAAAAGCATTCCTAAACAGGATATTCCAACAAAAATAAGAGTAATTGAACAAAACCATCCAAGACATCCAACTTTACTACGCTTCTTTTTCTTTTTTGGCACAGTTGATTCTTCGATATCATCCGGTGATATTCTGATTTTACAATTGTCGCAGAGATAGTAATCGCTTACATCACTTTTTCTTATAGGTTGACCACAATTGGGACATCTTAAAACATTTTTATCTGGAACAATATCCTCATGAACAATGTCAGCCGTTTTTGGGGATTTGGAAGAGGAAGAAGTGTTTGTCACATCCTTTATGCTGAAGGTTGTTTTGTTATAAATTTTATTATAAGCAGCCTTTTTTGGGTTCTTAATCCATCCCGCTCCCTTTTTGCCATATCCTGGTATAACAGCTTTTTTCACAGCTCTTTTTGCACGACCAGTAGTTCGCGCCGAAATACTTTTCTTAAGGCTTGGTTTTCTCATTCCAATTTTCATAACATCTTATCCTTATCTTTGTTAGGAATAAATTTTAGTTTTCATTTTTTGACTTATTCTATATTGTTCCGCATCTGGAATATCAACAAATTCAACAGTTTTATCAAAATTTTTTTTGACTACCTCTTTAATCTCGTCTAAAGTGACATTGAAAAATTCACGGCGAGTATTTACCATATTGAGTTTTCTGTTTTCAAATGCTTTATGCAGAGCAGACTCTAGAGCAGGAGCATCATCGGAAAAAATCATGGCGTGTACATCAAAGTTAAATGGAACAGAAGCGTCTCCGAGTTCATCGATACGGTCTTGAGGATCCAAACGTCGAGTCATACCGATTTTATATATATTTTCACCAAAGGCACCAATATTGGAAATGATATAGACATAGCCGGCCCGTTGATTGGCTTCTCTATAATCAATGTCCTTTATGGCTTTGTCAATATCTTTCAGCTGGTTTTCCAACTCTTCTTTCTTCTGAAGTAAATCATTATTGTCAGGATTCTGTTCAAGTTGATGTAATAATTTTTCATAGGCCGTTTGATAATGAGTTTGTTCTTTTTCGATTTTTTTACGTTGAGCCTCAATTTCTTTTTGCAACCTTGCGGCTTCACGTAGTTCTGCACGAGCAGCTCTTTGATTTTCTTTTTCTTCTTGCTTTTTTTGCTGATATTCAAAAGCCAAACGAAGTTCTTGAATCTTGGCATTCAAATATTGGTTGTTAATAGCTATATCCATAATTGAGCCAAGCCTAGAAATTGCTTCGGCAGATTTATATATTTTGTTCAAAGATAAATCGAAGTTTGTATATTTGACTTTTGAAACAACTTCATCACATTCACTGTTAAAAGCACGTAATAATAATTTTTGAGTGTCTGAAACCATTTTTCGGCCTTTGGTTGTACTTCCGTTCACTTGCCAGTTCGTATTACCCGAGACAGCAGTTTTATTTTTTACCATGGCGCGTTGTTGAGAGCGGATTTCTGCTAATTTTTCTTTATAATCAAGAGAGGACGAAAATTCATATTGAGGTTTATATAAGCCGAATTCTTGGACCAATATTTCGTCGTCCATCCAAATTATTTCTGATTTTTTCTGTTGAATGGTATTATTTAAATCCCATATTTCAGAAGTCTTATCTGAAATAGTTTTATTCAACGAATCAATTTGTTTTTCAGTCTCAAACTTTTCATTTTCCAATATATGCAGTACTTCTTTTTGCTTAAGTATGTCTTGCATTTCAGGAGTAAGCATAGATTTCAATTCATCGTATTTCTGTTGAAGCGCACCTAATTCGGTTTTATATTGTTTTCCTTTAAACATATCTGAAAATCCCATGACATTCCCTCCTTTTCCTTAGTGAAAATAATATTTTAAATTATTCGATGCCGATTCTTTGACGTTCCAGGATATCTTCGGCATGGATTTGATAATATTCAGAAAACGTATTTACGATTCTTTGACGTTCTTCTAATTGTTTTCTGGTACGTTTATGTTGCTTTGCTAATTTTTTTTGAATGTTTTCAGTTTCAAGATATAGCTGTTTGTCAAATATCCATAATTGCAAATGATTGTCTGTGATAGAAGGGTTGCTGTTGTTCCAATCTTTATAATCCAATAGTGTACGATTAGCAGCAGCATAAGATAAACCAAATGTTTTATGGATATCATCAGATGTTATGCAATTCAGCTTTTTAATAGCAACTCTTGGAGCTAATATGCAACTGGCAAAATAATCGGCTTCATCTTCATTGTCCTCAGATTCTTCTGCATGGCCAAGAATAAAATGCCCTAATTCGTGCATCAAAGAAAATCGGATTCGTCCGATATTGTTTAAAGCGTTATAATAAACAGTCATTCTAAATCTGAACGCATCTTTTGAATAATTTGAAATTGCACAAAATAAATCGGGTTTCTCTATTTTTACTTCTTGATATGTAATAAGACGAAGCCCATAATGTTCCAGCACTGAAAAACAGTCTAATGGAAACTCGTGAATATCGCATTCCTGATAGATATCGAATATTTTTTTGTGAATATGTTCTTTATCCAAATAATACACCTGCTTTTATTTTTCATTTTCGGATAGCAGTTTGATTAAATGTATTCTTTCCTCGGGTGATAATTTTTTTCCGTTTCTGGCAATCAATAATTCCATCTGTTCATAAGCTGGTGGTTCTTCTTGCGGAATACTTTTTCCTGCCATTTCTTCTAACTCTTCAATTTTTATACCAAGATTTCTGCAAATCACAATAATATTATTCACACTGGCTTTACCAACGCCATTTTTAATTATTCCATATAAAGTAGTATATGGAATTCCACATTTAGACGCAAATGATTTTAAGCTATATCCTTTTTCTCGAATCAGAGATTCTAGAATTTTTGCCATTTCCATGTTTCCACCTCCTGATACAATGATTATATACTAAATTTCGCATTTTGTAAATATTAAAAATTCGAAATTCCGTAATAATTCGAAATTAAGAATTATAATGTTGACAAAATACTGAATAGCGAATATAATTCAAGTATGAAATACGGAATAACGAATTTCAAGAGAGGCGGTGAGGCAATGTATGAAAATTTATTAAATGTGATGAAACGGAAAAAGGTAACTGCATTACAAATTGCAAATTTATTGGAGTGCAGGCCAGCTACAGTATCAGATAAATTAAATGGTGCTGTAAAGTGTGGTTTCTATTTTACAGAAGCACAAAAAATCAAAAAGGTATTTTTTCAAGAATACGATTACGATTTTTTATTTGAACAATTTAATAATGATGCTTTAAATAACTGATATCCGTTGAATATAGGATATCACGAACAGACGTTCTGGTCAATGGTAAATGGAGGGAGGTGGAGAGAAGTGAATACCTTGTTTTTGCAGTTAGAATTTAATGATGATGAAATATTGGCAAAAGTAAAGGAGATTGAAAATTTGTCGGATGAATTAAAAAGAAAAGTATCTGAGTTTCAGATGCTTTTAAAGGCAAAATCGCTGTCCGCAGTAAGCACGGACAGCGGGAAAGATTAACTATTACTTTGGATTTCGTCGAGATAGTCCAAGATAAGGAAAATCATATGCTGATATGGCTTGATGGCAGAAAAAACCATACTTTTGATTTCGGGAGCGCATTTTCCGTTATCGATTTCTCGTTCGATTTCCATAGATGTTTCAGAAAGTTGTTTTTTTAATTCAAGTATTTTGATATCCATAAAAATCCTCCTTTTTGTACTCAGCTGTTGCAGCAGCCTGTAAGTACAGTATAGGAGATAAAAGAAGAAATAGCAATGAATTTAAATGGAGAAGGGGGAGGTCGACACGATGAAGATGAAAAAGTATGAAGTTTATTTTGCAGGTGGAAGCAAGATAAGGAGTTTCTACGCAAGCAGTATTATAGAGGTCTGTAAATCGCTTATTGAAGCACTTGATAAGCCGGCTAAATATGAACTTTTTGGAAATCAGTATGCATCCGTGCGGTATAACGATAATTATTCAATATGCGGGGATTTTGTGGTGATGGAAGCTTAAAGCTCTGAATAGAGGGAGGTGAGCATATGCAGCGGAGAGCTATTAATAAAAGTGCCGAATTGCTTCAGAAGCGTTGTGATAACCTGGCCGGTCTTATTGATGGAGAGATGAGGCGGTATCACTTAGATAATAATACCTTAGCCAATAAAAGCCTAATGGTTTCACGGACACTGTATAACAGGCGGGAGCATCCTGAGAAATTCCGATTGGATGAACTTTATCGGATAATGGATGTTCTTGGAATGAAGCTAATATTTGTGAGAAAGGAGGGGCCAGATGGATGATACGAAAGATAATTGACTTGTTGACCACAGTATTTCTGGTCGGCAGCATGGCAGCAGCAGTTCCTGCGGCCATCTATAAACCGGCGGGCCCGGCCTTTATAGCCTGGATAATAGCCATTTTCCTGGCAGGCCTGTGGGAACTGTACACATTAAAAATGCCCCGGCCGAGCGGCAACTCGGGTCAGGGGCAAATGAAAAATAACCAATAATAGTTTAGCAGAAAATAAGGAGAATGTAAATGAGTGATAGTTTAAAAATTAATTGTCTCGAAATTGAAAATGTCAAGCGCATTAAGGCAGTAAAAATAAAGCCGAATGAAAATGGCCTGACGATTATCGGTGGAAATAACAACCAAGGAAAGACTTCTGTTTTGGATTCCATTGCCTGGGCGTTAGGCGGTAACAAATATAAACCATCCCAGGCTGTCCGGGAAGGTTCGGTGATTCCACCAAACTTACATATTGTTATGAGCAATGGACTTGTTGTTGAACGTAAGGGGAAAAACAGTACATTGAAGGTTACAGACCCGAATGGTCAGAAAGCCGGTCAGCAGCTTCTTGATGAATTTGTGGGCCAGATGGCTTTAGACCTTCCAAGATTTATGGAGTCTTCGGATGTAGAGAAAGCAAATGTACTTTTGCAGATTATCGGTGTTGGGGACCAGCTGGCGAGATTAGCCAGAGAAGAAAAGGAACTTTATAATGAGCGCCTTGCGCTTGGGCGGATTGCAGACCAGAAAGAGAAGTTTGCTAAAGAACAGCCTTATTATGCAGATGCCCCAAAAGAACTGGTCTCTCCAACAGAATTAATCAGGCAGCAGCAGGAAATCCTTGCAAAAAATGGGGAGAATCAACGGAAACGTAATCAGGCAGAACACTTAAAGCAGTCCGTAGCCTTTCTGGAGCAGGAGGCAGAGGCCATACGGGAACAGCTGCGGAAAAAAGAAAAGGAACTTATGGAAGCAAAAGCTTCGTTGAATATCGCAATGATGTCTGCCCAGGACCTGCAGGATGAATCTACGGCTGAGTTGGAGCAGAGCATTGAAAATATTGAAGAAATCAACCGAAAGGTAAGAGCCAACCTGGATAAAGAAAAGGCGGAAGATGATGCCAGATATTACAAAAATCAGTATCTGGAACTTACAAAAAGGATTGATGCTGTCAGAGATAAGACAGCGAAACTCTTGGATTCAGCACAACTCCCACTTCCGGAGTTATCTGTACGCGATGGTGAACTTATTTATAAAGGGCAGAAATGGGATAACATGTCCGGTTCTGACCGGTTGAAGGTTTCTACGGCGATTGTGCGGAAATTGAATCCAAAATGCGGATTTGTTCTTTTGGATAAATTAGAGCAGATGGATATAAATACGTTAAAGGAGTTTGGGGAGTGGCTTGAAGGTGAAGGCCTGCAGGCTATTGCAACCCGGGTATCGACGGGGGATGAATGTTCCATCATTATTGAAGACGGCTATGTGGCAGAACAGCCACTCATTCCTGAACCGGAAATGAAAAAGAATTGGAAAGCGGGTGTATTTTAATGAATATTATGCGAGGTAAGCTTGGGGGAGCTAAAAAGATTGTCGTATATGGGCCTGAAGGGATTGGTAAATCAACGTTTGCTGCCAGTTTCCCAAATCCTGTATTTATTGATACAGAAGGCAGCACGAAGGACATGGATGTGGCCCGTTTTGAAAAATCTTTGTCCTGGGCAATGCTACTGCAGCAGGTGCAGTATGTTATTGACCATCCCGATTGTTGCGGGACCCTGGTTATTGATACAGCGGATTGGGCGGAGCAGATTGAAATCACTTCATTATGCGCTCAAAAAGGTTGGTCCGGTCTTGAGGATCCGGGATATGGCAAGGGCTATACATATAGTGCTGAGGAATTTGGCAAGCTCCTGAACCTTTTAGGAGATGTGATTGATAAGGGGAATCATGTTGTACTGACCGCCCATGCACAGCTTCGAAAAGTAGAGCTGCCGGAAGAGATGGGAGCTTATGATCACTGGGAGATGAAAACCAGTAAGAAAGTGGCGCCAATGATTCGGGAATGGGCCGATGCGGTGTTTTTTGCCAATTATAAGACCCGAATTGTTGAAGTGGATAAAAAGAAAAAGGCTCAGGGCGGCCAGCGAGTTATGTATACGAACCATACACCTTTTTGGGATGCAAAAAACCGTTATGCTCTTCCGGATGAATTGCCGTTTGAATATTCGAGTATTCGTCATATCATTGAGAAAACGGATGACACAGCAAAAACACATCAGGAAACAAAGGTTGCTGCGCCAGAACAGCTCAAAGATATGAAGGAGCCCGTCAAAAGCAATGCGGAGTTTAAGAAGGAAGAGACATCAGAGAAACCTGCTGTTTCGGATACTGGAGAGGTAACAACACCGAATCCGGAAGGACAGGAGGTAGTGGGACGAAGTGAACCGGATAAGAGGATTCCAAAGGATCTGAGAGATTTGATGATTGCTGGGAATATAGATGAGTGGGATCTACAGAATGTAGTCAATGTGCGTCTGCCGGGGGCATGGCCGATAGATATGCAGGTCAAGGATTATCCACGGGAATTTATCGACGAATGGGTTATGCCAAACTGGGGGCAAATCGTAGATTTTATAAAAGAAGCCAGGGCAAAACTGGTAGCACCATTTAATTAAGCAGGAGGAAAGAAAGCTATGAGTGATAAAAATAACATGGATATAAATCAGGAATACGATTGGGACGATGAGGTGGAAAACACCTCTCAGATAGTAGATATCCCGGATGGGGAATATGATATTATGGTAGACCATTATGAGCGCTCAAAGGTTGGCGGCGATGGCAAATATGCGGGTCAGAACATGGCCATTGTATATTGCAACATTCTTGCAGGTGATTCGGAACCGCAGCTTCGGACAAATCTTATCTTAAACAGGAAATTCGCCTGGAAGCTGTCGCAGTTTTTTATAAGCATTGGTCTTATGAAGGATGAAGAAGGAGCAACGCTCAAAATGAACTGGAATCAGGTTGGAGGAATGCGGGGACGCTGTAAAGTTGAACATAAGCCGAATTATAATGATGCAACAAAATCGCATCTTGAGATTACAGAGTTTTTAAAGCCTCAGGGCGGTAAGAAATGGGGCTCTAGTTTCTGATGGGTAAGATGGAACTCAGGCCTTATCAGAAGGCCGCGAAAGAAGCTGTATTTGATAAATGGTCGGCAGGGACTAAAAAAACTCTTTTGGTCCTGCCGACCGGCACGGGGAAAACGATTGTTTTTGCCTCGGTTACGGAAGAGTGTGTCCGGCGCGGTGAACGTATCCTTATTTTGGCCCACAGAGGTGAGCTGCTTGAACAGGCGGCAGATAAGATTCTGCAGTCCACGGGGCTTAGGTGTGCTGTGGAAAAGGCGGAACAGACCTGTAAAGGGACCTGGTATCGGGTGGTTGTCGGTTCTGTGCAGACATTGATGAGGGATAGGCGGCTGCTTGGATTTACGCCGGATTACTTTAAAACAATCGTTGTGGATGAGGCCCATCATTGTATTTCCGACAGCTATCAAAAAGTGCTTCAGTATTTTTCAGATGCAAAAGTCCTTGGTGTCACAGCAACTCCGGACCGCGGTGACATGAAAGATTTAGGTACATATTTTGAAAATATTGCTTATGAATATACGCTTCCAAAGGCAATCAGGGAGGGCTATCTCTCGCCAATTAAAGCGCTGACGATACCTCTTAAAATTGATATCAGCGGTGTCGGTATTCAGACTGGAGATTTTAAAGCCGGAGAACTTGGCACGGCGCTGGACCCGTATCTTGAGCAGATTGCCTGTGAAATGGAAAAGCATTGTGTACATAGGAAAACAGTTGTGTTTTTGCCACTGGTAAAGACATCCCAGAAGTTCAGGGATATTCTTAATCAGCATGGATTTAAGGCGGCTGAGGTAAATGGCAGCAGCGAAGACAGGGCACAGATACTGAGGGATTTTGATGAGGACAGATACAATGTGTTGTGCAACAGCATGCTGTTGACCGAAGGGTGGGATTGTCCGTCTGTGGACTGCGTTATTGTTTTACGGCCAACCAAGGTGAGGAGCCTTTATTGCCAGATGGTTGGACGAGGGACAAGGCTGCATCCAGGAAAAGACCATTTGTTGTTATTGGATTTTTTATGGCATACGGAACGGCATGAATTATGCCATCCGGCGGCACTGGTCTGCAGCAACCCGGAGATTGCACAGCAGATGACGGCCAATCTGGAAGAAACAGCCGGCAAGGCAGTGGATATTGAAGAAGCTCAAAAAGAAGCTTCGGAGGATGTTCAGGCCCAGCGAGAAGAAGCTCTGGCAAAGATATTGTCTGAGCAAAAAAGGAAGAAACAGCGCCTTGTAGACCCGTTGCAGTTTGAAATGAGTATCCAGGCGGAAGACCTGTCAAATTATGTACCGGCTTTTGGATGGGAAATGATGCCGCCATCGGAAAAACAGCTTAAAGCGCTTGAAAAGAATGATATCAACCCGGCAGCAGTCGATAATGCGGGAAAGGCTTCACTTCTTTTGGAACGTTTGGAAAAAAGGCGTTCTGCAGGACTGGCCAGTCCGAGACAGATCCGTCAATTAGAACAGCGGGGATTTCAGAAAGTGGGGCTGTGGTCCAGGGAACAGGCGAAAAGACTGATTGACCGGATTGCGGCTAATGGATGGAGGACGCCGGGCAGCATAGACCCGAGGACTTATGTCCCTCCAATTATCCGGGAGGAAAACAGCCCGCTTTCATGGTAGGAGATTGATTTAAATGGAACAGAGAACGGACCTTAAAGAATTATTAAATTATATAGACCCGTCCGCATGCGATTATCAGGAATGGATTAATGTCGGCATGGCCCTTAAACATGAAGGGTATCTGGCGTCTGATTGGGAGGATTGGAGCAGCCGGGATGCAAAACGATATCATTTTGGAGAATGCCTGCGCAAGTGGGACAGCTTCAAGGAGGCTGCTTTTGCTATTGTGACAGGAGGGACCATCTATCAGATGGCAGTTGAAGGCGGTTTCGTTCCGGAGCAGGGCAAGGAACTCGGATGGGACGATGAGATCACGTCCCCCGGAGTTATTGTGACGCCCGGATGGATTGAAGGACAGGAAGTCCATGAACCTTTTAATTGGCATCCGGGGAAAGAGGCTTCGCGCTATATAGAAACTTTATTTGAACCCGGGGAAGTCATTGGCTATGTGATGCAGTCTCGGCTTGATGAAGAAAAACAGAAATACATTCCAAGAAATAAGGGGGTGTATACGCTGACAGCCGGAGAGATATTAGAAAAGATTTCAAAATACGGGGATGACCTTGGTGCGGCACTTGGTGATTATGAACCTGAGGCTGGCGCCTGGATCCGCTTTAATCCGCTGGATGGAAACGATGTAAGAAACAGCAATGTGACAGAATATCGGTATGCACTGGTGGAATCAGACAATCTGGAGATTGAGAAACAGAACACTATCATCCGGGAACTTGAACTGCCAGTTGCTGTCCTGATGTTTTCCGGGGGAAAGAGTGTCCATGCCATTGTCCGGATCGACGCAGCGGATTATAAGGAGTATCAGAAGCGTGTTGAGTATCTGTATCAGATATGTGAAAAAAATGGTCTGAAAGTAGATACACAAAATAAAAATCCTTCCCGTTTATCGAGGCTGCCGGGATGCACCCGGGGAGATAAAAAGCAGTTTATCATCGATACGAATATCGGAAAAACATCCTGGAATGAATGGCAGGAATGGATTGAAGCTGTGAATGACAATCTTCCGGATGTAGAAGACCTTGCATCTATCTGGGATAATCTTCCGGAACTCGCAGAACCTCTGATTAATGGTATTTTAAGAAAAGGCCATAAAATGCTCATCGCGGGACCATCAAAAGCAGGAAAGTCATTTCTTCAGATTGAATTGGCTATTGCCATTGCTGAGGGGCGAAACTGGCTTGGCCGGAAGTGTGCCCAGGGGCGTGTCATGTATGTTAATTTGGAGCTTGACAGGGCTTCATGCCTACATCGGTTTAAGGACGTTTATACTTCCATGGGGATTTCTCCTTCAAACCTGTCAAATATCGATATTTGGAATCTGAGAGGAAAAGCCGTACCGATGGATACATTGGCCCCTAAACTTATACGGAGGGCTCAAAAGAAAGACTATGCAGCCATTATTATTGACCCGATTTATAAGGTCATTACCGGCGATGAGAACAGTGCAGAGCAGATGGCTAAATTCTGCAATCAGTTTGACAAGATATGTTCCGAAGTTGGATGCGCAACGATTTATTGCCACCATCACAGCAAGGGAAGCCAGGGCGGCAAGAAGTCCATGGACCGGGCCAGTGGTTCCGGCGTGTTTGCCCGGGACCCGGATGCCCAGCTGGATATGATTGAGCTGCCGGTGCCTGAGGCTATGCGGAAACAGGAGGATGACAAGGCTGTCTGTAAAGCCTGCAGGGTCTATCTGGATGCTCATTGGGCCTGGCAGGATGATTTGTCGGATGATGATTTATTAAGTGCTAAGGCCTTGATGGCTTACTGTGAAAATGTCCTTCCGAATTGGCGTATGATAGAACTTCGGCGTTTGATAGAGAGCATGCAGATGAAGGCGGCACAGAAAACCGCCTGGCGGTTGGAAGCGACGCTGAGAGAGTTTCCGGGCTTTGAGCCAATCAATGTATGGTTTGATTATCCAATCCACCGTATGGATGAATCTGGGGCTTTGAACGATATCCAGCCGGATGAGGATAAGCCGATGTGGCAGAAGGCAGCAGAGAAGAACAAAAAGAACGCCAGAAAGCGGAGGGATGACCGTAATATAGCTTTGGAAGAAGCTGTTGAAAATGGCAATTTCGGGGATGCCCCCACGGTGTCAGATGTTGCCAAATTTCTCGGAAAATCTGAGAGGACAGT
The DNA here is from genome assembly GCA_900549105.1 of uncultured Eubacteriales bacterium. Taxonomy (GTDB): domain Bacteria; phylum Bacillota; class Clostridia; order Lachnospirales; family Lachnospiraceae; genus Frisingicoccus. The sequence goes on from URND01000060.1 coordinate 11,672, forward strand.
CCGGGATATGGTCAAAGAACATGGCGGGTACAGACTGGAAAATGGTGTTATTTTGAGAGTGGCGGCGGAGGAAAAAGACTAGACATCTTCAAAATGATGTTTTTATGGCGGAAGTGCGAAAGACAAGACTTTTTCCGCTAAACAGTTTCATGGAAATTTTGCAGAAGACAAGACTTTTTCCGCCATGAGGATAATGGCGGCGGAGGAAAAAGACTAGACTTTCGCTGGCGGAAAAAGACACTACCCTAAAGGGTAAATAATTTCCCCCGCCATCGCGTGGGTCACGTGGGTAGGAATGGACGGGCTTTAAGCACAGCCCGCCCGTTCCCTTCCCCTTCCACGATGACAGGGGCGGAAGAAAATAAAAGAGGAAAATTTCACACGTTAAAGGAGTAAAATATATGGCGATTGAATTTTTTATGGCAATGAATCCTCCAACGGTAACGCATCAGGAAAAGCAGGTGCATGTAGTGAATGGTAAACCGGTATTCTACGAACCGACGGAACTGAAAGCAGCCAGACAGAAATTAATGGTACATCTGGCAAGATATAAGCCGGAAAAGAAATCTACGGCTGGTATCCGGATGATGACAAAGTGGTGTTTCCCAAAAGGGCAGCATGTCGATGGAGAATACCGGGTAACGAAACCGGATACGGATAACCTTCAAAAGCTTTTAAAAGATTGTATGACGGCTGTGGGATTTTGGAAAGATGATGCTCAGGTAGCGTCTGAATTTGTGGAGAAGTTCTGGGCCGATATCCCAGGAATTTATATCCGAATAGAAGAGCTGCCATGATGGAGGAGTGGAGATTGAAGGTCCAGGCTATCTATCTTAATAGCCGACAACATATGAAAAACACGGAAGAAGACTGGGGGAAAGTTTTCGGGGCTTTCAGAAAAGTTTTGGATGAATATGATAATGCTCCGTTGGTAATGGCGGTGGTTCAGGAGACGATTATAAAGCTAGAGGATTATTTGAGGGAGAAGGGATAAAAAGTATGGGAGCGAATTATCAGAAAAAAATGGAGGACAGGGTATCAGGTATGGCCTATGCTTATGATTTTGCTGAGAAACATGGCCTTGAAGCGTTGAAGAAAGAACTGGCATTTCGCCGGGCTACGTACATGCAGATGGAGATATCTATTGAGAAGTGTAATGAAATCATGGAGGATATCTTCACAAAGATTTACAACGCCTACAACGTAGCTGTATATAAAGTGCTGCATGATAAATATGGTTTTGCAGAAAAACGCCTGAAAGAGTTTACAGACGCTTTCAACGGTGTGGTGGATGACATTGCCACAACGGATTGTTATGGAGAAATGCTTTATACTTTTGGTGATTACGCAAAAGAATTTAATTCAAAGTATGGGATGAATCTGAATATGGATAAGATTGAAGAAGTAGATGCACTGAATAAACGGTCTTTTGGCCAGAAAGCGGATGTACATGCCATAGAATTATTGCTTCATGAACATGGATTTGAAGAAGCAGCGGAATTTTTAAGGGAATATTTATCTTAGAGAAAGAAGCCAGCCTCCGGCCGGGGTTAAGGGTATACCGGGAGGAGTTTCTAAAAAAATGAAAACAGTATTAAAATATCTTGGCGCAAAAAATCGTTTAGCAAATTGGATATGCAGCTATATCCCACCACACGATGTTTACCTGGAATTATTTGCTGGAAGCATAGCGGTTTTATTAAATAAGCCAAGATGCCATATAGAAACAGTCAACGATATTGATGGTGAGATTGTTAATTTCTTCCGGGTTTTGCGAGATTATCCGGAAGAATTGAAAAGTAAAATTGAATGGACGCCATTTGCCCGAGATGAATATAAGTCAGCATTTGAACCAACGGATGATTACATCGAAAGGGCCAGGCGATATTGTGTCCGGTGCTGGCAAGGGTTTGGAAATTCTCAGCTTTATAACAATGGGTTTAAGACGGGGCAGCAGGCCCACTCTCCGAATCCGGCCACGGCCTGGGCAAAACTTCCGGAAATTTTGTTATTGGCAGCAGAAAGGTTAAGAGGTGTTCAGATTGAGAATCTGCCGGCGCTGGAACTTTTGAAGCGATACGACACAAAGGATGTATTTATTTATATGGACCCGCCATATTTGCCCGGGCTTCGGAAAGGATATCTATATAAACATGAGATGGACCGAACTGGACATGAAGAGCTTTTAAAAGCAGCAGTTGAGCATCCAGGAAAGATTATGATATCCGGGTATGACAATGATTTATATAATACCTACCTTAAAGGATGGCGTAAAGTTTACAAGGATACAACAGCGGAATGTGGATTAAAGCGCCGGGAAGTATTATGGATTAACTACAGAGACGGCCAAATGAGTTTAGAGGATTATCTAGGGGTGATGCCAGAATAATAATGAATTTTGCACTTTGACAATTGAATACTGATGGTTGGAACGGTATAATGTTATATAATCTTGAAATTGGAAAAGGGGAATTATATGAACGATTTAAAGAGATTATGTAAAGAACTGGAAAAATGTAAAATTAGAGAAAACTATCATACCGAAGAAATTATATGTGCAAGAACAAAAGTGCAAGATTATGTTGGAAATGATAGTAATAAATTTTTAAAATTAAAAGTACTTGTCAGAACATATGATGATAAAGGGAAGGATTTTACATTAACATTAGTAGTTCTTTCGATATTTACCTTTATGGCAAGTGCTTTTTTGAATGTTTGCGGAGGAAATAGTATAACATGTCAGGCGCTTATGTTGCTATATATGATTACTTTGGCTGTATTTTATATATATAATTTAATATCAAATATTTATAAACAAATGGATTATGAGTGGGTAAAATATATAGAAATTGTTCTGGAAGGAATTAATATAAGTGATTTACAATAGCAATGAATTAGCCAACCATCAATAACGGTGGTTGGTTTTTTATTTGAAAAAAGTCTACAAGGCAGATATAAAGGAGGATTGAGCATGGAGAGATTAACACATAAGCGAAGTAACGGGATTAAATCAGGATACTGGTCGCCGGCAAAGAAGGAGGAACTGGTTCAGCGTTTGGCAGCTTACGAGGATACCGGCGTTACGCCGGATGAATTTGAAATTATCAATCAGGAGTACACAAGGATGGCCAGAGAACTGTCCATCCTCCGCGGACGCCTGTCAAAAGAAACTTCGAGGGAAAGTAATGGCGAAATTACAGTAAGCGAACTGATTAAGCTGCTCGACAAAGATAAAAATAAAAGAGGTGCAAGTGGGAAAGAAAGGATATCCGGCCTTATAGTAAACGGAGTATTTTACGGATACATTACCTCAGCGAAACTTGATGGATGGGGAGATGGGCTTGTCACGGATGTTTACTTGGAATTAAAAACCGAAATGGAAGGAGATGAGCAAGCATGGAAAGATTAACAATACCTGATGAACATATAGACGGGCGAATCAGGAGGATAATTGTCGATGCCAGAGAAGTGAGGAAACATGCGATGACATTATACTGGCAATTAAAAAAATATGAGGACTTAGAAGAACAAGGCTTGCTGCTGAAGCCTCCCTGCTCTATCGGGAGCGATGTGTATTATATTCCAAGCAAGGTCAATCACGAATTAAATATACTCAACGGACATGAGGAAAATAACAGAGTATATCATCAAAAGGTTGCAAAAATCGTATTTACGGAATGCGGATGGTATCTGGAATGTGACAAGGATTTGGAGTATGGAACAGGCCGTATCCTTGCAGATAAGTTTTACAAAGAGACGTGGTTTTTAGAACCATCCGAAGCTGAGGAGGCGCTGAACAAATTAAATTAAACGGAGGTTTTGATGGAGGTATAAGACTATGGAAACGGAAATGATGATAAGACAGCTGAAATATACAGCAAATAAGCATATGCACGACACTCTGAGAACATTTGATACAAATATTACCGCATTGTGCAATGATGTAATTCCAAAGTTGGAACAATTAAAAAAATACGAGGGCACCGGCATCACTTCAGAGCAGCTAAAAATCATCGAAGAGGAATATTCTCGGATGGCAAGAGAGCTGTCAGTGCTCTGGCAGCAGAATTGGTGGATTCCGGTAGTAGAGCGATTGCCAAAAGAACCTGAAAATGGAATGGTTGACATGGAGGATTTGACAGAATATATAGTCACAATCTGCGGAGCAGAGAGAGCAACTGCCTTAAGGTATGCTGGTGACGGGAAATGGTACGATGTTGAGACAGAAGATTTCTACATCGTTTCTGCCTGGATGCCGCTTCCGGAACCATATAAGGAGCGTGAAGAAAATGAGGCTGATTGATGCAGATGCAGAATATTGCATTACATCAAGCGATAACACAGGTTATGTAATTGAAATCAAAAATGAAATTGTTTCACTGATTGACAAACACGGAATGATAATATGCGAATTTGTATTACAAGACATTCCAACCGCCTATGACGCGGATAAGGTTGCGGAGCAGGTGGAGCATAGCAGCTGGCGGCAGAAGGTGATGAATCGGTTTATGTGGAGGATGTGATAATCTTTGAAATGTCCGAAATGCAACGGTGATACAAGAATTATTAACTCACGGCTCAAAGAGTGGAATGAAGTTTACCGGCGCCGGAAATGTCTTGCATGCGGTTTTAGATTTTCGACGATGGAACGGATTATCGGTAACTGGAGGTGAATAGGATGGACAAAAGCGTCTTGGTCCAGTACAGCGCTATGAAGGAAGAGATTAAAGATATACGGAGAAGGATTGAGAAGGACAGGAAAGAGCTGGAACGGCTGAATAAGTTGATTGTAGTGGATTCTGTGACCTGTGGGAAGAAAGGTAAGAAGCCTCTTCGGACAGTAAAAGTTCACGGCCGGCCAGAAACAGCGATATCCCGGAAGGAAGCTGCGTTGTCAATGCACCTTTTGCAGCTTGAGCAGAGAGAGACGGAACTTGTGGAGCTTACGGTTCAGGCGGAAGAGTACATAAACAGCATTGAGAAGAGTGAGTTGCAGATAATGTTTCGGCTGTATTATTTAGATGGGCTGACGTGGAATCAGGTTGCCCATAGAATGAACCAGGCATTTCCTAAGAGGAAGTATACTGAAGATGGCTGCCGGATGCGTAATAATAGATTTTTTGAAAAAAATTTATAAATGTTCGGTCATGTTCGCTAAAAATATGATTTAATTAAAATGGAATCGGTTTTGGATGAACTTTTTCATAAGCATCTCCCCTTTGCAAAATATTTTGTCCGCCAGAGTGTCACAGCCTGGCGGACGATTCGTGTGGAGCAAATTTCAGAATAGAGGTAGAGTTTTGTGTTTGAAAATTCAAGGGTTAAAATGTGAAAAGGCCACTGAATAACCAGAGGCCTTTTAAAGAAAGCGGTACAATTATTATATCCTTTTAAAGTTTAAATGTATCATAGTATGCCTGCATTAAGTCGCGCTGCAAAGAAGGAGTCAATGCTCCTATTGATGCAAGATGGTCAAGCATATACAAAATATATTTTCGCGTTTCGGCATAATCATTCATTTTTCGTATTGTTATTTCTTTTTGAGATTTAACAATAAAATATTTGGTGAATGGCTCTGCAAGTGCCGAAGGCAACATATATAAAAGTGCTGGAAGCGAAGGTGATGAGTCATAAGTAAAAAGCTCCATTTGATGTTCATCCGAGTGTTCTCTTAATTCATTTTTCATAATAA
>URND01000061.1 GCA_900549105.1 uncultured Eubacteriales bacterium
TCAGCCGATAGCCTGCGCCCGCATAAATTTCTGTCACCGTCACCGCGGCTCCCATCGGAATTTCATCAACAACAATCTGCTTTGTTCCCGGCTCTTTAAAGTTCAGAGACAACACATTGCTGTATACAATCTTATTATCTTTTACGGCCTCTACCTGAAACACACAGCTTGCACCGCCCATCGAGGTATTCACTGTACTTAATGTCTTCTCAATAACCAGTTCCCCATAGCGAGTGCTCTGCTGCGGCTTAAGCCCCATGGTCACATCATATGTCCAGGTATCTGTGCCGCCGTTTTCTATCGTATAATCGCTGGTTGGAAGGGATACCAAATACGGGGTAAAATTATAAACATAATTATCTGTCAGCGTTTCCTCCGCATAGACCAGATACATTCCACATTCAAGGCCTCCCAGAGTGGCCGGGCCGTCTGCAAGCCGGACGCTAAACTCACTCTTTACCGGCGCCTCAGCTTCCGGCATCTCCGGATTCTCCCCGGTCTCTTCACCCGGCTTTTCTCCGGACTCTTCGTCTTCCGGCGCCTCAGCTTCCAGCTCATATGGCCGCCCCAGCGCCTGGCATGCCTTTTCCGCGATAGCCGCCCAATCGCCCGCTGTCGTACCACTGTCGATATCCTCAAGTCCTATTTCACTGAATCCCTCCAACGGAATATACTCGGCATTGCTGTCCATGTCCGCCACCTTATAGAGAGTTACAGGAATCTCGGCGTTCATAAGTTCCGGATACTGGTCGCTTATATCGTCTGCCATTGTTACCGTCAGGCTGCAATCCTTCGATGTATCAATCCGGTCTCCCGCAAATACCTCCAACCGGGAAAGTGTCAGCGCAGCGCCCATAACCAGGGCCAGCCCCCCGCATATCCAGCCTTTTTTATACTTTCCAGCTTTCATATCCATTCCTCCCAGAAATCTCTGTTATTTTCTATGTCGAATCAGTGTTCCAATAAATAAAATCAAAAGTATCGTTCCCGCTATGATCAGGGAAACCATTGTCGAATTTATCTGCTTTGCGTCCTCCTGCACCAACTGTGCGGCCTGATTTTCTGTCCGATGTCCCCGGAGCAGAAGCCGGTGAGAATTGACGCCGTAGGGCGTGCAGGTGACAAGGGTGCAGTAATCCTTTCCTTTCTCCAATTCCAAGTCGTCCACATCATCAGGAAGAACGATATGAATCTGGTCGATCTCATAAGTCATCGTTTCCCCCAGTACATGGAGAACAAAATAATCGCCCTCCTCCATTTTATCCAGATTCGTAAATAAGGTTGCCGACGGCAGACCTCTGTGGGCCGTGAGTACACTGTGGGTGCCCAATCCGCCTACCGGAAGGGATGAACCTTTCATGTGCCCAACCCCGGTCTGCAGCACTTCCTGGCTCATACCGTGATAGATTGGAAGACGGCAATTAATACTTGGAATCTCAATGTATCCAATCATACTTGTATCTGAAATGTTCAGCAAGTTCTCATATTCCTCTTCTTCCGCCTCGCTGAACTCGTAGCGATTGCTTTTATTCCAGAGTTCCGCATTGTAAGCCCGTGCTCTTGCAAGCGCCGCTTCCTGCTCCCCCGTGTCTATCTGCTCCACCTGTTCTGTGTAGGTGGAAATCGCCCTGGACTGATGGAATGAGTTCCAATAATCGCTGACTGTGGGATACAGCAGCAAGGACAGCCCTGCAATTAAAATCACTATTAAAATTATTGTGGATAAATGCTTTCTCATTCAGGGTTCTCCTTACCGTTGTATGCCGGGAGGGCACGGCCGCCCTCCCGGTATATCCTATTGCGTCAATAAATTCAATGTCATGTATTATTTCGTGCGCTTCTTCGCAATGAGCAGAACAGCCGCGCCAACTACCAGGATACCGCCAACAACGTAGAAGATTGTTGTACCGATACCACCGGTTCCAGGAAGCTCAACGCCTTTGTTGTTTACAATCTCAAGATTCATCGTAGAATCTGTCAATGTTGTCGTTCCGGCGCCCTGTGCCTCAGCATGCGTTGCACTGATTTTAATAGGCTGTGGGTCGCATGTGTTATATCCGCCCGGCGTTTTTGTTTCTTTCAGGAAATATTCTCCTGCATCCAGCCCCTTGATGCTGAATGTCTGATGCTTCTTTCCATCTGCATCTGTTGTTTCTCTGGTCTGCATAGCGCTTGCCTGTTCGCCAGCCTTAGCTTCACGATATGCTTGCATCTCATCATCCCAAACTACAGGAATCTTATCGCCCGGTTCTGTCTTATTACCTCTTTTAACTGCCTTATATAACTCAAACTCGGCACCCGCCAATGCTTCTTTGGTTTTTCCATCAATCTTGCTATTATCTACTTCATATGTAAATACCCATACTTCATCAGTTGGTGTTTTACCAAGTCCTTCACCATTCGGGTTATTGGAATACTCCAAATATACAGCGTTCTTGTTTTTTGTAGAGCCTGACGCATTATTCACATAAGCGGCTTCATTCAAATGGGCATTGTAGATGACTTCCACGGTAACACCCTGAGTAAAGTCATTTCCCATAATGCTCTTAATATCATTAATTGTAAGTGTCCATGTAGCACCAGCCTGCCCAGCAGTTACCCCACTAAGCCCATACTGTGTACCAGTAAGAGAATGGCCCTCTGTATTCTCGGTCTTTCTTACTGTCACACTTTCAATACTTTCAAAAGTAACTCCTGCAGACATGGTATCTGTAAATTTAACCTGATAAGATGTATAATCTGCAAAATTAACATCCGCCGGTAATGTTGCTGTCAGCTTAAACTGGAAGCTCTCGTTGATTGCATGGTCTGCGGTTTCTCCCCAACCGTCAGAATGACCCGCCTCAGCATCCGGCACTTCATCCTGTACTTGTTTATCGACACTTGGTACTGCGGACTTTGGTTTTGCTTCAACATTTCCTACCACCTGAAGAATGTATGAAGTATATGCATCCGAAGCTCCATTCAGAGTACCGTTACTATCCTTTACCAAATAGTAACCCGGTTCCAAACCGCTGATGACATAGCCCTTCCCTGTAGTATTATCAGAAAAAGTGATATTTTCTTTATGCTCATTTGTAGAAGAACTTGGAGTTGTTAAATAAGCACTGACTTCTTTTGCGAAGCCCTCAGCTTCTCCGGCCAGTTCAAGCGCTTCGGCCTTCACCTTTGCAGTGCCAATCTCTGCTTCTGCTTTATCAGCATTAACATCAGCGCCCCATTCAATATTGGATAAAATCTCCTTTCCATCCTCATCTATATGAAGATCACCCTTGAAAATTTGATATGCCTCGTAAGTATGTCCAGCCTTATCATTTTTGATTGTAATGCTGTAAGTTTCTGCTGCTGCCGCCGGCAACGCCATTGTCAGCGCCATTGCCATCACAAGAATAGCGCTCAATAATTTCTTTAAATGTTTCATTGCTCATTCTCCCTTTACTCTTTTATTTTTTGTTACTTCATTTTTATATATCAATGCGGCTATCGCAATAAGTGCGATACCTGCCATTGTATATGGAATTGTACCGGTGCCGCCGGTTTCCGGAAGCTCTACGTTGTAGGCTTCATTTTTAACAGTATAGACATATGTGATGCCGATAACCTCTGCATTTTTATCCACATCCGCCGGAACTTCATTTGCCCCTGCAAAATAAACCAGTTTCCGCTCTTTAGGCTTTATATAACCCCTTGGCGCCTCTGTCTCTTCCAGAATATAGTACTGTCCGGCCCGCACGTTTTCATTTTTCACTTCAATCTTTCCGCTCGCATCGGTCGTATAATTTCCAATCAACTCGGCGGAATATTTGGTTTTGCCGGTTCCCGTGCCAAATGGGTATGTGCCATTTCCATCTGGCGTTGCTTTATAAATGTTAAATTTAGCCCCTTGCAGATATTTCTGCACATTATCCTCATCGACTTTGTGTAATGTAAAGTAATCGATACTTCCCTGGCCGCTTCCCGAGGTACTGCTTACATTAAACTTGGTATTTCCATTCAGTTTTGTCTCCGCCACGCCTTCAATGGAAGCCGTATTGCTGACTTCTATGTTGTCACCCTGTTCGGTTATCAGGGCTTCATAACAGATTTTCAAATACCGGTTATCCGGCAGACCTGTAAGAATGAGCTGCTCATTCTCTTTACCCGCTTCATCCGTTGTCACATCCGTTTTCAGCGAATAGCCCTGAACCTCATTTCCATTGCTGTCTAATACGGACAATGGTGTATTTACATTTAATGTCAGATTTTCTCCCATGGTATCCGTCACTTTAATCGTCGTTCCATTCGGATTCAGATCGACTCCGGCCGGATTGATTTCTACCTCAAAGGAAATCACATTGCTGCCTGCCACATTCTGTTTTGCTGTTTTGGACAAGGCCTTCGGCGTGTATTTCAACTCATGGTTTGCGATGTATAGGGTTCCATCCCCACACTGAATCGCTGCATCATTGTGTACCGTGATTTTCGGCATCTCTTTCCATCCCCGTCACTATCTTTAAATTTAGCATTTTTTCCTACGGAATCCGTCGGCCTCAGGGTATAATTGAATGTTACGCTGAGAAGTCTATCCAGCCTTTGAGTGCCATTGTCATCCGGCCTGGTCATGGATCTACCAAAACTCCACCACAGGTTTGGCTTCCCATCCTCCTCGCGCTTTACAAATCCATTCCAGGAAGCACTGATTGCGTTTCCATCCGCAGTTACCGGCGATATTTTAGCATCTGTAACTGATTGCAACAATGGTTCATTATCATCTGAAGAATATAGGGTTTTATCAAAACTGTCCAAGTAATAGAATACTTCTGTCCATGTTCCATAATTTTGAGTGGCCTTAAGCGATCCTTCTACATATTCCCATCCCTCTTCAAACTCATCATTAAAAAACATATTCAAACCGGTATACGTCCAAATATACTCCTTTATATTCTCCTCTATTACTTCCTTCACCGGATTGTCTGTCAAAAAGGTCACTGTATAATCAATCGTTCCATCTTCCTGAACAACCGCAGTTTTTCTCAGTTTATCACCACGGCTATAATCTACTTTACTTCCGCCCCATTGACCACCGGCATTCATCTGTGCATAATTGCGAAGAATCGCTGCCCCATCATTAAGAGCCAGATATTCTTTAAGTTTAACTGTCTTTACATAAGTTTTTCCATCTGCCTTATATAAAGCGACATCTTCATTGACATCAATATCATAACTCACCTCAATCTGAGAATCTTTCTGAAGATTCAGAGATGTATGATTGTCAGTCCAATATCCACCATATGTTGGATTAAATGGAATATCAAACACACCTTTAGACTTCCAGTGACCTTCCAGCCCTTCGCCATAATATGCATAATAATCTTTTTCAGGCAGCTCATACCCCGAGTTTTGTATATCTGCAATCCAATTTGGATTAATATCTGAAAGATTCTTAAGCGTTTTTGTTCCGTCCGCATCTGTAATCGTTACTACCAAATTCTTTGGCTGGGCATCTACCCTGTAGGTTGCTCCATCCATAAGCACCGTTAACTCATCCGTTATATAAAATGATTTATAATCCAGCGCCTCTACATCAACTGTTATCGTATAATGTAATACACCATTTTCACCTATAACATCATAATCCGTATCATCAATCCTTTTGAGAATCCCTTTAATACCGGCCGTACCGCCTGTAACGTTCTCCAGATTTGTCACCGTATCCGGTTCCGGATCATCTTTTTTCGGAGCTCCCGGGTCTGTCGGCTGTACCGATTCGCCGCTGAAAGTAACGGTATTCTCCACATCAAATTTATAGTAATTCACTCCCTGAGCCGCTTTATACGGTATATGATAGGTCACTACGATTGTGTCACAGTCAGCCATCTGAATCGTATCCTTCACCTTTAAGGTAAAAGAGCCATCGGCCGCCCATGTAAGTGTATAATCTCCTGTGCTTAATGTTTTTCCATGCCCATCCGTACTATCTTTACAGGTAATTACCACGGAATCAATTGTAAGGTTTTTCTGTACAGCCGCAGCATCTCCAAAATAGGCTTCTGAATAACCCGCCTTATCTGTGAAGGTCATTCCCTTGATCGGACCGTTCAGCACATGACCGGTAATCGTATAGGTGAGAACACCGCCGGTCGAATTGCCTTTGGCATCTTTGTTTTCTGTTGCCTCTCCGGCCTTTTCAACAGAAATGGTCGGACGGACAGAGGTATGGAATTTAATGCCGTCGCTAAATCCATGGAATATGATTTCCCCATTATCACCGGTATTCCCTCCGGACACCCGGGCGTCCAGCTGAACGTTAAATGAAACGTTCGGGGACTGGCCAACTGCCGTTTTCAACTCAGGCGTAGGATGAATCGTAATCAGCCCGCCGGTACTGATATCATAAGTCACTTCATAATTCTTTGCGACATTATTCTCAGTGATCGTAATCGTCATCTTCTGACTCTGGGCATCGGTGACCACAATGCCCGCCGGTAACTGATATGTCCATGTATCTACGGTTGTATTAAACTGTTTTCCTTCAGATTCCGCAAAACCGATGGAAACTTTATAATTTTCTCCAACATAAACTGTGCCGCTTACCGAATTGCCGTCCTTATCTTTAATCGTTACTGACTGCAGATAATCTTTCAAATCTGTATCTGCAGTACCTGTACTTTCCGGTGTACCCATTACAAGGAAGGATGCATAGTTGTTCAGGGCTTCCACGGTCTCCGCCGGGATAAATTTCTGAAGTTTTTCATCCAGAGCTTCATAAGCTCCATAAACCGCTTCCACCTGAGCTGCAATCTCCTGGAAATAAGCATTATATCCTTCTTCATCTCCGGCTTCTTCGTATGCAGCAAATTTCTCACTCAGTTCATCATAAGTCGGCAATGCTTCGATGGCCTGCTTCACTTCGTTCACCTTATTCTGAACTTCTTCCGGATAGCATGCCAGTTCGTGAGTGTGTTCTTCTAATTCGCAGATAAACTCTCCGCTGTTGCTGTAACATGCTTCTGCATGGATATGTTCTTCTTTTCCACATCCAGTATCTGCAACGTTTTCATCGAAGTTATTGTCCTGCGTGGTCCAAATCGTCTGCGCTGTTTCGGTTGTCTCTACAGTTTCTTCGGTCTCTGCATCATTTTCACTCTCAGACTGTTTTACTGTCTCTGTTTCTGCCAATTTTTTATCGAAGCAGCTGTCTTCGTGGGTATGCTCTGCCTTTTCACAGATAACTACTTCTTCATAACATTCCTCTGTATGTACATGCTCTTCATCCTCAGCCTGAACTTCCTGGAAACATTTAGCATCATGTTCATGGGAAAGGACTTCCAGCATACCGCAGCTTAAATATTTATTGCCATTGTCATCTGTGCTGTAACAATGCGCTTCATCATGCTTATGAAGAATAACCTCCGGCTTGCCGCATACGCAATGTTTTGCTGTCTCATAGCATCCATCTGTATGAGTATGGGCCGGTACTTCCTCCTGTCCACAGGTAAGCGTCTTTACTTTTTCAAAACATTCTTCTGTGTGAACATGACCTTCCTCTTCCGGGGCTATACAGTTGATATTGCCGGTTTCAACCATTGTATAACAATCTTCTGTATGCGCATGACCCGCTGTTTCCTCGATAGTGCATACCAGCTTTTTCTCTTCTGTGTAACAGGAAGCATCATGGGTATGCTCTTTTATCTCCGGAAGTGTACAGACAAGCATTCCGTTTTCATCGTAGCAATTTTCCGAATGTTGATGGACCACATAGTCTGCATATCCACAGATAATCTCTCCATTGCTGTTATGGCAGCCTTCCTTATGCTGATGTAACTCCAGAGGGCAGGAAAGGACCATCTTCGCCGCTTCGCTTTCCGTTTTATTTTCTGTTTCATTTTCCGCTTTCTCGCACACTAACTGTTTTTCGTAACATTCTGCCGTGTGCTTATGTTCTTCTATTCCACAGTAGGCATCGCGCCCCATAGTAATCGCTGGCAAAATCAGGGCAGACACTGTGAGTACCGCAACAACGGCCGCCATACAGACTGCCGCTTTGTGCCAATGACTGTATTTGCTATATTCCGCTATGAATTTCTTCAGTTTTTGCCGAATTGAAGTTTTCATCAGAATACCTCCCTTTCCAAAATCCCATCTATTATCAAACCGGTCCTGCCCCGGCAAATGGCCATATTTTTAATAACAGCCGTCCTACAATCTGCTCTTCCGATACGCAGCCGATGGTGCTGCTCCGGCTGTCAATGGATATGCTCCGATGGTCGCCCATCACGAACAATCTTCCTTCCGGCACCTGATAGGGAAGTTCTATATCACATTCTCCCTTATCTTTTTCGCCGTCCGCCAGATAGTCTTCTTCCTGAAGAATATCGTTAATGTATACTCTGCCTTTCTCGTCGATATTTACCCACTCGCCCGGCAGCGCTATCACTCGTTTAACCAGAATCTTATTATTATAGTAGAAAGCAATTAAATCGCCCCGCTCGTACCCGGTGCCTTTTAATGCAACTACGATATTTCCTTCTTCTAATGTAGGGGTCATACTGCTTCCATATATCCTGAGAACCGGAAACATCATCGTTGCCACAATTACTGCAATCGCTGCTACGACAATCAATATAGCAACTGTTCCCCGGAGGGCTTTTAAATATCCCTGTCTGTATTTGACACGTTCCAATTCCCGTTCCAACTGTTCTCTGGTCGGCGGAGAATAGTTCTGTTCCTGTTCCATATCTTCTCCTCTAATCTGTTCTACTGCTTATTGCTCCGATTCTGAAGTCCTCTGCGAATCTTCCTCTTCTGATTCCGGAACTCCCTGCAAAGCCTCGTCTTCCGATTCTGAAATTCTTTGCAAACCCTTTCCTTCTGATTCTGAAACTCTGTGCAAAACTTTTCCTTCTGATTTTGAAATTCCCTGCAGAACTTTGTCATCTGACTTTCAGAAGCTTCCCTCTCTGCCTTTTCAACATAGGCATTTGCTGCCGCCTGAGCCGTCGCAAAGATTCCGCTGAGCTTTAATGCTTCCTCTGCAATAGTGCTTAACTTCTGAAGCTCAGTCTCCCGGACCTTTATTTTCTCTTCTGCTTCCTGCAGTTGTTCTCTAAGCTGTTCAAGTTCATCTTCCTGTTTCAGCATTATTTCAAGTAACTCTTCTCTTCTTATTTTTCTTAACTCTCTATCTGTCATACGAAATCTTCTCCATTATTATCATCAATCGCTGCATCCAGCATCTTCATCAATTCAAGCGCACTGCGGAAATTTTGACCTTTATTCTTTTCTATCCAGGTAACGTTTCCCTGCCATGTGGCATTCTCCGTACTCATAACCTTTACAATAAAAGTTTTTCGATTCTTCTGATTTCTTCCCATACACTTTTCACCTTCTTTAGCTTCTTACTAAAGATATAATAAAAAATCCATCATTACAAAAATCATTACATTATACTTTTTTTAAATTTTTTGTACAAAAAATTTTGAACTGCGTCCTCCACGCAAACCAGATTCTTTTTGTCGATAAAAAAAGCATTTTCCCTGCCAGGCTTCGACAGGTTTTTTAAAAAGATTGTTCTATAATCATTGCATAACAAATGATTTTTGAATTATAATATAAAGGAGAAAATTAAATGGATATGCAAATGAATGCCAGCGTAAATGTGAAACATAAAGACCGGCTTTTCCGGTTCATCTTTAAAGACAAAGAATCGCTCCTCACACTGTACAATGCTGTCAATGAGAGTGATTACACAGATGTAGATGCCTTAGAAATCTATACTATGGAAAATTTCGTCTACATGGGTATGAAAAATGACTTGTCTTTTTTGATCGATTGGAACATGAATGTCTTTGAACACCAGAGTACATACAATCCCAACATGCCTTTGCGGGGCTTCCTCTATATGGCCGCCGCCTTTAAAAGGTACATCGAACTGCAGCGGCTTGATCTTTATGGGAGCAAGGAACTCCGTCTCCCCGTGCCGAGGTATTATGTGTTCTATAACGGCCTTAAGGACATGGCCGACGAAGAGATCCTCTATCTGACCGACAGCATGGCGGATGCGGAGGCCCCCGAAAAATCCTGCGCCCAGTTTGCCGCCCACATGGTCAACATCAATAAGGGGCGCAGTCCCGGAATCATGCAGCGGTGCCCGCTCCTATATGAATACTCATTATTCATAGCAGAGGTCCGGAAGCGCACGACCCAGAACTGGCCGCTGAAGGAAGCCGTCGAAGAGGCGGTGGAACACTGTATCGCTCACAACATACTGGCAGACATTTTGCGGGCTAATAAAGCGGAGGTGACAAACATGTGTCTGGAAGAATATGATGAGGCATTTCACATCGCTTCAGAAAAAGAGATCAGTTTTGAAGAAGGACGGCTCGAGGGGCTTAAAAGTGCAGAAAAAGAACGACTTCGCGCAGAAAAAGAACAACTTAGGGCGGAGATTTTTAAACAGAAGCTCCGTGGAGAAACCGAGGAATCAATCGCTGAAAGTCAGGGCATAACCTTAGATGAGGTACAGAAAATTTTAGAAGAGATATAACCAAAAATATAAAAACCCCCTTTGGATGTTTGAAAAAAACATCCAGAGGGGTAATTTTTTATCGTTTTTTATTCTTTTTTCTCACTTTATTGCTCCCGCAATAACATTCAGCAGGACGGATACCACCAGCATACCTGCCGCCAGAATCTTTCCCCGGGTTTCAGTGAACACGGTCATAATCTGCCCCACCTTCGGAATTGTCTTCTCAACAACCCCTATCAGGCGTTCATATTCCACCGGCACCATGTCTTCCGTATCATTCGCATCTCCTTTTGTGATGAAGCTCTTCACGACAGTTTGGTTATACACAACCCTGTGGGTGATGATAGAGCCATCTGTACTTCCATAATATGCGATGACATCTCCCTCCGCTACAGTCTCCGGATCAGCGCTCTTGACATAAACAAGACTTCCCAATGGTATTTCCGGTTCCATACTTCCGCTGATTACTGTATAAATCTGATACCCAAACAGCCTCGGCACGGTAAGCGGCACACACATTAAAATAACTCCCGTCAGCATTATACCCGCCAATACCCGCAGGATAATTGCTCCTATATTCTTTTTTCTTTTTTCCCTTCGTCTTTTATGCTTCTTCATCCATCGGGCCCTTCCTTTATAACCCAAACAGCACCCGGCACGAAATATGCCGGGTGTCGTCTTATATTTTTGAACTACTGTTTTCTTTTATTGAGAAGCAGAATAATCACTACTCCGATTCCAAACACTGCAACTGCCCCGATTCCAATATATAACGGTATCGGACTTTTCTTATTCCGAACCGCTGCTTCATCATTTGGCAGTTCCACATTGGCCAGCGGAACATCCTCATCGTCCAAATCTACCAAATCCTGCGGTGTCTGCTCATCCGGAAGCTCTGTCAAGTCATCTTCCTCGGCGCCTCCCGGTGTGGTTGCACCGCCTGGTGTGGTTGTTCCGCCCGGAGTTGTTGTTCCTGCCGGAGTTGTTGTGCCCTCTGGAGTCGTTGTTCCCGCCGGTGTGGTTGTTCCCGGTTCTGCCGGCACAGTCACATAATTAGTAATCTCCTCCGGCGTCATTTCCCGATAAGTGAAAGTAAAGACATTTTCCGCCTCGTTGCCGACTAATGTTTTTGTCAGATTATAAGCCTGCGGCAGATAACCCTCAAAATAGCGGTACGCGATAACCGGGCGGTCGCCAATATTTCCGTAATAAGTATTGCTGGCGCCCAATGCTGTTCCGTTTGCATCCACATAGTTTACTGTGTATGCAACCTGGTCTCCCTTTGTCCCATAACCTATAACATAATCTCTGTCATCAGTTACAGTAATGGAAGATACATTGGCAGTCCCATTATCTCTTCCGCTCTCGCGGAGAACTTTTGCATAATATTTATCATCCGACACGCTGACTACATCCGGATAACTGACATTCACCTTATCATTATAGGAAAGGCCCGTAATAACGAGCTTCCCGCCCTGTATGGACTTGGATGCGGTACTGCTCACCAGCTCTACGCCTGCATCCTGTATTTCACCTTTATTTCCTGCGGAAATGGTGACGGTGTAGGTATATTGCTCCTCAGCCAGGACACTCATCGACTGGAGGAGCATCATTGCTGTCACTCCGGCTGCCAGGAGACATCTGCGTATTCTTTTAAATTTCATACTACTCCGCCCCCTTTTCTTCTCTGCGTTTTTTAGCTAAAAGGAATATAACCATTCCGACACATATAAGCCCGGATATCAATGTCATCATAGAGAATAACATCAGCGGCATAGTATCGCCTGTCCTCGGCGTCGTTACCGTATTTCCCGAAGGATTCGCCGGCTGCCCCGGTACTTTCACCGTCGTTATAATCGGTGTGTCATCCACCAGCTCCACTGCAAAGTTCATCTGCAGAACGGCCAGTGTATTCTGATAGGCATTACCCTGTGTCTCTCCGTCTAAAGCTACCTGTAATACGACCCTTCCGGATTTATTGGATTCCAGGCGGTCCAGATACAGATATTCATCCAGGGAGTCCGTGGCCTGGTGAAGACCTTCGCCCCCCGTTGTATCCTCTCCGCCGACATTTTCACTGTCATAGAGCACCGTCTCTGTTCCGGCAGCATTGACATATTTCAGCAGATAGGTATAAGCTCCCCCTTCTGCAACACTCTGGCTGTCCTCCAATGACTGAAGAACTTCATTGGACATATACCAATCCGTTTTCCCGCTGTGGGTGTTCTTCAAATCAACATGCAGCTCTATGCTGTCTCCGGGCTGGAGCTTCTCATAAATCTGCTCATCAATGTCCCCGCTGTTAAAGGAGCTTGTCATTTTCTCTCCGTCAAAGGTGACATTCCAATCATCACCGCCCGTATAGTCTTCTGCACATACAGTAAGCGGAGAGACCATCAGCATGACCGCTGCCATTGCGATACTTATAAGCTTTCCTTTCATCACTATCCCTCCTGTTTACTGTGCAAGGCTGAGAGTGCCGTCTGATGCAACATTTACATCCACACCCCAGGCGCTTTTAATCGCATCCTGGGCATTATGGGTCTGCACCGCATCCACCTCTGCCTTCAGATAAAAATTCACACCATTGTAAGAAAATTCCTGGGTAATTGTTATTACTCCGTTTTCCTCTGTACGGCTCTCCTTGACTTTGGTCATAATCGCACTGTCAATCCGAACCGAATCCGCAAATGCAGGGGTTTCTTCCCCGCTTCTGAGGATGTTCGGATAATAGAGGACGGTACGTTCTTCTGTGGAATCTCCCGCATCCTCAATCCATCCATTTCCCGGCAGATTCACCTTAATCAAATCCGGGGAGAGGGCTGTTTCCTTCGTCCCATCCGCATACTGCCAGCTTTTATAGAGACGTACGCGCACATATTCATCGATTGTTCCCGTATTTCTTACTGAGAGAACTTCGTCGTATTTTTTACCAATCACAAACTCTTCGTTTTCCCCAAGAAGACCTGTCAGAAGTTTTCCTTCCGGAGTTCCATTCCAGACATCGCCGCTTCCCGAATAATCACGGCTCCCGACGATATTTCCATTTTCCAGAAGGGAAACGCCTATCTGGGATACCCCAATCTCTGCCGTGTAGTTCTCACTCTGATAAACCAGTGCGGCCCTGGTGCTCCCCAGCGCACTTGACATTAAAAGCACCACTGCAGCCACCATCAGGATTGCCGTTACTTTTGTTGAATGGGAGACTTTCTTTTTCTTTTTCATCATTATTCAGCCTCCTCTCCCGTAGTATCGCTGCCGGCCTTCATGCTCCAGTCTGCATACGGACTGCCGTCTTCCCCATATAATACCGGGACAGATTCCTCCACTACGATAACATCAAAACTGTCTTTATGCTCTTCCGGCACTGTGATTGCCGCCAGAAGCGGTTCAGTGATCTCTCCAGGTTTTACGATATCGCTGTAATACCAGTAGTCCCCTTCTCCCTGACTCCATTTGCCGGAAGCATTGGAATATTCCAGCGAAATATTTGAACCGCAGAATACCCGGACTCTTACATATTCTTCCTGAGTGGATGTGTTCTCCAGGCGGATTTCTTTTGTCAGCCCTTCGACTTTCTCTTCCACTTCATTTCTCGTATTAACAATATTAATCTCCACTCCGCCGCCGGCCGAGGCATAGGTTGTAAAATATGCCATAGCCTTAGAAAGGGAAATGCTTCCTACCAGCAGGAGCGCCGCTGCTGTCAGCCAGATCGTTTTATGTTTCCATACCTTTTTCATATCAGCTCCTCCTTACTCCTGTGGTGTCTGTGTTGTTTCTTCTGTTTCTTCAGTTTCTACATTCTCTGCTGTCTCTGCTTCTGTCTCAGTCACTAAGGCGCTGTCCTCGGATAATGAACGCTGCGTCCATTTCCAACCGTTGTTCTGAGCATCGGTATCATCTTTATCAAAATGATTGACAGTACCCGTGCCCGGTATGAGCTGTTCATTATAAGTGTTGACAAACTCAACGGTCTGCGCATCATCCGCCGCGATAACTGCTGTCTGCGTCGGCGCTCCTGATACCAGTTCATAGCTGGAACCGCTGTAAATCTCTGTCACTGTAACTGTGCTTCCCGCCGGAATTCCGTCCACCCGGATACTCTTTGTTCCAGCCGCATCAAAACTAATGCCTGCCACATTACTGTAAACATTTTCTCCATTCATATCCACTGCATCAATCTGGAATACGAACATCGCCGTACCCATATTGGCATTATGCACTGACACGGTTTTTACAATTTCGATGGCTCCCTTTCTCGGCGTCTGCTCCGGCTTTATATCCGCCGTCACATCATAAACCCAACTGTCATCCTGCGGATCTGTCTGATAATACAGGTTATTCGGCACTGAAATCAAAAACGGTATAAAGCTGTATTCATACAGATCGTTTTGAACCGCTGCCACCTTAATCAGATACATTCCCTGAGTAATTCCCGTCAGGCTTCCTACCCCGCCGGCCATCTCCAGCGAATAATCCGGGGTCATCATCTTGTCTTCCACGATTCTATCCGCTGTTTCCGATTTTTCCTGCCAAACCGCCGCTGTTGTTGTGTCATCGATATCGGACAAATTCAGCTCCTCATAGGCGCCGCGCACCGTATAAAGGCCCGTTTCAGAAATATCGGCCACCCGGTATAAGGATGCCTGCAGCGTCAGTTCGGAAAGATCTTCTTTAAACTGAGTTCCCTCGCCGACCTGTAAAGTTATCGAACACTCCGCCTGTGTATCAATCGCCCCGGCTCCATAGGCTGTCGGCAGCCCCAGGGCCGCTATAACCAAAAGTAATGTCAGGACGCCGGCGATATAACCTTTCTTCAGTTTTATCTTCTTCATCTTCCTTCCTCCCTAAATAAACATCTATATTCATTGCTTTATAACTATTTCGAACCTTTTCTCTTCTTAACCACTTTCCTGATAATCAGATAAAGTACAATCAATACGGCCGCTGTCAAAATACCATACAACATGTAATAGTTCTGAACTGACTGCAGCGTCGACTCAATTGGCGTTACCCCTTCTTTTTCATTTTCTCCGAAATATTCTACCTGATGGCCCCGGATTAAAAGCCGGTGACTGTTCACCCCATAAGGCGTGCAGGTGAGGAGCGTCATATAATCTTTCCCCTCTTCAATCTGCATTGCCCCGGTAAGAGTATCCAAATCATCCTTATCCACCATCGGCAAAATCTGGTCCACTTCATAAGCAAAGGTTTTATCCAGTATATGGGCATAAAACTTATCGCCTTCTTTAAGCTGGTCCACATCGGTAAAAAGTTTGGCGCTCGGCAATCCCCGGTGGGCCGCCACGACACAGTGGGTTCCTTCCCCGCCAATCGGGAGGCTTGTGCCTGACAGATGGCCGATGGCCTTCTGCAGAACTTTATCCGAAGTCCCATGGTAAATAGGAATTGTCTGATTAATCTTCGGAATCATCAGATAACCCATGATTCCATCATTTCCTATATTAAGAACTGACCAGTATTCGGTTCCCTCCATGCTGACCTCTTCCCCGGAAAATACATCCTGGGTAAAATCGTTATATGTGATTGTTTTATTGTATGCTTCCGCCTTGGCCCACTCTGCTGAGAAATCCTCCGGGCTCATCTCGCCCATAGCACTCTCATAGTTGGAAATCAGCCGGCTTTGCCGGTAGGTATTCCACTGATCCGATATGGTGGGATATGCAAATATCAGAAAACCGACAACAAACATAAGCCAAATCAGTATTTCCGTTATTCTCTTTTTCAATGGCAGCTTTTTCTTTTTTGCCATCCTTTTTTAATCCTCCTGGTTTTCTCTGTTCTGCGCCTGAGCCTTTCTTATTTTCCTGTCATGCAGATACAGCGCTGCGATAAATACTGCCGTCACACCAAGTCCAATGATGACCCAAAGCAGATAGTTTGTATGGATGCTCGCCGCACCAAATAAACCCGCTTTTTCCTCCTTGACTGCCTCCGGCACGTAATCCACCCGGTGTCCCCGGACAAGAAGCCTGTGGCTGTTGACGCCGTAAGGCGTGCAGGTGAGCAATGTCACCAAGTCTTCGCCGTCCACTACGGACAGTCCTTCGGTCTCCTCCGGCTCCACCACGGATACCCGGTCAACCTCATAGCAGAGGATGTCATCAAGTATGTACAGAAGAAAATGATCTCCTTCCTCGAGCCGGTCTAAATCTGTGAAGAGGGATGCGCTCGGCAGTCCCCGGTGAGCGGAAATGACGGCGTGGGTATTCGCCCCGCCTACAGGAAGGGAGCTTCCTTCCAAATGCCCGGCCGCCTGTTCCAGGACTTTTTCATCCGTGCCGTGGAAAACCGGAAGCTTAATATCAATCTTCGGGATTTCAACGTACCCCATCACTCCGTTTCCGGCAAGATTCAGGCAGGACATATAGACCTCATCCCCTTCCTCCGATGCCGCTGCCACCGCAAAGGAATCCGGCAGGATACTCGGAAGCAAAGCTTCATTATAATCATGGGCTTTCTTCCATTCCGCTTCATAATCAATTGACTCCCCGGCCTGCGTGACCGCCTCCTCATAATTGGAGATAAGGCGCTTTTGCCGGTAATTGTTCCATTCATTTGCCACTAACGGATACAGCAGCAAGGACAGACCGGCTAAAAAAATTATAATCACAAATATCATGCTCTGCTTTTTCTTCATCTGGCCTCTCCTTACTGTTGTATTCCTATTCTTATTTATCCGGGGCGGGTTACCCGCCCCGGACTGTATTTACTATATTATTTATCTGTTTGCTTTTCTGCG
>URND01000062.1 GCA_900549105.1 uncultured Eubacteriales bacterium
TTGAAGTTTTTATTTACCGGGATTCCAGCGACCGTTTGATTGCAACAACCGAAGAGCCGATGCTTACTCTGGGGCAGATAGGTCTGCTTCGGGTTAAAGAGATTGGAAAAATAGGTGCATTTTTAGACTGGGGTTTGGAAAAGGATTTATTTCTTCCATATAAAGAGCAGACGGTGCAGGTACGGCCGGGAAAGAGCTATCTGGTGGCGTTATATATCGACAAAAGTAAACGACTTTGTGCGACAATGAGGATTTATGAGTATCTTTCGACAGATTCACCTTATGTAAAAGATGAAATGGTGCAGGGCGTTGTATATCAGATAAATCAAAATCTGGGAGTATTTATTGCCGTGGACGGTAAGTATCATGGAATGATTCCGAGGAAAAATGCCCATGGACAGTTTCGGATTGGAGATACAGTGCAGGTCCGGGTGGTTGCAGTGAGAGAAGATGGAAAGCTGGAATTAAGTATGCGGGAGCGGGTTGAATTTCAGATAGATAAAGATGCTGCGGTTGTTATGGAAGTGCTGGAAAGCTACGATGGCGTGCTTCCTTTTTCAGAAAAGGCATCTCCGGCGGTGATTGAACGGGAATTAAATATGTCCAAGGGAGCCTTTAAACGGGCGGTAGGACATTTGCTTAAAATGAAAAAAATTCAGATAGAGCAGCACAAAATACGCATCAGGGCTGACCAGTAAATACTTATGACCGGAGGACGAAGAATCCTCCGGTTTTTACATTTTATGGCAGAGAATTAACGGCTTATTACGGAAGAATGTTAAAAATGTAAATGAATTGTTACAAAAAAATTACAATAAAGGTTGACAAGGGGCGGGGAGTTTGTTAGAATGATACCTGTAACAGAAATGTAATATATGCAATGTAAATATAACGAAAAAATTACGAAGGCATAAAATTACTTAGATTAGGAGGAAATGACCAATGGGAAAATTAAAATTTGCACCGTGTGTTTTCGGTATCGCCGCAGCAGTTGTATTCGGTACAAATCCAATAGGTGTTCAGGCAGCTCCGGTTACTACAACAAAATATGATGTTTCATTTGGAGATTTGGATATCCAGGGAAAAATTATTTATACAGCAACAGAGGAAGTTGCTTCCCCATTTTATAAGAAAGGGATTTCTACAGCGGAAGATTGTGTAATGATTCGTAAGGAGCCGAGCACAGACAGTGAAGCAGTTGGAAAGCTTTACTTTGGCGCTGGTTTTGAAATCCTTGATGAAACTGACGGATGGATACATATTCAGTCTGGCAATTGCGAAGGCTATGTATCTGCAGACTATGTTGTTACAGGTAAGGATGCAGAAGAAGTTGCAAAGAATACAGAAACAGTAAGCAGTTATGCAAAGATTGTAGCGGACGGCGTAGAGATTAAAGCGGAAGCATCCGATGATGCGGAAGTGATCGCAACTGCAGGAAGCGAAGAAATTCTTGAAGTTGTCGCCGTGATTCCTGAGTCGGATTGGACAAAGGTAAATAAAGACGGTGTTGAAGGCTTTGTAAAGAACCAGGCCGTTGAAGTTGGCGTTGATTATACTTCAGCTATTTCCATGGAGGAAGAAGCACAGCGCGAAGCCGAATTGCAGAGAGCGCTTGAGGAAGAACGTTTGGCAGCAGAGGCTGCTGCAGAGCAGACAGAAGCCCCTGCAGAGCAGACAGATGCTGCAGCAGAAGAAGCAGAGGCGCCTGCAGAGCAGACAGAAGCCCCTGCAGAAGAGACAGAGGCGCCTGTCGAAGAGACGGAAGCGCCGGCAGAAGAAACAGAGGCGCCTGAGGAGCAGGCAGGAAGTGAATCCACTTTATACATTGAAGATGTATCTAAAACTGTGTGGACAACAGATGCAGTGAATGTCAGAGCAAATGCAGATTCTTCTTCCAGCAGAGTAGGAGGCCTTGGAAAAGGGGCTAGTATTACCCGTACAGGGATTTGTGATAATGGCTGGAGCCGTGTAGATTACGATGGAACAACTGCTTACATCCACAGTGATTATCTGACAACCACTGAGCCGGTTAAAGAAGAGCCGACTTATAATAATTCATCTTCAAGCAGCGGTCAGGGACAAGAGATTGTTGACTACGCAAGACAGTTCCTTGGTAATCCATATGTTTATGGAGGAACATCCTTAACAAATGGAACCGACTGTTCAGGTTTTGTTCAGAGTGTATATGCACACTTTGGCTATTCTCTTCCTAGAACATGTACAACCCAGTCAGTATGCGGGCGGGGAGTATCAGTGGATGAATTACAGCCAGGCGATTTGGTTATTTACTCTGTTTATGGAGAAATTGAACATATTGCTATCTATTCTGGCAATGGCAACACTATTCATGCCAGCAACTGGGATACAGGTATTATTGAAACCAGTCTTTCCTACAGCGGAGATATTTATTGCTGCAGAAGGATTGTAGATTAAATTTGATTTCCTTTTTCTGATAATAATCTTAAAAAACACCTGATAAATCTTTATGGTTTATCGGGTGTTTTTTGTTTCCATAGCTTCTATATCCCGGTGGATAATTCACTGGATTGGAGTATGTAAAAAAAGCTCGAAATAGGGGATTTTATTGAAAATGCACAAAAAATATGTCGAAGCAATGTATAAAACAAAAAATATTCATTTGAGCTTATCCACAATTCACAGAGTTATCCACATTGAAAAATCTAGATTTTCTCGGAAAAATCGACTTATACACAGAGTTATCCACTTTATCCACAATGTATAAAGGTTGAATGAAATGAAAAAAGGCAAAAATATGTTTTGGTGAAAACGTAAAAATCATTGAAAATGTGTGTAATCGCTTGACTTTTTTGTTGTCTATTATATAGTGTCGAATGGCTTTGTTTCGTCTGTTTTCTTGGTGAAATGTGTTAAATTACAAAATATTTTCAGAAAATACAACAAGTTGACTTGAAAGAATAAGCAAATGTGATATAATTAAAACATAATTACACAGTAAGGAGTGATATGTATGCGTATTACGATTAGCGGAAAAAATATCGATGTGACTCAGGGGCTTAAAGATACGATTTATGAGAAGTTAGGTAAATTAGATAAATATTTTACCCCGGAGACAGAAGCAATCGTTACACTCAGTGTAGAAAAGAACCGTCAGAAAATCGAAGTTACTGTGCCAATTAAGGGCAGCGTGATTCGCGCTGAGCAGGTGAGTGATGATATGTATGTTTCGATTGATTTGGTACAGGAGATTATTGAACGTCAGATGCGCAAGCATAAAACCCGCCTTGTAAACAGATATCGGGGCGGCGGTAATTTCCAGCAGGCATTTATTGAGCTGGAAGCTGAGGAACCGGAAGAAATCCGAATTGTACGTTCCAAAAAATTTGCAATGAAGCCGATGGACCCGGAGGAGGCCTGCATCCAGATGGAATTATCAGGGCATAGTTTCTTTGTATTCCGCAATGCGGAGACGGATGATGTCAATGTGGTTTATAAACGTAAGGGAAATACTTATGGATTAATTGAACCTGAATATTAATAAAAAATAGGAGTTTTGATTAAATAATAATCAGGGCTGCTGCATTTGTAAATGCAGCAGCCCTTTTTGTTCGCCGGAGGTGGACCCTTGTCCGCCATATGAGAGATTTTTTCGTTGGCAAACCGGTGTTTCTGTGGTACAATAATTAATACGTGTTTTATAGAAGATACTTAAAATGAAATAGAAAGATTAGTAGGAGTGATATGATGGGCTTGTTTTCAAAGATTATGGGAACTCACAGCCAGAGAGAGTTGAAGCGGATTTATCCGTTGGTGGATAAGATTGAGGCGCTGGCCCCGGCCGTTGAAAAGCTTTCTGATGAAGAACTTAGAAGTAAGACCGCTGTCTTTAAAGAGCGTTTGGAACGCGGAGAGACATTGGATGATCTGCTTGTGGAAGCTTTTGCGGTTGTCCGTGAGGCAGCATACAGAGTATTGGGAATGCGCCACTACCGGGTGCAGTTAATCGGTGGTATTATTTTGCATCAGGGGCGTATATCCGAGATGAAAACCGGTGAAGGTAAGACACTTGTTTCCACACTTCCGGCTTATTTGAACGCGCTGGAAGGCAAAGGTGTCCATATTGTTACGGTAAATGACTATCTGGCCAAACGAGATGCGGAGTGGATGGGTAAAGTTCATGAATTTCTTGGCCTGACTGTAGGCGTTGTTTTAAACAGTATGACGCCGGAAGAAAGAAAGGCGGCTTATGCCTGCGATATTACTTATGCAACCAATAATGAACTGGGATTTGATTATCTGAGAGATAATATGGTTGTCTATAAAGAAAAATTGGTTCAGCGGGGACTTCATTATGCCATCATCGATGAGGTCGATTCCGTTTTGATTGATGAGGCCAGAACACCGCTGATTATTTCCGGGCAGAGTGGAAAATCCACGGAGCTGTATCGGGCCTGTGATATTCTGGCGCGCCAGATGGAGCGGGGCGAGGCCAGCGGCGAGATGACAAAAATGACGGCAATCATGGGCGAAGAGATTATTGAAACCGGTGATTACATTGTCAATGAAAAAGAAAAGAACGTATCTCTGACAGAGGATGGCGTGAAGAAAGTAGAACAGTTCTTTCATATCGCCAACCTGGCAGATGCAGAGAACCTGGAAATTCAGCATAATATTATCCTTGCGCTTCGCGCTCATAATCTGATGCATAGAGACCATGATTATGTTGTAAAAGACGACCAGGTACTGATTGTCGATGAATTTACTGGCCGTATTATGCCGGGCCGCCGTTATTCCGACGGACTTCATCAGGCCATCGAGGCGAAAGAGGGCGTGAAGGTTAAACGGGAGAGCAAGACTCTGGCAACCATTACCTTCCAGAATTTCTTTAACAAATATGAGAAAAAAGCGGGTATGACCGGTACAGCTCTTACTGAAGAACAGGAATTCCGTGACATTTATGGAATGGATGTTATCGAGATTCCAACCAATGAGCCGGTGCGCCGTGTCGACCATGAAGATTTGGTTTATAAGACGAAACGGGAAAAGGTCAACGCGGTAACGGACACGATTGTCGAGGCTCATGAAAAAGGCCAGCCGGTATTGGTTGGCACGATTACTATCGAGTCCTCAGAAATTTTCAGCGATGCCTTAAAGAAACGGGGAATTCCGCATAAAGTATTGAATGCCAAGTTTCATGAGATGGAAGCTGAGATTGTCGCTCAGGCCGGACAGGCCGGGGCCGTTACCATTGCTACCAACATGGCCGGCCGTGGTACGGATATCAAGTTGGGCGAAGGGGTTGCCGAGTTGGGCGGTTTGATGATTATTGGAACGGAGCGGCATGAATCCCGCCGTATCGATAACCAGCTCCGCGGACGTTCCGGCCGTCAGGGAGACCCGGGTGAATCCAGATTTTTCATTTCCCTGGAGGATGATCTGATGCGTCTCTTCGGCTCGGAAAGACTGATGGGCGTTTTCAACTCCCTTGGATTCCCGGAGGGGGAGGCAATTCAGCATAAGATGCTTTCCAGCGCCGTGGAAAAGGCTCAGATGAAAATCGAGTCCAATAACTACGGTATTCGTAAAAATGTCCTGGAATATGACCAGGTAATGAACGAACAGCGTGAGATTATCTATGCAGAGCGTTTGCGTGTGCTTGACGGCGATAATATGCGTGATGTTATTTTCAAAATGATTCGTGATGTTGTCAAAAATCATGTGCATATGCATATTCCGGCGGAAAGCCAGGTGGAAGAGAAGGATTTGGAAAAACTGGAGCAGAAGATTGGGGTGGAAGACCTGGATATGGAAAGTCTGGCTCAGGGCCTGATTCCGGTGATTCCATTTACAAATGTGTCATGGAAACCGGAGGATTATGCCGGTAAAAACGCAGGGCAGCTTATTCAGGAACTCCAGGATAGAGCCATTGAAATTTATGAGGCAAAAGAAAAAGAATTTCCGGAGGAAGAGCATGTTCGTGAATTGGAGCGCGTTGTTCTTCTGAAAATGATTGACCGCCGCTGGATGGACCATATCGACAATATGGAACAGCTCCGCCAGAGCATCGGGCTTCAGGCGTACGGCCAGAGAGACCCGCTGGTAGAATACCGTTTTGCCGGTTACGATATGTTTGATGAAATGACTCAGGGAATTTCCGAGGATACGGTCCAGGCGCTCATGCACATCCGCATCCAGCAGACCGTTGAACGGGAAGAAGTTGCCAAGGTCACCGGTACAAATAAAGACGATTCCGCTGCAAAACAGCCGGTACGCCGTAAAGAGGGTAAGGTTTATCCGAATGACCCGTGTCCGTGCGGCAGCGGTAAAAAATATAAACAGTGCTGCGGACGCAAAAAATAGTCCGGGCCCTTTATCCCGGGCCTGCAGTCCGGGAAAATGTTCAAATATAAGAAAGAAGGTGAAGCAATGGTTGAATTAGACCAGTTTAAAGTAACATTAACCAGTTACGAAACACCATTAGCGGAAGTGAGGGATTCACTTTGACCTGGCTTACAAAAAGTCCAGAATCGGTGAATTAGAAAATATTATGGAGGAGCCCGGATTTTGGGATAATCCGGACAACTCCCAGAAAGCCATGAAAGAATTGAAACATCTGAAGGATACGGTGGAAAAGTATGAAGCTTTGGAAACGGCCTATGAGGATGTGGAGACTTTAATTGAAATGGGCTATGAGGAAAATGACGAAAGTCTTATTCCTGAAATCGAGGAGGCGCTGAATCTGTTCATTGAGGAACTGGAGGAATTGCGCATATCGACATTGCTGAGTGATGAATATGATGATAATAATGCCATTTTAACGCTCCATGCGGGAGCCGGCGGTACGGAAGCCTGCGACTGGGCCGGAATGTTGTACCGCATGTACAGCCGCTGGGCTGAAAAACACGGATTTGCAACGGAAGTCCTGGATTTTCTGGATGGTGATGAGGCCGGTATAAAAGCAATCACGATGCAGATTAACGGGGACAACGCCTATGGCTATCTGAAGGCGGAGAAAGGCATCCATCGGCTGGTGCGTATTTCTCCGTTTAATGCGGCGGGCAAACGGCAGACATCCTTTGCCTCCTGCGATGTTATTCCGGATATTGAAGAAGACCTGGATGTGGAAATCAACGATAAGGATCTGAGGATTGATACTTACCGTTCCAGCGGCGCCGGCGGTCAGCATATCAATAAAACCTCTTCGGCTATTCGTATTACCCATCTGCCGACGGGAATTGTGGTGCAGTGCCAGAATGAACGTTCGCAGCATATGAATAAAGACAAGGCGATGCAGATGCTGAAAGCCAAATTATATCTTTTGAAACAGCAGGAAAATGAGGAAAAAGCTTCGGATATCCGTGGGGAAGTGAAAGAAATCGGTTGGGGCAATCAGATTCGTTCCTATGTTATGCAGCCGTATAAGCTGGTAAAAGACCATCGAACCAATACGGAAATCAGCAATGTGGACAGTGTCATGGACGGCAATATCGACCCATTTATTAACGCTTATCTGAAATGGCGGAGCATTGGTAAAAACAAGGCAGAATAATGCCGGAGGCATAAAGTATGAAGGAACGCAACGATTATTATGTCGTAAAAAGAAAAGCGGTGCCGGAGGTGCTTCTGAAAGTCGTGGAAGCAAAACATCTCCTGGAGTCGGCAAAGGTTCCGACAGTTCAGGAGGCGGCCGAACAGGTTGGTATCAGCCGCAGTTCATTTTACAAATATAAGGATGATATTTTCCCTTTTCATGAACATTCCATGGGGCGGACTTTTACGGTGATGATTCAATTGGATGATGAGCCGGGATTTCTGTCCGGGCTGTTGAATTGTGTGGCAAAATATCAGGCGAACATACTGACAATTCATCAGGCGATTCCTGTGAACGGAGTGGCTTCGGTGACTTTGAGTATTGAAATTTTAAATATAACCGGCGATGTGTCGGAACTGATTGATGCGTTGGAAAAGGCGCAGGGGGTTCATTATCTTAAAATATTATCCAGGGAATAGAGAGGAAGGAAGAGTTATGAAATATATCATAATGTTAGGCGACGGTATGGCCGATGAACCACTGGAAGTGCTTGGCGGAAAGACGCCGCTGGAGTATGCAGAAACAAAAACTATGGATGCGTTGGCAAAAAAATCAGAAATCGGTATGGCATACACAGTGCCGGAGGGTATGAGTCCCGGCAGTGATACGGCAAATCTGTCTGTCCTTGGCTATAATCCGAAACTCTATTATACCGGCCGTTCTCCGCTGGAAGCTCTGAGTATTGGCGTGGATATGAAAGAGACAGATATTGCCCTGCGATGCAATATTGTAACGCTTTCTGAAGAAGAAGGCATCCCATATGAAGAGCGGACGATCATTGACCACAGTTCCGATGAAATCTCCACGGAGGATGCGGCGATTCTACTGGAAGCTGTTCGAAAAGAACTGGAAACAGAGACTTACAAATTTTATCTGGGAACAAGCTATCGCCATCTGCTCATTTGGGACAGGGGCCGGGTTGTCGAGCTGGCAGCGCCCCATGACCATCTGGGAAAAGTGATTAAAGATTTTCTTCCGAAAAATGAAGCTCTGCGGGAAATGATGAAAAGAAGTTATGATATTCTGGAAAATCATCCTTTAAATGTGGAACGCCGGAAAAAAGGGCTGAAGCCGGCAAATTCCTGCTGGTTTTGGGGAGCGGGCACACGTCCGGCTCTGACCTCTTTTGAAGAAAAGACCAATTTGAAAGGCGCAATGATTTCTGCAGTAGATTTGCTGAAGGGTATTGCCGTAGGAGCGGGAATGAAAAATGTTCATGTGGAGGGCGCCAACGGCGGACTTCACACCAACTATGAAGGCAAAGCTCGGGCGGCAGCAGATACGCTTTTGAAGGATGGCAATGATTTTGTATACATACATCTGGAAGCGCCGGATGAAATGGGACACCAGGGAAGTGTTGAACGTAAAATCCAGGCAATTGAGAATATGGATACACGGCTGATTAAACCTTTGGTGGAAGCAATGGACGCATCCGGGGAGGATTACCGCCTGCTGATTATGCCGGATCATCCGACACCAATCTGTATTCGGACCCATTCCTCAAACCCGGTACCGTTTATGCTGTATGACAGCCGGAAAGATTTGCGTAAAACCTGGAATTATAATGAAAGAGAAGCTGCTGAGAGCGGAAATATTGTGATTGAAGAAGGCTATGAATTAATTGACCGGCTGCTGAATGCATAGCCGGGAAAACGATGATTGTCAACAGGCTGCGCAGTAATGGGCGGCCTGTTTCTGCGATGGGAGAATATATGGATATTGTAAAAACAATAAGTCAGGAATTAAATATCAAGCCGTGGCAGACGGAGGCCGTGATAAAGTTAATCGATGAAGGCAATACGATTCCTTTTATTGCCCGTTATCGAAAAGAAGCTACGGGCTCTCTGAATGACGAGGTGCTGCGCCGGTTCCATGAGCGGCTTTTGTATCTCCGGAATCTGGAAGATAAAAAAGCCCAGGTGCTCGGTTCCATTGAGGAGCAGGGCAAATTAACGCCGGAATTAAAAAAAGCTATTGAAGCGGCGGCGACGATGGTGGCGGTGGATGACTTGTACCGTCCCTATCGGCCAAAACGGCGTACCCGGGCAACGATTGCCAAAGAAAAGGGATTGGAGCCGCTGGCAAATATCCTGCTGCTTCAAATGACAAAACGCCTTCCGGAAGAAGAAGCGGCTGCCTACATTTCAGAAGAAAAGGGCGCAGCCACCGTGGAGGAAGCGCTGGACGGCGCTAAGGATATTTTGGCGGAAATGATTTCGGACTCGGCAGAGTATCGGACTTATATCCGCAAAGTCACAATGAATGAGGGAAAAATTGTTTCCAAAGGAAGAGATGAAAAAGAAAAATCCGTTTATGAGAATTATTATGACTATGAGGAAGCGGTAAGTAAGATTCCGGGTCATCGGATTTTGGCGATAAACCGCGGTGAGAAAGAAAAATTCCTGACTGTCCGAATTGAGGCGCCGGAGGAAAAGATACTGCGATATCTGGAAAAAAAGGTGATTCGCAGGGAAGATTCGCCGATGAGCAGTCTGCTGAAAGATGTTGTGGAGGACAGTTATCATCGGCTGATAAGTCCGGCGATTGAGCGGGAAGTGCGCAATGAGCTGACCGAAAAGGCCGAAGACGGCGGCATTAAAGTATTTGGAAAGAATCTGGAACAGCTTTTAATGCAGCCGCCGATTGCGGGACGGGTTGTTCTCGGATGGGACCCGGCTTTCCGTACCGGGTGTAAGCTGGCGGTTGTGGATGCAACAGGGAAAGTATTGGATACGGTTGTCATTTATCCAACGGAACCGCAGAAAAAGATTGCTGAGGCGAAGGCAGTATTAAAACGCTTAATAAAAAAATACAACATTACTCTTATTTCATTGGGCAACGGTACTGCTTCCCGGGAATCGGAAATGGTTATCGTTGATCTGCTTAAAGAGCTGGACAGCCGTGTGGAATATGTTATTGTCAATGAGGCGGGAGCTTCGGTCTATTCAGCCAGCAAACTGGCCACGGAGGAATTTCCGGAATTTGATGTGGGGCAGAGAAGTGCAGCCTCCATTGCAAGAAGACTCCAGGACCCGCTGGCCGAACTTGTAAAGATTGAGCCGAAGGCCATCGGCGTGGGGCAGTATCAGCATGATATGAACCAGAAGAAATTGAGTGATGTTCTGGAGGGAACAGTGGAAGACTGTGTGAACCGGGTTGGCGTGGATTTGAATACGGCTTCGGCTTCCCTTTTGGAATACATTTCCGGGATTAATAAGACAATTGCCAAAAATATTGTTGCTTACCGGGAAACTAACGGTCGTTTTAAAAATCGCCGGCAGCTTTTAAAAGTGCCGAAGCTGGGGCCGAAAGCCTATGAGCAGTGCGCCGGATTTATGCGAATTCTGGATGGGGATAATCCTCTGGATAAGACGAGTGTCCATCCCGAATCCTACGGGGCTGCTGAGGAATTGCTGAAACGGCTTGGATATACCAAAGAAGATATTTTAAACGGCAGGCTGTCGGGTATTGGACGGCAGATGAAAGATTATAA
This sequence comes from uncultured Eubacteriales bacterium, assembly GCA_900549105.1. GTDB lineage: Bacteria > Bacillota > Clostridia > Lachnospirales > Lachnospiraceae > Frisingicoccus. The sequence continues at coordinate 11,064 of URND01000062.1, forward strand.
AAAACTGAGTGAAGAAGTCGGCGTTGGTGAAATCACACTGCGGGACATTGTTAAAGAACTGGAAAAACCGGGAAGAGACCCGAGGGATGAAATGCCGAAACCGATTCTCCGCACCGATGTGCTGGAAATGAAAGATTTAAAAGAAGGTATGATTCTGAAGGGTACGGTGCGAAACGTTATTGATTTCGGCGCTTTTGTGGATATCGGCGTCCACCAGGATGGACTGGTCCATATTTCCCAACTGACAGATAAAAAATTTGTCAAACATCCGATGGAAGTAGTCAGCGTGGGTGATGTGGTCGATGTTAAAGTTATGAGTGTCGACTTGGCAAAGAAACGTATTCAGTTAACTATGAAAATATAAATACATCATGAAGAGGGGACGGAAAGATGCAGTCAAAAAAGATGTTATTTTCAACAAGGGATTTAGTAATTGTAGGTTTGTTTTCGGCATTGGCTTATGTGCTGATGCTGCTGGAGTCGCCGGGATATCTCGGCTTTCTCCGAATTGAGTTCAGCGATGTGCCGGCCATACTCGGAGGACTTGGCCTTGGCCCGGCCGCCGGCGTATTCATTGAGTTGATTAAGAATATTATTAAAGCGCTTTCAACAAAGACAATCGGCGCCGGTGAACTGGCAAACTTTGTTGTGGGCAGCGCCTATGTACTTCCGCTGAGCATTATTTACAGAAAGTGGAAGGGAAAACACCGCCTGCTGACGGGATATGTGGTTGGGACGGTGACAATGTGTGTTGCAGGTATGATTGTCAACTATTTTGTCACATTGCCGCTGTATTCCAATATGTTCGGCGGAGTGGACGCGCTGATAGGATTTGTGGGAAGCATGACACCGGGATTTCTTCCGGAAATTAACAGCCTGTGGAAAATTATTATCATTGGTATTACGCCGTTCAATGTGCTGAAAGGGATTATGATGGCGGTTGTGTCTTACTATGTGTTTAAGCTGGTGAAAAAACCGCTTCAATTTTAAATAAGCGTATGTTATAATATTATATTAAAAAAAGGTAGGTTCAAATGATTGTAGAAACTTTTTCGGCGGATGAAACATATGAATATGGACGTAAAATGGGCGCTGAAGCCCGGCCAGGAGACGTATATTGCCTGACCGGGGATTTGGGCGTGGGCAAAACCGTGTTTACACAGGGGTTTGCCGCCGGACTTGGCGTGGAAGAATCCGTAAGCAGTCCGACATTTACAATTATTCAGGAATATGAAGGAGAAAAAATGCCCTTTTATCATTTTGATGTATATCGCATTGGCGATGTCGAAGAGATGGATGAAATCGGCTTTGACGACTATATCTATGGCGAGGGCGTCTGCCTGATTGAGTGGGCGGATTTGATTCGCGAGATATTGCCGGAGGACTTTGTCGGCATTTTTATTGAAAAGGATATGGAAAAAGGGTTTGATTATCGCAGAATTACGCTGGAAAGAGGAGGCGTCGTATAATGCTATTGCTGGCTATTGAGAGTTCGGGGCTTGTGGCATCGATTGCTTTGATGACTGAAGATAAATTGATTGGAGAATATACAACAAATTTCAAAAAGACACATTCTCAGACACTTTTGCCGATGATGGATGAATTGGTGCGAATGACGGGAATTTCTCTGGATTCGGTGGATGCTATTGTAATATCCGGGGGACCGGGTTCATTTACCGGGCTGCGAATCGGTGCGGCAACGGCAAAGGGGCTGGGGCTGGCGCTGGATAAACCACTTGTCAATGTGCCGACGGTGGATGCTCTCGCCTACAATCTGTATGGACTGGAACAGGTGATATGTCCGATTATGGATGCAAGACGGCAGCAGGTTTATACGGGCCTGTATACCTTTGAAGGGGATAAATTCCGTGTCCTCTGTGAGGAAAAAGCTGTGGGAATTGCCGACATTGTTCAGGAGATTAACGCTATGGGAAAACCAGTGGTATTTTTAGGCGATGGAGTTCCGGTTCATCGCACTTATATCGAAGAAAATATTCAGGTGGAGTGCCATTTTGCGCCGCCTCATTTGAATGCACAGCGGGCCGGCGCTTTAGCCGCCCTCGGAAAGATTTATTTTGAGGAAGGCCGCCTGGAAACGGCGGACGCCCATGTCCCTGAATATTTGAGACTGTCCCAGGCTGAACGGGAATTGATGGAACGGCGGAAACGGGAAGGGCAGGAGCGTCGGAAGCAGGAACCGCAGGAGGAAGCGTCATGCAAATCCGGCCAATGACGGAAATGGATTTGGATGGGGTGGTCCACGTTGAGGCGGTTTGTTTTTCTGATGCGTGGAACCGGAAAAACTTTGAGGATTCCCTGAAAGAACCGACAGCCCATTTACTGGTGGCTGTGGATGATGTTTCAGATGAAATTATTGGTTACTGCTGTTTGTATCAGGCGCTGGATGAGGGCGAGATTGTCAATGTGGCCATTGGGCCGGAGTATCGGCAAAGGGGACACGGGGCCGCTATGGTCCGGGCGCTGATGACGCTTGGAAAGTCGCTTGGAGCAGAAAGCTTTTTTCTTGAAGTTCGGGCGGGGAATACAGCCGGAAAGCGATTGTATGAGAGCCTTGGGTTTAAAACCTGCGGAATACGGAAAGGCTTTTATTCCAACCCCAGAGAAGATGCCGTACTGATGGCTTGGCAGGAGGAAGCCTTTTGCCAGTAATCTCCTATGTATTAAACCGGATGGATTTTGTATAATTAAGCCGAAAACTGATGATAAGGTATACCCATTCGGGCATTCTGTATGTCAGATGCTTTGCATGGGGCGCGCTCCGTCAGGCTGCGCGCGACAAGGGATACAAAGGAGTAGATTATGGAAAAAAATACCAAAATTTGTAATTGCTGCGGTCGTATTATCGGGCAGGAAGATTATGTGCATATTGAAAAAGTCTGGGGATATTTTTCCAGAGGAAAAGATGGGCAGAAACATGTCATTAATCTGTGTGAGGACTGTTATGACCGTCTGATTAAAAATTTCAAATATGCTCCGGAAATTTTAGAAACAACAGAACTTGTATAAATAAAGAGGGAATAATATGTTGGACTTGTGTTTATTGGGGACAGGAGGGATGATGCCGCTGCCTTACCGGTGGCTGACATCCCTGATGCTCCGCTATAATGGAAGCAGTCTGTTGATTGACTGCGGCGAGGGAACTCAGATTACTATTCGGGAAAAGGGTTGGAGTTTCCGGCCGCTGGATGTCATCTGCATTACCCATTTTCATGGGGACCATATCAGCGGACTTCCGGGAATTCTGCTGGCGATGGCAAATTCCGACAGGAAGGAGCCATTGGTGATGATTGGGCCTAAGGGGCTTACCCGGGTGGTAAATTCTTTGAGGGTAATTGCGCCGGAACTTCCGTTTCAAATTGAATTTATTGAACTTACACAAACAGAACAGCATATAGAAACTCATGGATACCATATTGATGCTTTTCGCGTTAATCATAAAATTACCTGCTACGGTTATAGCATTTCTATACCGAGGGCGGGCCTTTTTGATGTGGAAAAGGCAAAGAATAATGAAGTGCCGCTGAAATACTGGAATCGTCTTCAAAAAGGAGAGGCATTTGAGGCGGAAGGGCGTTTTTATAAACCGGAGATGGTTCTTGGAGAACCGCGAAAAGGAATTAAGGTGACCTATACAACGGATACGAGGCCGACAGATTCTATCCGGCAGAATGCCAAAAATGCGGATTTGTTTATTTGCGAAGGCATGTACGGCGAAAAGGGCGATATTAATAATGCGGTGAAATATAAACATATGACATTTGAGGAAGCGGCGGGGCTGGCCAGAGATGCCCAGGTCAAAGAACTGTGGCTGACCCATTATAGTCCGGCGATTAATCATCCGGAGATATTTATGGAAGATGTGCGGCGGATTTTTCCGAATGCCCATGCGGCGAAGGACCGTCGTTCGATGGAATTGAATTTTGAGGAATAGAGGCGTACAGATATGGAAAAAGATATTTATATTCTTGCAATTGAATCTTCCTGTGATGAAACGGCGGCGGCCGTTGTGAAAAACGGCAGAGAAGTTTTATCCAACGTTATCTCATCCCAGATTGAATTGCATAAACTTTATGGGGGCGTTGTGCCGGAAATCGCTTCAAGAAAACATATCGAAAAAATTAATCCGGTGATTCGTGAAGCTCTGGCTGAAGCGGATATGAAACTGGAAGATATGGACGCGATTGGCGTTACTTATGGTCCGGGACTGGTGGGAGCGCTGCTTGTCGGCGTTGCTGCGGCGAAAGCAATCAGCTATGCGAAGCATATTCCGCTGGTAGGGGTGCATCATATTGAAGGACATATTTCTGCAAATTATATTGAAAATAAAGATTTGGAGCCGCCTTTTCTCGGAATGGTTGTTTCCGGAGGTCATACCCATCTGGTGATGGTTAAGGATTACGGTAAATATGAGATTCTTGGAAAAACACGGGATGATGCCGCCGGGGAGGCTTTCGATAAAGTGGCAAGAGCCATAGGACTGGGTTATCCGGGAGGCCCCAAAATTGACAAGCTGGCTAAAGAAGGAAATCCGAAGGCCATTGCCTTTCCGCGGGCCCATGTGGCGGACGCACCGCTGGATTTCAGTTTCAGCGGCTTGAAATCTTCGGTGCTGAATTACATCAATTCCTGCGAGATGAAACACCAGGAAATTTGTCGTGCTGATGTGGCGGCTTCTTTTCAGGATGCAGTGGTGGATGCTATTGTCAGTCATACCATTGAGGCGGCAAAAATGTACCGCATGGACAAGGTGGCCCTGGCTGGAGGAGTTGCTTCCAATTCGGCGCTTCGGCAGGCGATGAAGGAACGGTGTGAAGCTGCAGGACTTAAATTTTATTATCCATCACCGATTCTATGTACGGATAATGCGGCAATGATCGGCTGTGCGGCTTATTATGAATATCTTGCGGGAACACGCCATGGATTGGATTTGAATGCAGTGCCGAATCTCAAAATCGGCCAGAGATAAATTGTGAAAAATGCCCTCTGAATTGGTGTTTATACAGGCAGGAAAACACTATATTTAGGGGGTAAAATTTTGCGCTGTAGAAAGGGAAAAAAGTGTCAAAAAAATGTTGACATATACAGGGCTTGATGATATTATAATCATTGCCGTTTGGCGATAAATAAAGAACGAAGAAAATTGTGCGGATGAGAAAAAATGCTTGACAAGCATAGAAAGACCTGATAAACTATTAAAGCACTGTTTTGGAGAGGTGTCCGAGTGGTTTAAGGAGCTGGTCTTGAAAACCAGTGACTCCGAAAGGGGCCGTGGGTTCGAATCCCACCTTCTCCGTTGCGCGAGCGCTTAACGAATTGTTTTCGGTTTGGCGTAAAGCGTGTTCCGCGAATCTTAGCGAAATGTTGTTGAACTTGGATGAACGGAGATTTATACCCAGTCGGGCATCCTGCATATCAAGGGCTGCGCGATAAGGTATAAGAAAACACAATAAAGAATTTTGATTCTGCTATACTTGGAGAAGTACCCAAGAGGCCGAAGGGGCTCCCCTGGAAAGGGAGTAGGTCGTTAATAGCGGCGCGAGGGTTCAAATCCCTCCTTCTCCGTTTCCAAACAGAAAAGTTTGGAAAAACCAAAAAAGATGTTGACAGAAATCGAAAGTTGTGCTAGTATAAAGAAGTTGCACGACAGAAGATTGCAACATCAAAAAAGACGAACATTGACAATTAAACAATAAAACAATCCCGAAAAGTTTCAAAGAGAAACATTTTCAATGAACGGTGCCGAAAGGCACTCCAAAACAGTAAAAAACGGGAAGATAACAGCTAGTTGTCATTCTGTTAGGATTATACTTAACAAGGAAATCTCCCTCCACTAAGCTCGATGCAGACGCATCTCGCTAAGGGTCGGGAGGTTGGTCTTCACTAAACTCGTGAAAGACCTCGTTAAGTGAAGGACACAAACATGAGAGTTTGATCCTGGCTCAGGATGAACGCTGGCGGCGTGCTTAACACAT
>URND01000063.1 GCA_900549105.1 uncultured Eubacteriales bacterium
TATTTTCCAGGCAATTTTGGTGGAGATGTTCAAAGAGTACGATGCAGGCTCAAAGGCGGCCTATATCTGCGGCCTGATAGCCAGCGGTGTTATTGTGCTGTACGGCGTATATGAAGTGTTCCGGGCTTTTAATTATGAACGGCGCATTTTGAAAAATCTGGAGCCGGGGGAACGCCGGGAGTTTATTGCCGAATTGTCCGGGAATATTGAGATGTCAATTCCGGGCCAGGTTGTTATGACCCGACATTATCTTATGGTACCTGTTTACGGCGGCGGTTCCAGCCGGGTGCTTGCCAGAAATCGTATGATTGGCTGTTTTCAGGCAGATACCCATCAGGAGGAAGCGGCGACAGAGGTTCAAATGATTGTCTATGATACGGATTTTAAATCTGTACGTGTGGATATTCGGGGAAAAGGCAGTTCGGAGTCGGCATCAAAGCTCTATGAGAAAATCTGCAGTGATATGCCATGGATTTTTCATGAGGATTATGACAGCTTTCTGGCCCAGTCGCGAAAGAGCGGCTATCGCAGAAAGCTGATAAAGCAGATGCGGGATGCGCGGATACGCTGTGAAAGCGGGTATAACAGTGAGTCGGAGGCGGAAGAAGAGATTGAAGCCATGTCCCAGGATGTCCGGGAACGGCTGAATCCCGAGTCTCTATTGAAACGCTTTTTATCGAAGAAAACCAAATAAACGGAAAATCATCTGTACATAAGCCCGCTGACGTTCCGGCTGATTCAGGAAGGCTTCATCCGGGAGAAACCAGGTATAACAATTTTCCGGGCGCGCCTTTTGCCAGTGGTTTTTATCGATATAAGCGGTCATGGATTTATGGAGGGCATAATCTTCCTCCGGCAGATATACATAATTTTTAATATCGCTGTAATAGTAGCGCAGCCCCCGTTCATATAATGGAACATGCAGGCGGCATTTTTCGGGCTGAACCGATAGGGAGCAGTCAAAAGCTGAGAAAGTTGCAGGTACAGGCAGAAATACTTCCGGTTTCAGATAAAAGGAAAGAGCGTGTTCCGCAGGGCTGAGTCCGGCTATGGTATAAGCGCCAGCAAAAAGGCGGCTGTAGTTTTGCAGCGGCAGAAGGGAAGCTAAAGCCTTTAAATCATCGCTATTATGAAGAAATAAAAGATTCATTGTTTTTGAATCTTTTATTTTTATGTATTGATGATAGGCTTTAATCAGTTGACGGCCTTCCGGCGCCCCATTATAGGAGTAACCGGCCAATGAACTCATTGATTTCAGCTTCATATTTCCGGCGGGCCAAAAGGCTTTTAGCGGCAAAAATCCCCTGTATAAATCAATGGATTTCAGGTTCAGAGAATCCGGCGGGGAAGAAAGCCCGCACTGGATATAACGGCTTTTAAGAAAGGGAAGGTCAAAATTCTGCCCGTTGTAGGTAATCAGGCATGGCTTTTCATGGCAGGCGGTATACTGCTGAAGCCATTCGGAGAAGGCAGTCAGGATGTCCCGTTCTCCCGATAATTCCAGGGTGTCTGCCAGCCATTGGATGAGAACGAATTTATCCGCCTCCGCATAAGCGCAGCCAATCATAAAAACGGCGGATACATCGGGAGAAAATCCGGTGGTTTCAATGTCCAGAAAAACAGGAGATTCCCCCTTCAATATATCTTCGTCTGTAAAATATTTATTTGGAAAGGCTTGGGTGCGTGTCTGCATGATGTCTGCTCCTTTTCATCGATGTTTTTATGTTTCTATTATAGACCGAAAAAAAGGGTTTCGTAAATTGATTTTTGGAATAAAATCGTGTATAGTATACCCATATGAAACTAAACTTCATGGAGGCATGGCTATTTGAATTTGCATACGGATTTTTATCATATTTTATGGTTTTTTATTATTTATTGTGTTTGCGGCTGGATTTGGGAGAGCTCCTTCTGTTCTATAAAAGCCGGAAAGTGGATTAACCGTGGATTTCTGATGGGCCCCTATATTCCGATTTACGGCTGCGGTGCGCTGGTTGTCTATCTGACCCTTTATCCCCTGAAAGAGGATTTATGGCTCGTCTATATCGGCGGCGTTGTGTTTCCGACTATCCTGGAATTTTTCACATCCTGGATGATGGAGCGGCTTTTTGCGGCCACATGGTGGGATTACAGCAATGAAAAATTCAATATTCAGGGCAGGATCTGTCTGAAAGTATCCCTCTTCTGGGGATTTTTTTCGCTTGTGATGGTGTATATCCTGCATCCGGCGGTATTGGAACTTATAGATAAACTGCCGAAAACCGCCGGACAGGTACTGGGCGGTATATTTATTGTTGTTTTTTCCGGGGATTTTGTGAATACGGTTGTAGCTACGCTGGATATCAAAAAAACACTGGAGAAAATGGAAAATATCCGGGAAGATATTTCCCAGTTTCTGGATATTCATAATTTGGGCCAGGAATACCGGGAATTGTCGCCGGCCTATATGGTATCCCGTCTGAGAGAACAGTGGGAGGAACGGAAAGAGTACCTCGAAAATATTCCTTTGACGGGGACAATCAGTGAATACCGGGAAGAACTGGAAGATAAGCTGTCTGCCCTTGTAAATCGGTATGAAGAGATCCGGCTCAAATATCGGGCGGTATTCCGTCATCATATGAGCGCTTATCCGAATTTAAAGTCCAGCAGATATGCGAAATCTTTGGAGGATATGAAAAAACGTTTGGAGAAACTGAGAAAGGAAAAATAAAATGCTTGCTTTTGTGAAAGGGCGTCTTATTGAGACAGGGACAGATTATGTGGTTTTAGACAATCAGGGGATTGGCTATCTTATTTATACCCCGCTGTCTGTTCTGGAAAATCTGCCTCCGATAGGGCAGGATATAAAAATATATACGTATATGTATGTCCGTGAGGACCAGTTGACCCTGTATGGATTTTTAACCAGGGATGATTTGGAAATATTTAAACTGTTGATTGGGGTGAGCGGCATCGGACCGAAGGGGGCATTGGGACTTCTGTCCCGGATTTCGCCGAATGAATTCCGTTTTGCCGTTATGTCCGGGGATTCGAAGACAATTGCCAAAGCGCCGGGCATCGGCCCGAAGACAGCCCAGAAACTGATTATCGAATTAAAAGACAAACTTAAACTGGAAGATATGTTTCAGGCAAGTCCGGAGGCGGATGCGGATGTGTCCCACGGGGGAAGCGGCGCGGAGAAGGAAACCATTATGGCGCTGGTTGCTTTGGGGTATTCGGAGACAGAGGCTTTCCGGGCAGTGCAGAAGGCGGATGCATCGCCGGAGACGGACAGCGAAACCTTATTGAAACTCGCTTTGAAACAGATGTTAACCTTTTAGAGGCATGGTGAGATGAATAAAAGAATTATAACAACGGAATTTATTGAAGAAGATATTAAAACAGAAAATCATCTTCGGCCGGTTTGGCTGAAGGATTATATCGGCCAGCCAAAGATTAAAGAGGTGCTGGATATTTATATCCAGGCTGCAAAGCAGCGGGATGAGGCGCTGGACCATGTGTTGTTCTATGGTCCGCCGGGACTTGGGAAAACCACATTGGCAGGTATTATTGCCAATGAAATGGGGGTTCATATGAAGGTTACCTCCGGGCCTGCCATCGAGCGGCCGGGGGAGATAGCGGCCATATTAAACGGCCTGTCCCAGGGGGATATTCTCTTTATCGATGAAATTCACCGCCTGAACCGGCAGGTGGAGGAAGTACTTTATCCGGCTATGGAAGATTTTGCCATAGATATTGTGATTGGCAAGGGGGCGACAGCCCGTTCCATCCGCCTGGATTTGCCCCAGTTTACATTGATTGGCGCGACGACAAGGGCCGGAATGCTGACTGCGCCGCTGAGGGACCGTTTCGGCGTGATTCAGCGGCTGGAATTTTATTCTCCGGAGGAACTGAGCAGGATTATTCTTCGTTCGGCCGATGTGCTTCATATGGAAATGGATGCCGCAGGGGCGATGGAACTGGCCCGCCGTTCGAGGGGAACGCCGAGACTGGCAAACCGGCTTTTAAAGCGGGTCCGGGATTATGCCCAGGTGAAATATGACGGCCGGGTGACGGAGAGTGTTGCCAGAGAAGTGCTGGACATCCTTGAGGTAGACAGGTATGGCCTGGATTCAGTGGACCGGAATATTCTGTGGACAATGATTGAAAAGTTTGGCGGCGGCCCGGTCGGGCTGGATACGCTGGCGGCTTCGATTGGCGAAGATGGGGGAACGCTGGAGGATGTTTATGAGCCTTATCTGCTCCAAAACGGCTTTCTGCAGCGGACGCCGCGGGGGCGCATGGTGACGCCGGCGGCCTACAGGCATCTCGGACTGCCCGTCGGAGAAAAGTAAGTGCCTTTCATAAGATTTACTCTTGTTTTTGTCCATTGAAGCGATTATAATAAATATAGCAATTGCGGACTGGAGGGAGAAAGATGGCTGCGAAAAAAGATATACAGGTGTTAATTGGCGGCAAAGTTTATACGCTGAGCGGCTATGAGAGTGAAGAATATTTGCAGAAGATTGCATTGTACATAAATAATAAGATGGAAGAGATGGATCAGATTCCAAATTATCGGCGGATGAGCATGGATATGCAGAAGACATTGCTGGAATTAAATATGGCCGATGACTATCATAAGGCCAAAAAACAGGTGGAGATGCTGGAAGCCGATATAGAGGAAAAGGATAAGACGGAATACGACTTAAAGCATGAGTTGATCGGCGCTCAGATTCATCTGGAGGAAGCTGAAAAAGAAATTGAACGGCTGAAAGCGGAGATTAATGATTTGCAGAAGCAGATTGTCAAGCTGGAAACCAGAGCATATCAGAAACAATAAAACGACTGTCGGACGGGAAATGTTGAGTTTCCCGTCTTTCTGGTTTCATAGACAGGAAAATGGGAGAAATGTAAATGCACCTGGAAAAATCGATTGAAATATTAGCTCCGGCCGGCTCTTTGGACGGTATGAAGGCGGCCTTTCATGCCGGGGCGGATGCGGTTTATATGGGCGGCAGCCGGTTTGGCGCCAGAGCCTATGCGGACAATCCGAATGAGGAGGATTTGAAGCGGGCCATCGATTATGCCCATATTCACAATAAAAAGATATATTTAACATTGAATACTTTGCTCAAAGATAGTGAACTTGAAGGGATGGTTTACGATTTCTTAAATCCCTATTATGAAGAGGGACTGGATGGTGTGCTTATTCAGGATTTTGGACTTCTGTCCATGCTGCGGCAGAGTTTTCCGAAACTTCCGGTACATGCCAGTACTCAGATGACCGCCACCGGTGTGGAGATGACAAAATGGCTGGAAAGCCAGGGGATGGAGCGGATTGTACTCTCCAGAGAGCTTTCTCTGGCAGAGATTAAAAAAATACGGCAGCATACAAAAATGGAGCTGGAAGTATTTGTGCAGGGGGCCCTTTGCTATTGCTATTCGGGCCAGTGCCTGATGAGCAGTTTTATTGGCGGCCGCAGCGGCAATCGGGGAAGATGCGCTCAGCCGTGCCGTCTGCCTTATCAGATAGAAGGCGAAAAGGAGAGCTGCTACCTGCTCAGTCCGAAGGATATGTGCGCACTTTCAGATATTCCGGATTTGGCGGATTGCGGTGTGGATTCCCTTAAAATTGAGGGACGGATGAAGAAACCGGAATATGCGGCTTTGACGGCCTTTTTATATCGCTGTTACAGGGATTTATATCTGGAATATGGCCGGGATAAATTCAAGGTGGATGCAAAGGATGTAGAGCGGCTTATGGATTTATATAACCGGGGAGGCTTCTCCGGCGGTTATCTCCATCAGAACAACGGAGCAGATATGATGTGTACGGAGCGGCCAAACCATATGGGAGTTCCGGCAGGCATTGTGACAAAAAAAGGGGACATTCGCGCCTGTACGGAGCTGAAGCCGGGAGATGTTCTTGAAATCCGCGAAAAAGACGGCAAAAAAATGTTGGAATGGACAATAAATCAGTCAGTGCCTGAAAAAGGATTTTTCAAACCGGCCGGCGGCAAAAATGGCGGAGCGAAGCGAAAGCTTATTCCGGGGACTACGGTCTTTCGAATGAGGAACCCTTCGCTGATTGAGGAACTTCAAGAGAAATATCTGCGCCGGGAATTGAAAGAAAATATTCAAGGAACATTAAGGGTTATGAAAGATTTTCCTGTTAAGCTCACTTTAACCTGGGGAGATATTTCAATTTCCCTGGAAGGAGAAAGGGCAGAGACGGCAAAAAATCAGCTGATGACGGAGGAAATGTTAAGAAAACCGATTCTAAAAACCGGAAGTACGGCCTTTGCCTTTGATAAACTGGAAGTTGAAACCGACAACCTTTGTTTTGTGCCGAACCAACAGCTGAATGTGCTGCGGCGGCGTGGACTTGAGGCCCTCGAAAATGCCTGCCTGAAAAAATATAAAAGGAGCGGGGCCTCTCCGGCCTCTCAGTTGACAGCAAAAGGGCAGGGGACAAAAGCAGGTAATGCGAATCAGAATATTCCTGAACTTCATGTGATGCTGACCGGGGCGGATACTCTGAAGCGGGGACGGATGCTGGCGGAAATCAGCGAAGTGAACCGGGTTTATGTGGAGCTTCACGAAGCGGTGCAGGAGGATTTTGTGACGGCCCGACGGCTGAAGCTTGCGGGGAAGACTGTATATTTCTCTCTGCCGGGAATTATCCGGGACAGGGACAGAGATAAACTGACAGCTTATATCAAAGCAGCCGAAGTTTATGCGGACGGCTGGCTGGTACGGCATATAGAAGCCTTTTTATTGGTGAAATCTATATTCCCTAAGGCAAATTTCATGTTTGATTCGAGTATTTACAGTATGAATCGGCGTTCCAAAGATTTTCTGACAGGGCTTGGAGCAGTGGAGCTGACAGCGCCGGTGGAATTGAATTATTCAGAACTTAAGCAACTGGGCTGTACCGATATGGAACTTATCGTCTATGGACATCAGCAGCTTATGATTTCTGCCCAATGTGTAAAAAAGACACGGGGCGGTTGTACAAAACAGCCGGAAATGATACAATTAACCGATAGGCAGCACAAACATTTTTATGTATATAATGAATGTGAGTTTTGTTATAACAAAATATATAACGGGCTTCCGACAATGCTGTTTGATAAGAAGAAAGAAATTTTTGAACTGGCCCCGTCCTCTGTGCGTATTCATTTTATTATGGAAACAGAGGCCCAGATGAAGACTCTGCTCCAGAGTTTTGTATCGATTTACAGAGAAGGGCGGCCGGAGAAAAATGTCCTTAAAGATTTTACCCGGGGTCATTTCACCCGTGGGATAGAGTGAGGAGTTGATGGATTAATATGGTCAATGTCATTATTCATGTGTCAAAATATATATTGGCGATTCTGGCAGCTTCCTATGCGATGAAATGTTTTACTGTGTTCAGTGACCGCCATGAATATGACCGGGGAAGCGTTTATACGACTCAGAATGTATTAATGTTTCTTATCCATTTTATTTGTTATCTGATTATTTATCTCATGACAAAAGATGTGAAAATGCTGTATTTTTACGGCGCCCAGTTTGTATTATTTCTTACGACACTGATTATTTACGGCACAGTTTATAAAGATGCTTCCCGGCTGATCGTCAATAATATGTGCTATCTTCTGATGGTTGGCTTTGTCATTCTGACGCGGCTGGATTTTGATATGGCAGTGCGCCAGTTTGCCATTGCTGTGGCGGCCGCCTGTGTCAGCCTTGCCATTCCGGCTTTCATGCTTCGCGTGCGGATGGTGGACCGGTGGGGCATATTTTTAGGCGTTTTCGGTTTTTTAATGGTGGCTTCGGTTTTCGTACTGGGAAAAAGCATGTATGGTGCGACAAACTGGATTTCTATCGGAGGTTTCAGCCTTCAGCCGTCAGAGCTGGCAAAGATTATCTTTGTTTTCTTTGTGGCGGCCATGCTGGCAAGGGACACCAGTTTTAAGAAGATTGTTATTACGACGGCAGCCGCCTATGTGCTTGTGCTTGTTGTCGAAAGGGACCTCGGCGCCGCCGTGATTTTCTTTGTGACCTATCTGGTGATGCTCTATGTGGCAACGCGCCAGTTCAGATATATGGCGTTGGGGCTGGGAGCCGGTTCCGCCGCCGCTGTGGTGGCTTATAAACTTTTCGCCCATGTAAAAACCCGTGTGGTTGCCTGGAGCGACCCCTGGGGAAATTATAACGATGCGGGATATCAGATTGCCCAGTCCCTGTTTGCCATAGGCACCGGAGGCTGGTTCGGCATGGGCTTGTTTAAGGGCAAGCCGGATACTATTCCTGTTGTTGTCAGCGACTTTGTCTTTTCAGCGATATCGGAGGAATTGGGGGCTTTATTTGCCATTTGTCTGATTTTGGTTTATTTTAGCTGCTTTTTGATGTTTATTAATATTTCTCTGCAATTAGTGAAACCGTTTTATAAATTAGTGGCAATGGGGCTCAGCACATCCTATGGTATTCAATTATTTCTCTGCATCGGCGGAGTGACAAAGCTGATTCCTCATACGGGCGTTACCATGCCGTTGATTAGTTATGGTGGAAGCAGTGTATTATCAACAATTATAATCTTTGCAGTCATTCAGGGACTTTACCTGCTGCGACAGAGAGAGGTGCGTATTCTTGAAGCGAGACAAGAAGAGCGAGACGACGAAGAAGAGCGTCCGTAAAATAAATATTGATGATTTGCCAAATGAATCCGTCAGAAAAAGTTCCGGAGATATTCCGAAGGACTCGATGGGGGAGACAAAGGTGTTCCGGGATCTGCCTGTAAATGACGGTGAAGATTTTGAGTTTGAGCCGGACTTTGAGCCGGATTTTGACGGGATGAATTTTTTTGATGAGGAGATAATTCCGGAGAATGAGGCGGAAGAAAGGCCGGAACGCCGCGTAAGGCGTCAGCGGCTGAAAGCGGAGCCGATTCCTGAAGAGACGGAGGAAGAAATATCGGAGGAGGAAGTTCCGGGAAAACGCCGGGTTAAAAAACTGAGATTGACGCCGGAAGAACTCCGGGAGCGGAAGGCGGTGCGTAAAAAACGCCGCAGCCAGAATCCGGAAATTTTGGCGGTAACCTATGTGTTTGCCTTTTTATTTGTTTTAATGATCGGCTACTTTGTTTATTTCAATGCATTTGTCAGCAAGAATGTCATCAACAGCGCTTACAATGTGCGTGTAAATTCTTTTGCGGATACGATTGTCCGGGGGGATATTGTATCCAGTGACGGTACAGTGCTGGCGGAAACGCTGGTTGATGAAAACGGCAATGAGACCCGGTACTATCCGATGGGGCGGATTTTCTCCCATGCGGTGGGAACCTCCGCGATAAACCAGTCGGGCATTGAATTGTCGCAGAATTTTTATATGCTTCAATCCAACGGCAATCCGATTTTAAATGCCCTTCAGGATATCCGGGGACAGAAAAATCAGGGCGACCGGGTTGTGACAACCCTGAATGCAAAACTACAGGAGGTTGCCTACAATGCGCTTGGTTATAATGACGGGGCGGTTATTGCCGTTGAACCGGCGACAGGCCGGATTCTTGCGATGGTTTCCAAACCGGATTATGACCCGAATACATTAGTGCAGGATTATGAATCCATTGTTGCGGAGGAAAATAATGACAGTCTTCTGAATAAAACGACCTTTGGCCTTTTTGTTCCGGGCTCTATTTTTAAGACGATGACAGCTCTGGCTTATATCCGTTCCGGGGCGGATTACAACAATTACAATTATACCTGTGAAGGTCAGATTAATCTGGGAGGCGAAGACTATATAACCTGTTTTGATCAGACAGTACACGGCACGGAGAATTTCACGGATTCCTATGCCTATTCCTGCAATTCCTCTTTCGGCAATATCGGTTTGAGACTGCCGGATAATTTGCTGAAAGATACGTGTGAATCCCTGTTTTTCAATGCGGAGCTTCCTACGGAAATACCGCACACAAAGAGTTTGTTCAGTCTGGCAGCGGATGATACGGACTGGCAGACAGCGGCGACGGCCATCGGACAGGGGCATACACAGGTAACGCCGCTGCAGATGGTGATGATAGCATCGGCGGTTGCCAATGGCGGAAATATGATGAAACCTTATATGGTAGACGCAGTGGAGACATCCGGCGGCGGACACCGGGTTAAAAAATACATGCCGGACTCCTATGGGCAGGTACTCACAACCCAGGAAGCAGACCAGCTCGCTCAGCTTATGGAGGCGGTTGTCAGTTATGGTACGGCCACATCCCTGTCCGGCTACGGATATTCGGTGGCGGGCAAAACGGGAACAGGCGAGGTCAGCGGCAAAGGGGATAATTCCTGGTTTATCGGTTATGCGCCGGCGGAACAGCCTCAGATTGCCATCTGTGTTCTTGTGGAAAATGATGAAGGATATTATGAAAGCGCATTGCCTGTGGCCAATGCCGTGCTCCAGGCCTATCTGGCGCAATAATTTAAGGTTGTATTTATCTTTAAATGGTTGTATACTTATGTCAGGAAACACACCATAAAATGGAGGTACAGCCATGACAGAGGCAACAAGCTGCGGCGGTGTGGTTATATTCAGAGGCAAGATTCTTCTGCTTTATAAAAATTACAGGAATAAGTATGAAGGATGGGTTTTGCCAAAAGGAACTGTTGAGGAAGGTGAAGAATATAAAGAAACAGCTATCAGGGAGGTACGTGAGGAGACTGGGGTCAGCGCTTCGATTATTAAATATGTGGGAAAAAGTCAATATACCTTTAATACCGCACAGGATTTAATTGTAAAAGACGTACACTGGTATCTGATGATGTCCGACAGTTATCATAGCAGACCACAGCGTGAAGAATATTTTGTGGACTCAGGGTATTACAAATATCACGAGGCTTATCATTTGTTAAAGTTTACGAATGAGAAACAGATACTCGAAAAGGCATACAGCGAGTATGTTGAACTGAAAAAGAGTAATCTGTGGGGCAATAAGAAATATTTCTGAGGAGAATTGTAAATCAGGGTTCCGAATGACGGGAATCCTGGTTTTTTTCTTTTTAAATTGTTTTTTAAGGGGAATACTAAAAAAAATCATGGAAAGAAGGTAGTTTATGCTGGAAAAAATTAATCTTTCGAAGAAAATGTCCAAAAAGGAATGTAAGGTACTGATGGAGCAGTTGGAGCCTCAGTTGTCCCTGCTGCAGCGGAAATTAAAGGATTACAAAGTCCCGGTGGTGATTTTGTTTGAGGGCTTTGGTTCATCGGGCAAGGGCACGATGATTAATGAGCTGATTCAGCCGATGGACCCGCGGGGATTTAAAGTCTATACGATTCAGAAGCCGTCCGAAGAGGAAAAGATGCGGCCTTATCTCTGGCGTTTTTGGACGAAACTTCCGGAAAACGGACGGATTCATCTTTTTGACAGAAGCTGGTATACAAAAATTGTGGAAGAGCGGGCGGAAAAACGGAAAAATCGCGAAAAGACAGAAAATGCCTATAATGATGTTTTGAATTTTGAGCAGGAACTGGCCAGAGACGGCATGCTGATTATTAAATTTTTCCTCCACATTTCCAAAAAAGAACAGAAAAAACGTTTTCAGGCTTTAGAGGATAATAAAGCGACCAGCTGGCGTGTGACCGAGGAAGATAAAAAGCATAATAAAGCTTATGACGACTGGCAGGAAGCTTTTGAAGAAATGATTCAAAAGACAGATACATCCTTCGGGCGATGGACGATTGTGGAGGCCACTGACAGAGAATACGCCAAAATAAAAATCATTTCTACGGTTGTGGATATTTTTGCAGACCGGCTGGCAAAAGAAGAAGCAAAAGAGGCGAAACAGGCCAAAGAAAAAACTATGCCTGTACCGGAAATTGCTGAAGAGGCCGGTAAAATATCCTTCGGTTCTTCTGTGCTGGATGCGGTTGACCTGTCAAAATCTCTGACGAAGAGTGTCTATAAAAAAGAACTGGCAGATCTGCAGAAGCGGATGGCCTTGCTGCACAGCGAACTTTACAGGCGGCGGATACCGGTGGTTATCGGATTTGAAGGCTGGGATGCCGGAGGAAAGGGCGGCGCGATTCACCGGCTGACAAAAACAATGGACCCGAGAGGCTATGAGGTTATACCGACAGCCGCGCCGAATGATATTGAGAAAGCCCATCATTATTTGTGGCGGTTTTGGAATCACATGCCAAAGGCGGGCCATGTGGCAATTTTTGATCGGACATGGTATGGCCGGGTGATGGTAGAACGGATTGAGGGCTTCTGTACGGAAGATGAGTGGCGCAGGGCCTACAATGAGATTAACCGGATGGAGGCCCAATTGGCGGATGCCGGAGCTATTGTTTTGAAGTTCTGGCTCCACATCGATAAGGCGGAGCAGAAAAAACGGTTTGAAGAGCGGATGGAGAATCCGAATAAACAGTGGAAGATTACCGATGAAGACTGGCGGAACCGGGAAAAATGGGATGAATACACGAAAGCTGTGGATGAAATGATTCTTCGCACGTCCACAACCTATGCCCCATGGATTGTTGTTGAGGGCAATGATAAGCTTTATGCCCGGATTAAGGTGCTGCGCACAGTGGTTGAAGCGATTGAGAAACGATTGAAATAAAACTGCATAGGATAGATAGAAAGAACCTTTGGAGTTTTTATGGCTTATAAAATTGTGATTGATGCGGGACATGGCGGACGCGACCCGGGAGCCGTTTATAATGGACGGCAGGAAAAGGATGATGTATTGGAACTGGCGCTGGCTGTGGGACGGATTCTGGAGAATTCCGGGCTGGATGTTGAATACACCCGGACTACAGATGTCTATGAATCGCCGAGTGAGAAGGCAAGGGAGGCCAATAATGCCGGCGCTGATTTTTTTGTATCCATTCACCGCAATTCATTTCCAAGGCCGAATGAAGTATCCGGCGTGGAAACCCTGGTTTATGATGCCAGCGGAATCAAAAATCAGATGGCGGAGAATGTGAACAGGCAGCTCGAAAATATTGGTTTCCGAAATTTAGGCGTGAAAGAACGGCCAAATCTTACAGTGCTGCGGAGAACTCAAATGCCGGCCATATTGGTGGAGGCGGGATTCATTAATTCAGATATCGATAATCAGTTGTTTGACGATAATTTTCAGGCGATTGCCCAGGGGATTGCGGATGGTATTCTGGAAACAATCGGTATAGGACCTTCGGGCACGATGGGCCGGGTATACACGGTTCAAACGGGAGCCTTTCGAAATGAAGAATACGCCAGAGAGATGCTTGACAGGCTTCTAAGCCAGAATTATCCGGCCTTCATTTCGGAGGGCGGCGGTTATTACCGTGTCCAAGTGGGAAGCTTTGGAAGCCTGGCAGAAGCCCGGAACATGGAGCAAAGACTTCGCCGGAGCGGCTATCCAACGGCGATTATCGGGTGATTTGGTGCAGCGCCCATGCATTTTAAGATTGATAAATGAATATAAAACAAGCCGGAGGGTGAATTTATTTCACCCGTTCCGGCGGAGATTTAATTCTTTTAGGGCCTTTTCGTATGCAGTTAAACGCAGTTTCAGTTGTTTGCTTCGTTCGTTTTCTCGTTCTAAAGTTATAGCGATGGTTTCTTTTCCATAATCATCCAGATTACGATATTTTTTTATTATATTCTCAAATTCCTCCGGAGTAGCCCTATTTTCATAAATATTCAGATTCATAGCATCCTGATATAAATAATTTGCATCGCATTCCAGGGCATCAAAGAGTCTATACATTAAATCACTTTTTGGAGAACTGACTTCATTTTCGTAATTGGCGACAGCGCCTTTGGTTACTCCGATGATTCTGGCAAGTTCTTCCTGTGTCATATTTTGTCGTATGCGCAATTCTTTGATTCTGCTTCCTATACTCATTTTGATTTACCCCCCGAATGTAAAATAATTATTTGACAATATTATCGGCTTTGTCTATAATGTAGTTAAGCAGACAACCGGAAGGTGAGCATATCACCCGTCCCGGCGAAAGATTATTTGATTGAAATGGTCGTCCTAAGCTTTGGCAGGAGCAGGACGGCTATTTCTTTTTTGTATAATTTAGGATGGCTATAATTAGTAAGAAAACACTTATAATTAAGCTCAACTCTTCATATGTACTCATAAGAACCACCCCCTTCTGAAAGAACTCAGAACGGGATAAAAGCACGTCCCCCGGCTGTCTGGGTACATATTGACTATAACATTCTGCAATTATGAAGTCAATTAAAAAGTTCAAAATTCCTGAGAAAATAAATAAAAATAACAAATATATTATACTTCAAAAATAAAACAAAACACCGACAAACTCAGCATTTATCGGTGTTTGTTGGTTTTTCTGATGAAATTAAAAAATGCACCCGACGGGAATTGAACAGTTTCACAATTCCCTAAAAGTCCTTTATTTATAGAGGTTCTGAAAAATCGTGTGATATATCGTGTTGCATGGATTTAAAGTGGTCATTAATACGGCGATTCATTTTAATAGTCTGCTCATCGATAACATTTCGGTAAACAGATTTCATGACGCCATCTGTAGACCAGCCTCCGCGGGCCATAATATATTGGTCGGGAATACCAATGGCATGCATGATGGAAGCTGAGTAATGCCGTTACGGTATAATAACGACAAACGGAAAAAGCCTTTATTTTCAAGGGGTTCACGCGTTTGCCGTCATTTATTCAATTCCTTTTCCAAGTTGAAATCTGACGAGAAAAATATCAAAAAAAGGAGGCTGTTTCATTAACGACAAAATTTCATAGTGCCAGCGGCCCGGTGTATTGCCTGGCCGCTGATTGCCGTGGGCGTTTCACTTTAACAGGTGGACGCCCTTTTTTCATACCCATTTTTAAGAGGAAGGAGATTCACATGATATTAAATGCAATGGAAAAACGGCTGCTGTTCCAGGTCGAAGGTGACTGTCTTGCCAAAGTCCTGAACGAGCTTCACATGGTTGCCCGGTATACAAAGAGCCCCGAACAGGGGGATGCGGCAGAAAGCCTGATGGCGAAGCTGCGTCCCCTGACCGATGCCGAAGGCATGGATATGGTGCGGGACATTCAGAAGAATTACCGTCTGCCCTATCCGGCCCGGACGATTGGGGAAAAGATTGCGGAGGCCAGGCAGCAGTCCGGCGCGGAGAAATTAAAGGGGCATGACATCATGGCCCTGGAACGTTTTGACCCGGAGGTAAAGCACATGATCGTCTTTGACGTGCTTTCGGGTGATGCCCCTGTCGGGGATAAGGGCGATAAGATGCGCCTGTTCCTTACGGACGCCGGCTATCAGAAATTCTTAGACAGCCAGGACCGGGGCGAAGTGAAACTGAAAAACCATGCGAAGGTCTCCTGCGGCCATCTGCACTATGACCGCAGGGACCGCGCCTTGTAACGGAATGAGTAAAGAAAGGGGGCTTTGAAATGGCTGTATTCCGTGTAGAAAAAACAAAAGACTTTACCGTTATGAGCAACCACCACCTGCGCAATACGGAGCTGTCCTTAAAGGCAAAGGGGCTTCTTTCGCTCATGCTGTCCCTGCCGGAGGATTGGGATTATACCACCAAGGGGCTTGCCCATATCTGCAAGGACGGCGTGGATTCCATCACTACCGCCCTGAAAGAGCTGGAACGGCACGGGTACCTCACCAGACAGCGCCTCCGCTATGAAAACGGCCAGCTCGGAGACATTGAATATACGATCCACGAAAAGCCGGTAACTGCCGAAAAACCAGGCGTTCCACCTAAACGGGAAAATCCAAGACAGGTAAATCCAGGACAGGCAAAACCTGAACAGGGGGAACCTGGACAGGAAAATCCCGCACAATTAAATACTGATCCATTAAAAACGAAAAAATCAAAAACGGATATATCAAGGACGTATCAATCAATCTATCCGGCAGAACCGGAGGCGGCAGGCTGCCCCGATGGGTTGGATGGGATGGATCGGATAGGATTGGCAGAGGCATACCGTGAAATCATCAAAGAAAATATCGAGTATAACTTCCTGGTCCAGCAGTATGGCAGGGAGCGTATGGATGAAGCGGTTGAGCTTATGCTTGAAGTGATCCTGTCAAAACGCCCCTATATCCGTATCGCAGGGGATGATTTCCCCAGGGAGGTGGTAAAGGGACGTTTCCTGAAAATCAATTCCAGCCACTTAGAGTATGTCTTTGACTGTATCGACAGGAACACCACAAAGGTCGGGAACATCAAGGCTTACCTGCTGGCGGCGCTGTATAATGCCCCGGCGACAATGGACAGCTATTACCGTGCCGAGGTCAACCATGACCTGTACGGCTGTTAGGCGCTTTCGGGCGTCTTTTTTCATTTCATCACAGGAAGGAGGCGGAGCACGATGAAACGAAAATCTGTGCCGGCGCTATGCCCGGCGTAACCAAAGAGCAGATCCAGGAGGCACGGGAGGCGGACCTGTTCGCATACCTGCAGTTCCATGAACCGGGCGTGCTGAAGCGCGACGGGCCAAATTACCGGCATAAGGAACATGACAGCCTGGTCTATGTGACCGGGAAAAGGTACTGGTACTGGAACAGCCGCGGGCGGAGCATTAACGCCCTGGATTACCTGATCCAGATCCGGGGCTACGGTCTGGTGGATGCGGTCCATGCGCTGGTGGGCGGGGAAATCCAGCAGGCGCCGGCTTACCGGAGTGCGGAGGCAAAACAGGAAAAGAAAGAACCGGAAAAGAAAACATTTTCCCTCCCCTGGGCCAGGCGGTGCGCCACCGCCGCCGTTTCCTATCTGCAAAAACGTGGGATCAGCAGCGAGGTTATCAGCCGGTGCTTCCGGGCAGGGCTGTTCTATGAGGCCCGGTATCATGGCGAGCCGGTCTGTGTGTTTGTTGGGAAAGACGATACAGGAAAAGCGAAGTTTGCCTGTATGCGCAGTATCACCGGAAGCCTTAGAAAAGATGTGTATGGCAGCGATAAGGAATACAGCTTCTGTTTCCCGCCGGAGAATCCGGGCAGCCGCAATGTGGCGGGCTTTGAG
>URND01000064.1 GCA_900549105.1 uncultured Eubacteriales bacterium
CCGGTTGTACACAAAACAAGAGGCATCTGACGCTTCACCGCATAATCTACGACCGCATCCACGGCCTTTGCCACGGAAAAATCCACGATCACATCGGCCGGAACATCACAGTCATCGATGTTTGTAAACACCGGATAGCCGTTATCCATAGTATCCTGAATATCAATCCCCGCCACGATTTCCGCCTCTGAATCTTCCTTTGCCAGCCGTGTGATCACCTGGCCCATAGCGCCGTTGCACCCGTGCATAATAAATTTTACCATTCCGATATTCCTCGCTTTCCAATTTCAAACACTATCTTAAAAAGCTGCACCAGATTGTCAAAAATCTGACACAGCTCTTTTTTCCAACTTCTTATTTCAATGGAATCCCCATATCTTTCATCGCCTGAATCAACCGGGCTTTATTCGCCTCTTCCATCGGTGTCATCGGAAGTCTCAGCGGGCCCACTTCCATCCCCATCAGATTCATCGCCGTCTTCACCGGAATCGGATTCACTTCGCAGAATAAAGCATGAATCAACGGCAGCATCTTCAACTGAAGCTCCCGGCTTCCAACCATATCGCCTTCCATAAATTTTGCCACAATATCATGGGTTTCCTGCGGACAAATATTTGATAATACAGAAATAACGCCTTTTCCTCCAAGGGAAAGAATCGGCACTATCTGATCATCATTGCCGGAATAAATATCAATGTCTCCCTGGGTCATCTGCAAAATATCCGCCACCTGGGAAATATTTCCGCTGGCTTCTTTAACTGCAACAATATTTTCGCAGGAGTGGAAAAGTTCAGCCACTGTCTGCGGCATAATATTGACGCCGGTACGGCTCTGAACACTGTAAAGAACCATCGGCAGACTTGTATTTTGAGCAATTTTTGTGAAATGCTGAACAAGCCCTTTCTGAGTTGCCTTATTGTAATACGGCGTCACTACCAATGCGCCGTCGGCTCCCGCCTTTTCTGCCTCCTGAGTCAGATAAATCGCCGTATGCGTGCAATTTGAACCGGTCCCCGCAATGACCGGAATCCGTTTTGCCACTTTATCTACGGCAAACCGAATACATTCTACATGTTCCTCTTCCGACAAAGTGGACGCTTCTCCTGTTGTCCCTGTGATAATAATACTGTCTGTGTGGTTTGCAATCTGAAATTCAATGATTTCTCCCAATTTATCATAATTTACCAATCCATCCTGATTCATGGGGGTCACGATTGCTACGCCGGCACCTGTAAAAATGGCCATAATGAACCTCCTTGTCTTTTCCATGCTGCCTTTATTGATATATTATATTCCGAAAAGCCCTGCTCATTCGGGCATCCCACATGTCAAATGCTTCGCACAAAATGAGCCGGCATCTGCCGGCCCACTATATATTTACCTATGAATTTTATATACCATGGCAGCTCTCATCCTACCTTTGATAGTAGCATTTCTGCCATTTAATGTCAACCATTCCCTGTCGGTTTTAGGCTTCGCTGTCCGCTTTTTTTACAATCCCAATCTTTGAAATATAGTCCGCCTCGTTTACCAGTTCCTCCGGTAAATTCCTGCCTGTAAGAATCAGTTCCATCTCCTCCGGCTTTGCCTGGATTAAATGAATCACATCTTCCACATTCAGAATTCCCAAATCCACGAGGCCAAGAATTTCATCCAAAATCAGGACGTCGCACTCGCCAATCGTCAATACTTTTTTCGCAAAGTTCACGCCGTTAAGTATATTGATACTCTCTTCCCGCTGCTCCTCCTCTGAAAGTTCCTCATAATAGCGATTCATTTTTTCAAACCGAAATACCTTTACCTCCGGCTCAAGCCGCTTCAGATAATCCAGAGTCCCCGTATGCCTTCCCTTTAAGAACTGTATCATAAATACTTCTTTGCCTTCGCTGGCGCACACCAGCGCCCTCCCCAATGAGGAAGTTGACTTGCCCTGGCCTTCACCACAGTATATCTTTACTAAACCTTTTTCCACAACATTCACCTCATTGTATGTTAATACCATATTTCTGAGATGTCGTCAATCCTTTTATTCAATACATTCGATTTTACTTACCGAAATCTCATAAGCGGTCCGCCGCTCTACCTGGTCGCCCTCAATCCGTTTTTGATAAGTACGGCTCTGAATCCGCCCCCAGAGGTGAATGTGGGTTCCTACCTCAAATTTCCCCGCAAACCGGGCATTTCGTCCCCAGCAAATACACGGAAGGTAGTCGGACTTTCCGTAAGGCCGGTTGACCGCCAGAAGCAAGTCCGCAATTTCCCGTCCGAGAGGCGTCATCCGATATACCGGCTGCTTACAGATAAAACCATCCAGGAAAATACTGTTCGGCTTCACATTTTCCGGCTCCTCCTCCAGAATCTCCACTTCCCGCACAAACACCGAAAGAACCAGCCGGTTTCTCCCCTCCTCATGCTTATTATAGGAGCGGAATTGGCCATGGGCTTCCAGCGTCTGCCCTATGTAATTTTCCGTCACATCAATCAGCCGTTCGGAAATTAATAATGGTATTCTATCCACCATATTGCTGAGCCGCTGCACAACAACTTCCACCACATAAAATCCTTCTCCAAAAACCTCATGACTGTACACAAACTCCGAATCCACAACCCCCACGATTGTTACCTGATTATTATCCAGCACCTTATCTGCCATCCTTTTGTTCCCCTTTCTGTATTTACAAGTTTTCATCTCGTTTAATATACTTATTCGATTCCAGACAGATTTAGAACCGAATTCTTAAATGACTTTAGCATGAATCGCGGATGAAATAAATTATCATTCATCGACAGGAAATCCCATAAAATGACGGCAATCGTCCAATTCCTGAATTCAATTATATTTTTCTTAATAAATTTTCTTGAAAAACCGTGGCATTATGGTAAAATATAAAAGTTGTCAGTAGTACATGTATGAATGGATTTGGAAGGAACTGAAATAATTATGAAAATCAAACGCGAAGATATCCGAAATATTGCGATTATTGCTCATGTTGACCACGGCAAGACAACATTGGTGGATGAATTATTAAAACAAAGCGGCGTATTCCGCAGCAATCAGGTCGTTCAGGAACGGGTGATGGATTCCAACGATATTGAGCGGGAACGCGGTATTACAATCTTATCAAAAAACACAGCCGTATTTTATAAAAATACGAAAATCAATATTATCGACACTCCCGGACATGCCGATTTCGGCGGGGAGGTTGAACGTGTCCTGAAAATGGTGGACGGCGTCATTCTTGTTGTTGACGCTTTTGAAGGGCCGATGCCTCAGACAAAATTTGTTCTTAAAAAGGCATTGGAGCTGGAGCTGTCCATCATCGTCTGCATTAATAAAATTGACAGGCCGGAAGCCCGCCCGGATGAAGTCATCGATGAGGTTCTCGAACTTCTGATTGATTTGGATGCATCCGATGACCAGCTCGACTGTCCATTTGTCTATGCTTCCGCAAAATCCGGTATCGCCATGCTGGAGCTTGGAGAAGAAGGACAGAATATGCAGCCGCTTTTTGAAACGATCATCGAGCATATCCCGGCGCCGGAAGGCGACCCGGATGCCGCAACTCAGGTGCTTATCAGTACTATCGATTATAACGAATATGTCGGCCGTATCGGCGTCGGCAAGGTCAGCAACGGTACAATTCAGGTCAATCAGGATGCTGTCATTGTCAATGCCCACGACCCTGAGAAAAACCGGAAGGTTAAAATCAGCAAGCTTTATGAATTTGACGGTTTGGAAAAAGTGGAAGTTGACAAAGCAACCGTCGGCTCCATCGTTGCCATCTCCGGTATTTCAGATATTCACATCGGAGATACTCTCTGCTCGCCGGATTATCCGGAACCGATTCCGTTCCAGAAAATTTCTGAGCCGACAATCTCCATGAACTTCCTTGTCAACGACAGTCCTCTGGCCGGACAGGAAGGCAAATATGTGACTTCCCGTCATCTGCGCGACCGCCTTTTCCGTGAATTAAACACGGATGTCAGCCTTCGCGTTGAGGAAACCGAAAACACAGACTGCTTTAAGGTCTCCGGCCGCGGCGAACTTCATCTCTCCGTTTTAATCGAGAATATGCGCCGCGAGGGCTATGAATTCGCTGTCAGCAAGGCCGAAGTTATTTATAAAAAAGATGAAAAGGGAAAACTTTTAGAGCCGATGGAAATCGCTGTTATCGATGTCCCGGATGAATTTACCGGCATTGTTATCGAAAAGCTGAGCCTCCGAAAAGGTGAACTGATCGGTATGTCCAAAGCCAGCGGCGGATACTCCCGCCTGGAATTCAATATCCCGTCCAGGGGCCTTATCGGTTACCGCGGTGAATTTTTGACAGACACTAAAGGAAACGGTATTTTAAATACCCTCTTCAACGAATACGGCCCTTATAAAGGCGATATCGCCTATCGCCAGACCGGTTCCCTTATTGCCTTTGAATCGGGCGAAACGCTGGCCTACGGCCTGTTTAATGCCCAGGACCGGGGGACTCTTTTCGTTGGCCCGGGAGAACGGGTTTACGGCGGCATGATCGTCGGCCAGAATCCGAAGGGCGATGATATCGAACTGAATGTCTGCAAAGCCAAACATTTAACCAACACCCGTGCCTCCGGCTCCGATGAAGCGCTCAAGCTGACGCCGCCTCGGATTCTGAGCCTGGAAGAAGCCCTCGACTTCATCGAAAATGATGAGCTTGTCGAAATCACTCCGAAAAGTATCCGTATGCGCAAAAAAATCCTCGATACAAAAATGCGGATGCGCGCAAATCGTAAATAAAGGTTCAAAAAAACATCTGCCGAGATTCCTTGAAACGGAATCGGGGCAGATGTTTTTTATAAAAATTTTCAATAATAAGTTCTCTTCCACAGTTTGTCGAATTGTGCGGTTAATTGTGGATTTTGCCGCTGCACTTTATGTTATACTTACTTTGATTTTGGTTATTCTCACGGCACTGACTTACATAGATCAGCACAATAAGAAATAGCATCCACCCGTCCAAAGTGATGCTATTTCTTAATAACAAAACACCGAGGGCATCAGATTTTGCATCTGAATACCTTTCTTGATTTGATTATACAACGAGGGCCCTGAATTTTCAAGGCCCTCTTCTTTATTTGACTGCTTTAATTATTCTACGATGTCTGCATATTCAAAATGCCAGTATCCATATGGGGAATGCCAAGCGCCTGTAATCTTGTCGCTCTGCAGCCAGAAGTCATTATAGTATGCGATTGGCAGACAAGCCATATCTTCCATCATAATATCTTCTGCTTTATGAAGCGCTGCGGAACGAGCTTCAGGATCAACTGTGGATCTGGACTCGTCAATTGCTGCATCAAATTCAGGATTGTTGTATTTACCATCGTTGTTGCCGTTTGTGGAGTAGAGAAGTTCAAGCATGTTGGAAGGATCTGTGTAATCTCCTATCCAGCCGTTACGGGAGATTTCATAATCGCCGTTACGACGCATTGGTGTGAAGCTTGCCCATTCAACAGTTTCAACCTTCAAATCAACGCCGATTTCTGCCCATGCCTGCTGTAAGTACTCAGCTACAACTTTATGATAACCTGTATCATTTGTGGAGTAAGTAAGCTGTGGGAGACCTTCGCCGTTTGGATAACCAGCATCAGCCAGTAACTGTTTTGCTTTTTCAACGTTTGCTTCGAAGTCGGAGTTATCCATGTATGGTTTTCCCTCATTAGCATTTGCCTGGAACTCGCTTCCATCAGTGTCAACCCAGCCTGGGCCCATGAAGCTTGTAGCTGCTGTATAAGTACCCTGCATCAGAGTTCCAGCAACATAATCACGGTCGATAGCAAGGCTTAATGCCTGACGTACTTCTTTGATGTTGAATGGCTCTTTATTCAGGTTCAAGCTTACATAGTATGTTCCGATGATCGGCTCTACATAATAATCTTCGCGTCCTTCAAAGCTTGGAATTTCTTCTGTAGGAACGTCCTTAATCATAAGGAGCTCGCCGGACTGATATGCGCTGTAAGCTGCGTTGGAATCCTCAATAAGTGCGAATGTCAGTTTATCAAGTTTGATTGCATCTGCATTCCAGTAATATGGGTTCTTGCTCATTGTGATATGAGAATTTGGTACCCATTCTGTGATATGGAACGGACCGTTAGAGATATAAGTCTCTGCGGAAGTTGCCCATGCATCGCCATTAGCCTCAACAGTTGCCTGCTGTACCGGGCTTAATGTTGCGAAAGCTGCAAGGCTTCCGAAATAAGTACATGGATTGCTGAGTTCAACAACCAATGTCTTATCATCCTGAGCTGTTACGGCAAGCGCTTCGATATCTCCGCCCTCTTCTTTGGCTTTGATAGCTGTGTCATAGCCCTTAACCATACCGAGTACAGTTTCAGCATAAGGAGCCGCTACTTCCGGATCACATACACGTTTCCAGCTGTATTCGAAATCTTTTGCAGTAAGATCAGAGCCATCGGACCATTTAAGACCGTCTCTTAAATGGAATGTCCATGTAAGACCGTCCTCGGATGTCTCCCAGGATTCAGCCTGTCCTGGCTGAAGCTGGCCATCCTTGTCTACGATCAGAAGACACTCGGATACTTCCAGCAGCATGTTGCCGCCGTCAACGGCGCTGTTCAATGCAGGGTCCATAGTTTCAGGGTTAGGTCCAATCTGAACCTTCAGTTCTTTTTCGCCTGTTGCTTCAGCAGGTGCAGCGGTTTCTCCGCTTTCTGCGCTTTCTGTTGTTTCAGCACTCTTAGTCTCTGCCGGTTTAGAACCGCAGGCTGCAAGGCCGACTACCATTGTTGCAACAAGCAGGATTGATAAAATTCTCTTTTTCAAATCCTTCTCCTCCTTTTATTTTTTTCTTTATAAACATTATGCCTGCGCATAAGTGCTTATCTAATAGGGTTCACCGTCTAATTACATTTATCCAGATGATGACAGGCCACGAAATGTCCCTTTGCAGCCTCTTTAAACTCCGGCACTTCGCAGGCGCACTGCTCGTCCGCATATGGACACCGTGTCCGGAACCGGCAGCCTGACGGCGGATTCAGCGGACTTGGAACATCGCCTTCCAGAACAATTCGCTTGCTTGCCCTCGCAGTCTTCGGGTCCGCAATCGGAATTGCGGAAATAAGACTTTTTGTATACGGATGCATACTGTGCATCGTCAACTCATAGCTGTCCGCCAGTTCCACAAGATTGCCGAGATACATAACGCCGATACGATTCGATATATGTTTTACCACAGACAGGTCATGGGCAATAAACAGATATGTCAGATTCATGCTCTCCTGCAAATCCTCAAACATATTGATGACCTGGGCCTGAATGGATACGTCAAGGGCTGAGATAGGCTCATCGCAGACGATAAACTCAGGGGCAACCGCCAAAGCTCTTGCAATGCCGACACGCTGTCTCTGACCGCCGGAAAACTCATGCGGATACCGGTTTGCATGTTCTGAGTTCAGCCCGACTCTCTGAAGTATCCTGATAATTCTGTCATAACGTTCCTGCTTATTTGCAGCCAGATTATGGATGTCAATGGCCTCTCCCACAATATCACCCACCGTCATACGCGGGTCAAGGCTTGCATACGGATCCTGGAATACAATCTGCATTTTTTTGCGGTATTCCAGCATATCGACTGCGATTTTATTTTCTTTATCAAAAATGACTTTTCCATCGTAAATGATTTTGCCGCCTGTCGGTTCATACAGCCGGAGCAGGGTACGGCCTGTCGTCGTTTTGCCGCATCCCGACTCGCCTACCAGTCCCAGAGTCTCTCCCCGGTTAATATAGAAGGACACATCGTCCACGGCTTTTACAAATTTTTTGTTTTTCCCGAAACCTCCCGCCGGAAAATACTGCTTTAAATGCTCAACCTGCACTAATTTATCACTCATTTGCTGCCTCCCCTTCCATCTGCGCTTTCTGATTCATCCAACACTGGGTATAATGAACCTCATCGAACTCCGTCACCGGAGGCATCTCTCTCAGGCAGATTCGCATACACTGCTCACAACGGGGTGCAAACGGACATCCCTTCGGCGGATTAAGCATATCCACCGGCGTGCCCTCAATCGGCACAAGCCGTTCATGCTCTGTCGCATCCAGCCTAGGAATACTCTTCAAAAGACCCTTTGTATATTCATGCTTCGGATTATAGAAAATGTCATCCGTTGTGCCGTACTCAACAATTCTTCCGGCATACATAACCGCAATCCTCTCGCACATACTCGCAACAATACCCAAATCATGGGTAATCATAATGATGGCCATTCCAAGCTTTTCCTTGAGATCCATCATAAGTTCCAAAATCTGAGCCTGGATCGTCACATCAAGGGCTGTCGTCGGCTCATCGGCAATCAGGAGTTTCGGTTCGCAGGCCAGGGCAATGGCAATCATAACACGCTGGCGCATACCGCCGGACAACTCGTGAGGATACTGTTTCAGCCGCTTCTCCGGCTCGTTAATCCCTACAAGCTCAAGGAGCTCTTTCGCCCTCTCATGGGACTGTTTTTTATCTTTATCCGTATGAAGGCGGATAACTTCTTCAATCTGATTTCCAATCGTATACACCGGGTTCAAACTTGTCATCGGATCCTGGAAAATAATAGATACTTCATTCCCGCGCATCTTGCAGAAATCCTTTTCCGTCATATCGTTAATATGATGTCCGTTAAAATCAAGACTTCCGCCAATCAACTTACCCGGATGGGCCGTCAGCCCCATCAGACTGTAGGCCGTAACCGACTTGCCGGAACCGCTCTCTCCAACGATTCCGAGTACTTCGCCCTCTTTCAGATGAATCGATACATCGTTCAGCGCCTTTACTTCACCGGCCGGTGTGAAAAAGGAAAGGCGTTCATGCTGTATATTTACTAAATATTCACTCATATTATACGCTCCTCCTAATTCTTAAGTTTCGGGTCAAAGGCATCGCGCAGGCCATCGCCCAACAGGTTAAAACTCAAAATGATCAAACTGATAACAATCGCCGGTATAAATAACTGATGCGGATTTGTATTCAAGCCGTTAATCGCATCACTGGCCAGACTTCCGAGAGACGGCATCGGAACCGCAACACCGAGTCCAAGGAAACTCAGGAAACTTTCTGTAAAGATTGAAGACGGAATCTGAAGTGTTGTCGTAACGATCAGCGTACCGATACAGTTTGTCAGCAAATGTTTTTTAATGATTCTTCCCGATTTAGCGCCCAAAGCTCTGGCCGCCGTAACATATTCGCTCTCCTTCAGCATCAGCACCTGGCTTCGAACCATTCGCGCCATGCCGACCCAGTATAAAAGGGCAAACACAACAAAAATACTAATCAGGTTCTCTCCCATAACCGACATCCAGCCAAAGCCCGGAACCTGGGAAAGTTTCGCCAGAGGGTCCTTCAGCGCAAAGGACAGCAAAATAATAAGCAGAATATCCGGAATCGTATAAATAATATCAACGATACGCATCATAACCAAATCTACCCATCCGCCGGCAAAAGCAGCCACTGAACCGTAGATTGAACCAATCAGCAGGATAATCGCTGCCGCCACAATTCCGACAAGAAGAGAAATACGGCTTCCCATCATCACACGGATGGCATAATCACGCCCCATCTTATCTGTTCCGAAAATATGCGGGAATACCTTTTCCCCGGCATCAATCCGCTCCTGCTCTTCCACCGAATACTCCATCGGTTTCAGATTATTTGCGCCTTTAATCTGCGTCTTATAAGAATACGGATAAAAGGACGGAACAACAAATGCGAACAGCATAACAATAATAACGATGAACAGGCTGACCATCGCCACTTTATTTTTGCGGAGTCTCCGAAAGCCGTCTTTCCAAAAGCCGACGCTCTCCCGCATAACCACAAGACTTTCTTTTTCTTCATCCGTTGCCGGAAGAAAGTCATCGGGATTTAATTTCAATTGTAAACTAAATGGATTCTTTTCCATATCTGACTTTCCCCCTTCTATTTCAGCTTAATCCGCGGGTCAACAATCTTATAAACAATATCGACCACCACATTCAGAATAATCATAATCGTGGCAAGGAAAATCGTTGTTCCCATAATCATCGTATAATCTCGTCCATTAATTGCCTTGATAAATTCGCCGCCCAGTCCCGGGATGACGAATATCTTTTCCACAACAAAACTTCCTGTCAGGGTGTAGGCAGCCATAGGCCCCACATAGGTAACTACAGGAAGGATGGCATTACGAAGGGCATGCTTAAACAAAGATACCTTCTGATTCAAACCCTTTGCCTTTGCCGTACGCATATAGTCCTGCCCCAGCACGTCCAGCATGGAGGAACGCATCAGCCGCATGATATAGGATGTCGGATAGGCCGACAGCGCAGCCACCGGCATAATATAACTGTTCCATGTAGTCAGGCCCAACGTTGGAAGTATCTGCAGTTTAACGCCCAAAAGGTACAAAAGCAATGTACAGATAACAAAGTTGGGCCCCGCCATACCGCAGGTCGCAATGATACTTAATATACTGTCGATTACCGTTCCCCTCTTATAGGCCGCAAATACGCCAAGCGGAATACCCAGGCAAAGCGACAGAAGGATCGCTCTTCCTCCGAGTCCGGCAGATACCGGGAATCTCGCCGTGATAATCCCCATAACGGTACGTCCGCGCTGTTTCAGGCTGTCCCCGAAATCACCATGCGCCGCATCTGATATATACGTGAAATAACGTTCTCCAAGTGGCTTATCCAGTCCGTACTTCGCTTCCAAAGCCGCTGTGGCTGCCGGACTGATTGCTTTTTCTGAAAGGAAAGGCCCCCCCGGAACCAAATTCATCAGAAAAAACGTAATGGTTGCAACTGCCCATATCGTCACAGCCGCTAATACAATTCTTTTAACTATGTATTTTCCCATCTTTCCTCTCTCCCATGATCTTAATATCTATTCGTCAATTTGCACATATGCGGTATAGCGTTGAAGCAATGAAACGGTTATGTGCTAAATCCACAAAATATCGGTAGTATTATATCATAAAATGTCTCAAATTGAAACTGCTAATTTTTTACATTTTGTATTTTTATTAACATAGATATATTTTTCAATTGATTCTTTTACAAAAATATACTATAATATCAATAATAATTACTATTTTAACTTTAAAGGAGGATTAAAATGAATATTTATGTTTTAGTGAAACAGGTTCCTGTCATCTCAGATATAAAAATTAACCACCAAACATTTAGTATAGAACGTGATGGTGCCGGAACCATGATGAATCCCGTGGATATCCATGCCGTCTCTGCAGCAGTTGCATTGAAAAAAAGCCTTGGCGGAACAATTACTGTTTTAACGATGGGCAATGAAACCAGCGAAGTTCAGCTCCGTGAGGCAGCCGGCATGGGGGCTGACCGCCTGATACGCATTACTGACAATGCTTTTGCCGGAGCTGATACCCTTGTCACAGCGAAGGTTCTCGCCGCTGCCATCCGGCATCTCGGCGCGCCGGACTGCATTTTCTGCGGACAGGCTTCCTTAGACGGTTCCACCGGGCAGATTGGCGCAAAACTGGCCGCCCTTCTCGGTATCGGTTGCCTGAATAATGCTTCCCGGATAGATATTGAAGAAAAAGGTCTTACCATTCATCAGAAAGCCGGAAACGGATATGATGTCTGGCAGGCCGATTTTCCGCTTGTATGCTCCGTGACAGAAGATGCAAATGAGCCTGTGCCGGTGACGCTTAAAGGAAAAATGGCTGCAAAAAAAGCTGTCATTTCTGTTTTATCCAATGCCGACTTAAATATCGCGCCGGAAGACTGTCATTCGCCATCCCGGATTGAAGCTCTTTTCCCTGCAGCCAGGCAGGAAGCCGGCATACGGATTGCAGGCGGCACTGAAAAAGAATCAGCAAAAAAACTGGCCGACATTCTCTTCGAGAAACATTTGATATAGGAGGGTTTATCATGGAAAAATTTAATGATATATGGGTATTTATTGAAATGTCTGAAAATACGCCAAAGCGCGTCAGCCTCGAATTACTTGCGAAGGCATCCGAATTAGCTGAGGAAGCCGGAGTTCAGGCGATTCCGGTTATCTGTGCAGATGCGGCAGACCATTCTCCGGAAACAATCATCAACGCCTTAAAGGCTGCCATTGAAAAATCAGCGCCTTCCGCACTTCTTTTCGGCTCCACGCCTCTCGGCAGAGAAGTCAGCGCCGGCCTCAGTGCGGTAATGAATCTCGGCATCGCCGCGGACTGCACCAATATCATGTACCGTGCATCCGATAAAGATCTGCTTTTCGTTCGCCCGGCCTTTGACGGCAAACTCTATGCTTCGGTCTCTCTGGATACAACGCCCCAGATTGGAACCTTTTCCACAGGCATCTTCCCTCTGGAGGGCAATGCACCGGATATTCAGGCCAACGCAGAAACTCTGTCCCTCACTTCCGGCGGCAGCGAAATCAAAGCCCGCCTTGTTGAATTTATTGAGGACGCCGGTCTGGCAGATTCAAATATCGAAGAAGCCTCTGTTCTTGTTGCCGGAGGCCGCGGTGTCGGCAGCGCCGACGGTTTTGACAAACTCCGGGAGCTGGCCCGTCTCCTTGGCGGAAACATTGCCGCTTCCCGCGGCGCTGTGGAAGAAGGCTGGATTTCCAAGGATTATCAGGTCGGCGCCACCGGGAAAACCGTTACGCCAAAAATCTATTTTGCCTGCGGTATCTCGGGAGCCGTTCCCCATGTTGTCGGCATGAAAGATTCCGAAATTATTATCGCTGTCAACACGGATCCCGCCGCTCCAATCTTCGATATAGCCCACTATGGCATCGTTGGCGACTTACATAAAGTTATTCCTGAACTTATCGAGATTATTAAAGAAACAGGCAAATAGAGCCGGTATTTTAAACGAAACAAAAGCCATTGCCCCGGGCAGCTTCCCAAACTGTCTGTGACAATGGCTTCTTTTTATAAATATTTATACCCATTCGGGCATCCCGTATGTCAGATGCTTCGCATGGGTGCGCTTCGTCAAGCTCCGCGCAATAAGGTACCCATTACATGGTCAAAATCAAAGGTTGCAAAGTAATCGGCCGGAGTCTCCGCACGGCGAATCATCCGGGTACTTCCATCCTCTTTAAGTAAAATTTCTGCGGAACGGAGTTTGCCATTATAATTATAACCCATCGAAAATCCATGGGCGCCCGTATCATGGATAATGATCAAATCTCCGATATCGATTTTCGGCAATTTTCTGTCAATGGCAAATTTGTCATTATTCTCGCAGAGGGAGCCGGTCACATCATAAACATGGTCGCACGGCGCATCTTCTTTGCCTGCAACGGTGATATGATGATAAGAACCGTACATCGCCGGCCGCATCAGATTGCAGGCGCAGGCATCCAGCCCGATATACTCTTTATAAATATGTTTTTCATGAATGGCTCTGGCAATCAGATGACCATAAGGCGCCAGCATGAAACGGCCCATTTCTGTGAAAATTGCCACATCGCCGAGCCCCGCAGGTACGAGGATATCTTCAAAAGCCTGACGCACGCCCTCGCCAATCGCCCTGATATCATTCGGCTCTTCATCCGGATGATACGGAACACCGACACCGCCGGACAGGTTGATAAACTCAATGGACGCCCCGGTCTCTTCTTTTAATTCGACTGCGGTTTTAAAGAGAATCCGGGCCAGCGCCGGATAATATTCATTTGTTTTGGTGTTGCTTGCAAGGAAAGCATGAAGTCCGAAATGTTTCACACCCTTCTCCAGCATTTTTTTATAGCCCTCTGTGAGCTGTTCCCGTGTAAAACCATATTTTGCTTCTCCCGGCGTATCCATAATACCGTTGCTCAACTCAAAATTTCCGCCCGTATTTAAACGGCAGCACATTGTTTCAGGGAGTTTGCCCAAAACCTTTTCCACAAAATCAATATGGGTAAAATCATCCAGATTGATAATCGCTCCAAGCTTCGCCGCCATCTCAAATTCCTCCGGCGGCGTCGCATTGGAAGAAAACATAATCTCACTGCCGCTGAAACCGCAGGCTTCCGACATCATCAGCTCAGTCAGCGAAGAGCAGTCCGAGCCGCAGCCCTCTTCTTTTAAAATCTGTAAAATATATGGATTTGGCGTTGCTTTCACTGCAAAATATTCTTTAAATCCTTTGTTCCATGAAAAAGCCTCGTTCACTTTGCGGGCATTTTCACGGATGCCTTTCTCATCATATAAATGAAACGGCGTCGGATATTTTTTTACTATTTCTTCCAATTGCTCTTTTGTCACAAAAGGGACTT
Source organism: uncultured Eubacteriales bacterium (assembly GCA_900549105.1). Lineage (GTDB taxonomy): Bacteria > Bacillota > Clostridia > Lachnospirales > Lachnospiraceae > Frisingicoccus. The sequence continues at coordinate 14,253 of URND01000064.1, forward strand.
TCTTCATTTTGATTCATTCCTTTCTGTCAATTCGATAATTTTTATTTCATTACTCAATGAGTCTTTAAACAAATCCACCAGATTCTTTTTCCCGGAATACAGGCACGCCGACTGTTCGCCGTTGCCGACATCCCCCGTCAGCACTGTGGCTGAATCGATAATAACCCCCACCTGCCCCGGTTTTCTCCGGGAAAGATAAATTCTGGCCTTCGGAAGCTCATAGGGGGGATTCGTAATAACAACCACCTTCAGCCCTTCTGCCGCCCGCTGCTCAAGAATGTGACGATAACTGTCCACTGTCCGGTTTTCCCCGGAAAAATAGATGCGATACACGGCCTGCTCCAGCATACAGCGAATCTTATCAGCGATATGGACATCTCCCTGAATGGTAATATAGCCTTCCATAGCCTCCGTCCGCACCGGAAGCTGTTCCTTTAAAAACTGTTTCACCTGCTCCAGCCGTCTTAATTTATTACTGCTGAATTCTTCAATATCTACGGGGATATAGCGGACAGGGGTTCCTTCCATCAGCCGGGCCGCGCCCTTATCCACCAGGCAGGCCAGCGCCGTATAGGTGTTGGACCTGGAAATGCCTGTGCGTTTTGCCGCTTCATAGCCTGTCAGCTCCCCGTCAGACAGCAGGGTTAAATATAAAGTCGATTCCTGCCGTGTCAGCCCAAAACACATCAAAGCATCATTTAAATCCATTTTATCGCCCCTTCGCATTTCTTTTTAGTATTTCTTTACAGGAACACTATATTATAATATACAATAATTGTCAATATCCTTATATGTCTTATTTTAAGAAAAAGCATCCTCCGTCAAAACAGAGAATGCTTTTTGCCTGCTTATCATATATTAAATTACAGTATTTTATGAATCCAGCCCTCCGGCGCCTCGATGGTTCCCATCTGAATACCTGTCAGGGTATCATATAATTGCTTTGTAACCGGTCCCATCTCATCCATGCCGCTTGGGAAACAGATATCTTTGCCATGGTCTACAATCTTTCCAACCGGCGAGATAACAGCGGCTGTACCGCAAAGGCCACATTCTGCAAATTCACTCAACTCAGATAATTTTACTTTTCTCTGAGAAACTTTTAAGCCGAGGTAATGTTCAGCAACATATAAGAGGGAACGCCTTGTAATCGATGGAAGAATGGAATCCGACAGCGGCGTTACAATCTCTCTGTCCTTTGTGACAAAGAGGAAGTTGGCTCCGCCTGTCTCTTCAACATAAGTACGTGTTCCCGGGTCAAGGAAAAGATTTTCGTCAAAACCATTGGCATGAGCAGTCACATTGGCATGCAGACTCATTGCATAGTTTAATCCGGCTTTGATATGACCGGTTCCATGAGGGGCTGCCCGGTCAAAATCACTGACACATAAAGTAATCGGTTTTGCGCCGTCTTTAAAATATGGACCTACCGGTGTGCAGAACAAACGGAACTGATATTCCTCTGCCGGTTTAACCCCGATAACCGGGCTTGAAGCATACATATAAGGTCTTATATATAAAGTGGCGCCGCTTCCGTAAGGAGGAACCCAGGCTGCATTTGCCGCAACAACTTTTTCGACAGCTTCAATAAATCTTTCCTTTGGAAACGGCGGCATCTCCATCCGCTTCGCAGAGTCAATCATACGCTCCGCATTTAAATCCGGCCGGAAAGTAACAATACTTCCATCCGCTGTCGTATAAGCTTTTAAGCCCTCAAAAACTTCCTGGCAATACTGAAGGATACCGGCACATTCATTGAGCACGATCGTTGCATCTCCGGTCATATAGCCTTCCTGCCACTGCCCATCTTTATAATCCGCAACATATCTCTGATCCGTTGTATGGTAAGCGAACCCGATATTCCCCCAGTCCATATCTTTCTTTTCCATAACAATTCCTCCATTCGTTGTATAAACATATATTCGTCAATGAACCAATTATAGTCTTATTAATCCATAAAATCAATAATTTCTTTCAATTTTGACTTGCGAACATACATTTTAAAACAATATTCCAAATCAAAATAGGTTTTTTCCTCACTGTCCGCCGCAACGACAAAATCATCCATCGCATCCAGATTCGGAAACCAGGTATCCGCCTGATAGGCGTAGTCCATCACTGTCACATGGGCCACATCACAGTAAGGCAGCATCTGCTCATAAATGCTCGCGCCGCCAATGACATAAATATCCTCTGATTTAAAATCTTTCAGATAATCCATGGCCTCATCCACACTGTGAACAACCACAGCTCCCGGCGCCTCATAATCTTCCTGCCGGGTGATAACCACATTTGTCCGATTTTTCAGCGGGCGGCTGTTTGGAAAGCTTTCCAGCGTTTTCCGCCCCATGACAACCACCTTTCCTGTGGTTGTCTCCCTGAAAAATTTCATATCCTCGGGAATACTGTTCAAAAGTTTATTCTGATAACCGATGGCCCAGTTTTTGTCCACCGCCACGATAATATTCATCTTCCCTTCCTCCTAAACCGCCACCGGAATATTTTTAATCTGCGGCCCGGTCTTATAATTACCCAGCCGCACATCATCC
>URND01000065.1 GCA_900549105.1 uncultured Eubacteriales bacterium
GGCAGCCGTGACTGTCACAAATCAGGATGGCGTCAGCGTCAATGCAGCGTTATGGACGGGCGATACAGGCAATGCGCAGAAACATCTGCAGACGGCGCTGTTTTCGGTTGACCAGGGATATACCATTCAAACAGTCGAATATTATCAGATTGATGGTCTCACAGGCGGCAAGGCATCTGTTTCATACGGCAGCGGCGGCCTGAATGCGGATAAGGACGCACAAGTTTTTGTATATGCTCTGGGCGCGGATGGCGCGGCGGCGCCTCAACGCTGTGTTGTAGAAAAATCAACACAGGAAGGGGGCTTTTTCAAATCCTTCGACTTTGAAATTCCGGTTGAAATTCAGGAAGGAAGCGGCGATGCATCCAATGTTTATGCCTTTATAAGCGCAAGACCTGCCACCTTGGAAGAGATGGGCATTTATTGCGGCACAGAGCAGGGGGACGGCATCTGGGTCGCCTATGACGGCCCGACTGAAGCCGAAGCCAATGTAAAGGCCACCATCACTCTGCCGGAGGGCGTGACCGCACCGGAGGGCTACCGCCCATTTATCCGTAAGATAAACGAGGGAGAGGGATTTTATCCCGATAACAATGCGGTTCTCGCAAAGGCGGGAGAGATTAACGGCTGGCAGTGCTATACCATCCGCTGGATTAAAAAGGAAGAAGACCGTCTTTATATGCTGCCTCTGAATGTAAGTGAAACTGTCACGGTTGAGATTGATTATGTGAAAAATGATGCGAGACTGTCCGGCCCTGCGGGGGCGCGAAAACTGTTGATTTTCAACAGCGCTGCGGACGGTTCTCTGGTGGAGCGGGTTGCGGACACTGTGGAGAATGTGCAGGTAGAGGGTGACTTCTATGACAAATTTACCTTCCAGGCCGCCCAGACCGGCCCCTATGTTTTTGTGAGCAAGAAGGTGGAAAAGGGTTATGTTGATGCGCTGAGCATTGAAAGTATTGTTGATGGCTCCGCTGCATTTGATGCTGATGATAAGCCGGGCAATGACAGCAGTAACGGCAATGGGATTGTCCGCTCCTATGATACTATCGAGTACAATTTAGCTGCGACTTTCGGGGCCCGGGAGGAGGGTATTACGCAGGAAACGGTGAATATGTACTTTGAACTGACCTTGAGAAAATCCGCCACCGCTGCCCGGTTTGATATAAGCAAGATGCTTTGGCTGGGCGAGAATTACAGTGTTGAATATTTGGACGATGGCGGGAATGTCATTATGATTATGGACCATGACAACAAGTATTATTTGCCTAAAATGGAAAACGGAGTTGTTGTCCGTGATAAGCACGGATTTGCCCAAGCGGACCACGCCCAACCTACGGTTTCCATGAATGCCCAGTTGAATGGAAGCACATCGGGAGAGAACAGCTACAAGGTTAGCAGCGGCGGTGTTGCGATGCAAAGGCTTGTCGGCTGGACCGAACTTCGTGCTAACGAGGGCGAAAGTATCTTAAACGCCACCCAGACTTTTTCAACGGGGGTGGAGGTGCGCAACGCCGACAACGGAGAGATTTTTGCCCCTTCATTTAAAATGTGGCTGGAGGGGAACGAAGAAAATTACGGTAAAGGGACGCTTTCACAGGAGGGCTGGCGGGAGCCTGCCCAGCCGGACACGGACAACGTAGTGGACGTTAGTGCACCGGAAAATAAACAGTATGAGGTCACAGTTTCCGCCGGGACAAATTTCAATGTTCAGCTCAAGAAAAATGACGACATGAGTTATAAGAATTGGTTTGACTTCTCCACCGGGCAGGCGGTCGCAGAGCCCGCCCGCTCTGAGCTGGAGCGGCTTGCCAATCTCCCGGAAAACCATGGCAAGTCCAACCCGGCCGAATTCACGGAAAATGGCAGTGCTCTATCTGATGAAAAGAAGGCAGAATACGCCGACTACCGCTATGGCCGGCTCACCTGCTACGGGATTACCCTGCAGCTCTATAATGATACGGAGAATAAGGCTAACCTGGCAAATAAGAATATAAGGGGAATGTCCCTGCCGATGGGGAATATTACCTTTGATTTGAATTTTGGTTCCACAGCAAAAAGCGGAGAAGAAAACATTGATAGTGATGCCTACACCCCGATTCTGTGGGATTATAACGAAAACGTGCCGGCGCACGAGTCTTATACAAATAAATATGTGGACCCGGGCAGAGGGACGGTGACAACGCCAAACGATGGTAAGGGCAATGGCGGGCGCAACCTCTATTGGGACGGCGAACCCCGTTCTCCTTATGCCAAGGGCGGCGCTCCAAGCAATTACCTTCAACCCCACAACGGCTGCTATTATGGCGGGGAGTGGGCTTTGGTAGATGAGAGCGGCGGGGCAATCGAGAATATCAACCATGTTGCCCATCCTACCGTTGTGACAGGAGATGGTAGGAATACCACCTATCACTTCTCAATCAGCGATTATGATTTTGACTTTGATAAGCAGCATTTCCCAACTCAGGATGCAGGCAATGCCGGTAATGTATCAGGATATGACTCCTATATTCGCTGCTTCTCCGCCGGATGTGTCCAGGTGCTCAGCGTATTCCCAAGGGTGCAGAAGGTAAGCGAGGCGGAAATCTTTCTGGATACGACAGTCAGCAATTTGAGTCTGACAACCCGCGCCGGGCAGAAGCTGGAAGCGCAGCCAGGGGATGCGAGCAAAATCAATCATGAAGTGAACAAGGGAGACAATAGCACCAGCGATCAAATCGTCCTCTATGCCCCGGGCGGATTGACCAAGGGCAGCTCCTTCAATGGAATATATAGGAATAACCCCCCTAATACAACGAGTGAAGGTTTCCTGGGCACTGATTATTGGACGACTTCCTATGACTGCAGCACCTTTGCCGGGGATGAGATTTGGATTATAGGCTATGGCATGATAAGCGCCGGCAGTGATTACCGCACCCGTTCCATGAACCTGCTCCAATTATTCGACAGCGAGGCGCTGAGCATCCAGGGTGAACCAGCAGTCTATCGGCAATTGGCCGAAGAATATGGTGAGGTGGAAGGAACCCCTTCCTTCTTATATGCCGCAGACCCGGATTATCCGGAAGGTTATGACACCAATCATCAGGATAACGATAAAAAGTATGACGTGGTGGCCTATATGAATACTGTCCGGGAGGAGGACCTGGTCTACTCCAGTGACAGGCCGGATAAAGACGGCTATATTACGGTGAACAATCAGAGAATGAAATGTATCGGTGTTCTGATGGAATTGCGGGGCTGCAACCTGCGGGGCGGCAACTACCAGTATGTGCGCATCCCTGTCAAGGTGAACGGGGATAATCCAAATCTGGTCGGCAAGACTGTCGCCACAGTGAACACCTTCAGGGTATGGTCCTACGATTTGAAAGACGGAAACAATCAGCCAATCACCTGGGCCAATGGCAAATGGGATGCAGCCAGCGATAAGAATCACCTGGATGGATTCGATAAGCCGACAAATAGGGTTCAGGGCGATAAGTACAGCGGCGAGCTTGCCAATGGAGGCGGCCTTCTTGCCAACGGGAAGGGCAGTTCCTCTAACTATGTGAAAACCGAGTATCAGGATAACCTTCAGGTGAAGGGAACCCACGCCGGCGGCACGCTGTCGGGCAACAGCCTGCTGATTTTAAATTATAAGGCGGGAATCAATATTGGCGTGGATAATAAGGAGTCGACCACCGGCATGATTTCCTACAACATAGGCGATGGCGAGACGGTGGTGGATTACCGGCTGAAGAATATCAGAACAGATGTCTCTGATAGGACCAGCCAGACTGAGAGACCAATCACTGAGCTGACTATCGATACATTTTTGGACAAAGATTATAACGGCGCTCAGCGCATCTCTGTTTCCGGCGATTCTTATCGAATCAATGGCTATGCGGTGGACGCTTCCGGGAAAGTGGCTGACGAAGAAACAAGCATTGCCATTGGCACTGACCCGAATCATCCCGTCCAGCTTGAATTTGTTGCTTCGGATGGGGAAAGGTACCGCATCAAGGTCTATGCACAGATGGGGGCAAACAGCCAGTCGATTAAGTTTGTGATTCAGGATGCCCCGGTGGGGCTCTATCTGCCGGATATTACTTTCCAGGCCAACTTTGCCGCGGTGACTGCCCTGGAAAACAACGATACTATCAAAGCTGACACCTATATCAGCGGTACGAGCGATAACCGGGCATATGATCCGACAAAGGGCAACACCGACAACATCACCGTGGGGATTGTTCTGCGCAGCAGCACCAATCTGACCAAGGCGGTGAATCGGCGGTATATAGAGCTGGACGGCACTATTGTCTACGATGTCACTTATACTAACAGCGGTACGGACAAGATTAATAAGATTTATTTTTACGACCTGCTCCCGCATAAGGAGGATATTCGCGGCTCAGACTTTGACGGCGATGTCGTGCTCCGCGAAGTAGATGTTACCTCCAGCAAGGAGAGCGGCGCGGCTCCTGCGGGTGCCACCGTGTATTACAGTAAAATCGAATATACGACTCTTTACAACAAGGTGAGCAAATTTGGCGAAGGAGGGAATGTAGCCGATAGGGAAGCTGATGTGGAAAGGATGCTTGCAGATACGTCCCTTTTCCAGCGGCTTGGGCAGGTAAGCAACGGTAAATTTGTTTATGACAGCGCATTTGACGGTATGTCGGAGAACGAAATAATCGAGAAGATGACCGACATCACCGGCCTGTACGTGAAGGTGGAAAATCTGCATAAGGGGCAGACTGTTAATATGAAGATAGCAGTGCAGGCGGAAAAGAATGCGGCCGACAATTGGTACAAAAACATCGCCAACAGTTGGATTGCGGGCAGCGGGACGCTTCCGCTGACATCCAACAAGGTGGAGACCCAGGTCATTTCCCGGGCCATTTCCGGCATTGTCTGGCATGATAAGAATCTCAATGGTATCCGGGATGATGGCGAGCCGCGGCTGAAAGGCGTTACAGCTACACTTTTCAAGGTGGATGCGAAGGGTAATTACGAACTCTGCAAGGAGGATGTGACAGGAAAAGCCATTTCTACGGTTACGACAGAGGCGGACGGCGCTTACTCTTTCGACAGGCTGGGGGCCGGCAATTATATTGTGGCTTTCTCCGGTGATGCCCTGAAAGAATACACCGGCGCCACAGTCTACCAGCAGAACGGAAAAAATGATTCTGACACCAATGACGGCAAGGCGCTCGGCACGGGAAAAACAAAGGCATTTGACATCAAGGGATATGACTACTATATCCAGTATACCGTTGAGAATGAGAGCATGCTGCTCCACAGCCTTGATGAAATCGGGACTGTTCCGCTGGTCAACGGTGTGGAGCTGTACTCCAATCAGGATTTGGGCTTAGTTATCACTTCCTATGAGTTGCCTGAAACCGGCGGCTCCGGCACAACCCTGTATATCATAGGAGGTCTGCTGCTGATGACGGCATCAGCGATATTCCTGTGGTGTAAAAAGAAAGGGAACAGAAAATAAGTAGAAAGGAATGTAAATCATGAAACACGCAAGGAAATTTGCCAGCCTGTTGCTGGCCCTGGTTATGGTTTTTGCCATGGCTGCCACCGCTTTTGCACAGGATGTCGACAGCGGTTCAGCCGGCAAAGGCACTATTACAATTACAAATGCAGCCAAGGGCGAAACCTACACTGTCTATAAGCTGTTTGACGCCGCCGTTTCCCCTAATGGCGACAGTATTGCCTATACAGGCGACATCCCTGACGCATTGACGGCTTACTTTAAAGCAGATAAAAACGGCTATATTTCTGCAACGGATGCCGCCAAGAATGACGACAGCATGAGTGAGGGGTTGAGAGCCGCTCTGAATGAATGGGCAAAAACTGCAACGGAAAGCGTGCATGCAGTGAGCGACGGTTCTGCTCTGAACTTCAAGGGGCTGGACTATGGCTATTATGTCGTTACCACCACTCAGGGTGAGCAGGCTATTTCTGTGGATTCCACCAAGCCTACTGCAACGATTGTGGATAAAAACAGCTCCGCTCCAAGCAATCTGAAAAAGACGGTTAACAGTGAAAATGTCAACATCGGCGATACTGTAACCTACACAGTTAGTTTTAAAACATCCAACTATGATGGCGCGGGTCAGACGGCCAAGAAAATTCTCTCCTATACCATCGAGGATACTCTGCCTGATTTTCTGGAGAATGTGACGATAGAAAGCATTATCGTGGATAACGATGGCGACGCCGGTACAACGAATGATCAGACAGATGTCATTGCTCAGTTTGCTGAGAAAAAGATTACCATCAATTGGTATGACGAGGCAAGTAATCATTTTCTGTATGACAATGGCGCCACTGTCACCATCGTGTACAGAGCTGTTGTGACTGATGAGGCTGCCATCGATGGCGCCGGCAACACCAACAAGGTAACCCTCACTTGGGAAACGGATGAAGGCCCTGCTCCTGGCAAGCTGGAAGAGAACGAAACCATCTACACCTATGCCATTGCCCTGAAAAAGGTCAATGAGAAGGGGGAGGCCCTGAGCGGCGCTGTGTTCGGGCTGCCTTTCTATGTGAAAGAGACTCCCGATGCTGACGGCGCGTATATCTACGCAGGTACTAACCTGGGAGCAGGCCTGATAAACCGGTTGACGACTCCGAATGACGGCGTGATTACCATTAAGGGCGTCGCAGCAGGCGATTACGAAATCAACGAGGTTACTGCGCCGGCTGGCTACAACAAGCTTCTGAATCCGGTTATCGTAACCGCAGTCAAGACCGGAGAAACCAAGACCCACACAGTTTTCTATTTGGATGAAAACGGAAATGTGGTTAATCAGGCGTCCGCCACTACCACGGAAGTTAAGTATGACAATGATAAAATTGCCGCTGCGGCTGTCCTTGTTGTCAACAAAACCGGCATAGAGCTTCCTTTCACCGGCGGCATGGGTACCAGGATTTTCTATGTTGCGGGTTCTGTTCTGCTGATTGGAGCGGCTGTGCTGCTTATCGTCAAAAAGCGTATGAACGCTGAGAAATAAGTTGTCATCTATTTATTTATATATACTGGGGAGGGCTTTCCTCCCCGGTATGAGTGAGATTTAAACCGCAAATCCGCCGTGAGTTCTTCTCACAGCGGCAAGGAGAACGCTGCATGAAAAAAGGCACTTTTTCTACAATCATTTTAATACTGGTTTTTCTTGTAGGGCTGTCCTTGCTGTTGTATCCGACTGTCAGCGACTACTGGAATTCCCTGCACCAGTCCAGGGCCGTTGCCGGCTATACTGAAGCGGTGGCAAATTTGGATAAAGATATTTATGAAGCATTATGGGAGAATGCTCAGGCTTATAACGAGAAGTTGTTTCAGTCTCACCATGCACTGTCTCTGAGTGAGGAGGAGCGGCCGGAGTATGAAGCGCAGCTCAATGTGTCCGGCGACGGGATTATCGCCTATATTGAAATCGCAAAGCTAAACTGTAGTTTGCCCATCTATCATGGCACTGATGAAGCGATTTTGCAGAGTGCGATCGGGCATATTGAAGGCTCTTCCCTTCCCGTGGGCGGGGAAAATACGCATTGTATTCTATCCGGACATCGGGGGCTGCCCAGCGCCAGGCTGTTTACAAATCTGGACCAGATGACGGAAGGCGACACATTTATTCTTAAGGTTTTGGATGAAACTCTGACCTATGAAGTGGATCAGATTCGAATCGTAGAACCTTATGAAGTAGACGGGCTTGCCATTGAAGCGGGCAAAGACTACTGCACTTTGGTCACCTGCACGCCTTACGGCATCAACACACATCGGCTGTTGGTGCGGGGGCATCGGGTGGAAAACCGGGAAGGGGCAAAAAATGTCCGTGTCACCGCCGATGCTGCGCAGATTGGGCCGATGGCAGTGGCGTCGCTGGTGGCTGTACCTATACTGCTGGTTCTGCTGATTGTTTTATTCATCAGTATTGGCAGAAAGAAAAGATAACGAGGAGGAAAGTTCTATGAAATATATAAAACAGATTGCGGCTTTATTGCTGACCTCATTATTTCTGTGTTCGATGTCTGTGACGGCATATGCCAACGAGATTCCGGATGAGAGCCGTAAAGGGACAATCACCGTGGAAATGGCATATGACGGCAAGCCCATAACAGGCGGGACGCTGACTCTCTACCGCGTAGGCCGTGTTCAAGAGGATGACGGCAATTACCGGTTTGTTAAAACCTCCGGTATGGAGGATTTTTCCGGTGATTATAACAATATCGGTTCAGCAAAGTTGGCGGAAGATGTCGCTGCCTTTGTTAGTGAACACGGTATTTCAGCTTATGCCGCAGCGGAAAACACAGAGGGGAAGACCGTTTTTACCAATATGGAACTGGGGCTGTATCTCCTTGTTCAGACGGAAGCTTCAGACGGTTATAAGCCGCTGCAGCCATTCCTTATTTCGGTTCCGATGAAGGAGGACGGCCATTATGTGTATGAGGTAAATGCCGCCGGGAAATTTGAACCCCACCCGGATAATCCGGACAACCCAGATAACCCGGATAACCCGGACAACCCGAATAACCCGAATAACCCGGATAACCCGAGTAACCCGGACAATCCAACCGACTCCCAAAAGCCATCGGAGCCGCTCCTGCCTCAGACGGGGCAGTTGAACTGGCCAATCCCGTTGTTGGCAGCGCTGGGCCTTGGATTGTTCGCGGCAGGATGGCTGCTGTATTTCAGAAGGAAAAAGAACAGCGATGAGAAGTAAGCTCGGAGCTGTCTGTATGCTGTCGGGGACAGTACTGGTACTGGCAGCGCTGTGTCTTTTCCTTTTGAATCTGCGTGAAAACAATGCGGCGGGGATTTCCGTAGAAAAAATACTTCCCCGGGTTTTGGAACAGATTGGAACACAAAATGCTGTGGACGGACTGGAGGGCGGGGCAGATTCCTCCAATCCCCGCGCCTCCGCCATGGCTGAGGTGGAAATCGACGGCTATGCCTATGTGGGATATTTGTCCATTCCTTCTATAAATCTGGAGGTGCCGGTGATGAGCGAATGGGATTATACCCGGTTGAAGATTTCGCCCTGCCGTTATGCCGGCTCTGCCGGAACTGGTAATCTGGTGATATGCGCCCATAACTATACCCGGCACTTTGGGCCAATCCGAAATCTTGTCTCCGGCGACCTGGTATATTTTACCGATATGGATGGCGTAATCTGGAAATATGAGGTGGCGTCGGCAGACCTTCTGTCCTCTGCCGAAGTTGAAGATATGACGGCGGGCGATTACGATCTTACCCTATTTACCTGTACTTACAGCGGTCAAAGCCGGGTGACTGTGCGCTGTAAGCGTATAGATAATGGCGGGCCGGTTATAAATCAGAAAGAATGAAAAAACAGTATTGTTCAGCCGGGACTAGATGAAGGTGTATGAATTGAAAGAGAACAAAAGGCCAAAAATCAAGCCCGGAGTTTGCATTGGAAAGCTGACTGTTATAGAAACAACTCCGGAGAGAAAAAACGGATATATGGTATGGCGTTGTGACTGTGAATGTGGTGGAAGTATTTGCCTGGACACGAGAACCCTCCAGCGCGGTACTATCCGGGACTGCGGTTGTGAAACGGTGGTAAAGCCCGGTCAACGGGATATTACCGGTCAGCGGTTTGGGCAGCTTGTGGCGCTTTATCCCACTGGCGGGCAAGGCAGAGACGGCAGCCTGATCTGGCACTGCAGATGCGACTGCGGCAGCGAAGTGGATGCGCCGCTGCATCAACTCACCGCCGGTTATCGGAAAAGCTGCGGATGCCTGAGCAGACCGCCCCTGAAGGATTATGTTGGAAAGCGGTTCGGAAAGCTTGTGGTGCAGAGGTATGCAGGTAAATGGGACGGACTGCACCGCTGGCAGTGTATCTGCGACTGCGGGCGTGAGACGGTTGTGGGACAAACGTCCTTGCAGAGTGGTAAGACCAAAAGCTGCGGCTGTCTGGGAAATCCGCCGGCAAAGGATATTTTGGGAAGACATTTTGGAGATTTGACGGTCACAGCCTACGACGGTAACCGGGAAGGCGTCTATTTCTGGCGCTGCCGGTGCAAATGCGGGAAGGAAACGATTGTCCGGCAGAACAACCTATTGATGGGTCATACCAAAAGCTGTGGCTGCCGACAGAAAACAGTCTATATAGAAAATCTGAAGCTGGTGGACGGCACTTCAGTGACTTTACTGGAGGCTGCCCGTCATCAGCGTTTGCTCAGCGTTAATTCCAGCGGCTGCAACGGGGTTTATTGGAACAAAAAAAACGAAAAATGGGCAGCGCAGATTACATTTAAGGGAAAAACCTATTATTTGGGTTCCTTTGAGAAAATCGAGGATGCTGTAAAAGCCCGTAAAACAGCAGAAGAAAGATTTTTCGGAGCATTTCTGGAATGGTATTATGATACACATTCTGAAATAGAAAAAGATGACCGGGAAAACAGGTGTATTGAGAAAAGGATTGATATGCATGATGAATAATTGTGAAAAGGAGTTTCCTGAAAGATTGGAGACATTGCGGATAAAAAAAGGAGTGTCGGCCCGGAGTATGAGTTTGGCCCTTGGACAAAATGCAGGATATATAAGCAGCATTGAGAATGGCAGGGCGCTGCCGTCTATGGCTATTTTTTTTGCAATATGTGAATATCTGGAAATTGCACCCCAGGATTTTTTTGAATATGACATGAGAGAACCGGAAAAATTGCGGAAGCTTTTTGATGAACTGCGCTATTTGGATACACAGTCGCTGCAGGGAATTTCTATTTTAGTGGAAAGGCTTGCCCAGGAAAAATAAAATTTCTGACTCAGGGTTGACAAACCAGATTTTTGACATATAATAAACTTACGAGTTACCAACTTATGAGTTTGTAAATTGCGAGTTTATTAAGGGGATGTCGATATGTTCTATTGCAGAAAAGAAGAATTGCGAATTATGAACAGGCGCTACGATAAAGGACGGTTTGAATGTATTGTCATATATGGAAGACGGAGGGTTGGCAAAACAGCTTTGATCAATGAGTTTTGCAAAGGCAAGGAAACCATATATTTTTCAGCTTTAAATGCATCATCCGGAGAAAATCTGGAGGCGTTGTCTAAGGCTATTTATCTTTGCAAAAATCCGGAGGGAAGCAATGCGCCTACCTATCAGAGTTATGCAGATGCATTGGATGAAATTACGGCAATGGCGAAACAGCGGCGCATAGTTTTTGTTATTGACGAGTATCCTTATCTTGCCAAAGCAGAAAAATCGATTTCTTCGCGTCTGCAGCATATTATCGACCATGTTTGGCAGGAAACCGAACTGTATTTAATCCTGTGCGGTTCCTCCATGAGTTTTATGGAATATCAGGTGTTGGGATATGAAAGCCCTCTTTATGGGCGGCGTACGGCCCAGTTCAAAATTCAGGCGTTGACATATCGGGAAATCACGGTTTTTCACCCGGAGTTATCTCTTGAGGACCAGGCTATGCTTTATGGGATTACCGGAGGTATTCCCCACTATATCAATAAACTGGAATTAGAGAATGACCTGGATGAGGCGCTTTTGGAAAATTTGTTCGATACCTCAGGGTATCTTTTTGAAGAGCCGGAGAATTTACTGAAGCAGGAACTGCGGGAACCGGCCATTTATAACTCGGTTATAGCTGCGGTTGCAGGGGGTGCGTCTCGTTCCAATGAGATTGCGACAAAGGTGGGATTGGAGTCCGGAGTTTGCGCAAAGTACCTGCGTATTCTGCTGGAATTGGGAATTTTAAAGAAGGAGATACCAATCACGGAAAAGCCGGGGCGAAAAACAATCTATACCATAGATGATAACTTTTTTCGATTTTGGTATCGTTTTGTTCCGGGCAATATGTCCGCCATCGGCGCAGGCCGAATCAGGCAGATTTATGCCCGACTGATAAAACAGTATTATCCGGATTATATGGGACTGGTTTTTGAAAAAATGTGTCGGGAATATTTGCTCCGCTATGCAGATAATTTGCCATTTTTGCTGAGTGATGTGGGCCAGTGGTGGGGAAGCGATGCGAAAACCCGAAAAGAGATTCAGATAGATATTGTGGGAATCCCGGTGGAAGGAAAAGAATACCTGATTGGTTCCTGCAAATACAGAAATGAAAAAATCGGCGTAGATGAACTGGAACTGCTTCATAGATACGCAAATATATTCCGAAAGGAAGGAATATTTCATTATTACATTTTTTCTAAAGGCGGATTTACACAGCCTTTGATGGATTTAGCCGCTCAGGGGGAAGTGGTATTGCTGACTTTAGAGGATATTTATATGTGAATTTTCCGAAGATAGGAGAGGTTGCGTTTGATACTAAGCGCAATTTCTCCTTAATTTATCAGATTAGTTCGCAAAATGGGGTTAAATAGTGTATAATAGAAAAACAAGGACAATCGTATGATTATGCGGTTGTTCTTTTTTAAAATCTTCGGATTATCATATTCAAAAGAAAATGATAGGAAGAAACGTTATATTATTGGGAAGAAATAGGGAAATTTATTTTTAGGAGGGGAAGAACATGACTATGATTAATTATGCGATGCAGGTGGAAAAGTATATGGACTATTTACGAAATGAGGAGCGTAGTTCTGCTACTATATGCCAATATGAGCGGGATGTTCTCTGTTTCTTCTCATTTTTAAATTTAAATGAATTGACAAAAGAAGCGGTTCTTCGATATAAACAGGAGCTGATGAAAGAATATCAGCCTGTCAGTGTGAATGTGAAGCTGTCTGCTTTGAACAGCTTCTTTTCTTTTATCGGGCGGGAGGATTTGAAACTGAAATTATTAAAGATTCAGAAAAGCGTTTATTGCCCGGAGGAAAAAGAATTGAGCAAGTCGGAGTATTTTCGGTTGGTTCAGGCGGCGGAGAGAAAGAAAAACAGGAAGCTGGCGCTGCTGCTGCAGACAATTTGCGGCACTGGTATCCGGGTGTCTGAGGTAAAGTATATCACGGCGGAGGCAGTGAACTGCGGTGAGGCGGTGATTCAGCTCAAGGGAAAGACCCGGACAATTTTGATTCCGAAGAGACTTCAGAAAAAACTCAGAAATTATTTGAAGCGGGAGCGGATTGCCAAGGGCCCTGTATTTATTACACGCACAGGCCGGCCCCTGGACCGTAGTAATATATGGAAAATGATGAAAAACCTGTGCCGGGATGCGGGTGTGGACGAAAAGAAAGTATTTCCGCACAATCTCCGTCATCTGTTTGCCCGGTGCTTTTACTCTATTGATAAAGATATTGCCCGTCTGGCAGATATTTTGGGACACAGCAGCATTAATACGACTCGTATTTATATTATAACCAGCGGGACAGAGCATCGGCGACACTTGGATGCGTTAGAACTTGTAGTCTGAGAGGAGAAGAAAAGGGTAAGGCTTTCAACAGCCGTACAATTTTAATATTTTATTTCATAATTTGCCTTATGTGGTATATGACATCTGAATTAGATGTAAATGCAGATGTCTTGTCATCAATATCGACACTTCTCCTCATTTTGGGCACAGAAAAACAAGTCTTTCTAAAAAGACCACTCAGGAAGGCTTAAAACCCGTGTTGAATCCCTGTTGAATCAAATGATTTCAGGGATTTTTATTTGACACACTAATTATTCAGTAATATAATTATAGATAAGTTAAAGGCTAACTATGCATTGTCCTGTCCGTAAAGTACCACATAAGGCAAATTATGTGGCGGTATTGGAACAAATGATATGTGAGCGCTTACGCTCAACTCTATAAGCTGATTGTGTAGAGAATAAAAAAGGATGGGAACACGCAGGACTGTCGAAGGACAGGTGTGCGGAGCAGGGGCCTTGCAGCGAGAAACTGTTGGCAGCCGACATTAGATTGAGTCTTAGACCAACAGGGATGTCGGCTGTTTTTGTTTCAGGAGGGAGGATGTCAGAAATTTTAGCCGAAAAGGCGGAACTTGTTAAATGATGTTTCATTTGAGTATATAACAACATGGAAGGTGAAGAGCAGAATGAAAGGAAAAGCAAATGGAAAACGCTTTATAGCATTTTTGTTGTCGGTGGCGATGATACTTTCCACCTGGGCTGTTGCTTTTGCGGAGGAGAGTTCTCCGGCAGAGTCCTCTGTGGAAACTCAGGACACGGAAGTTCGGAGTATTCAGGATGGGGAGGCAGCTTCGGAGGCCGGGAGTGTTCAGAATACAGAAGAAAATCAGCCGGCGCCGATGGCCGGGGAGAGACAGTTGGCCTGTCCGCTGACTGTACACCAGCATACGGCAGAGTGCTACAATGCGGAGACAGCGTTAATCTGCGGCGAAGCGGATTATGCCATTCATATACATAATGATGACTGTTATGACACAGAAGGCAGTTTGGTGTGCCCACTTCCACAGGTGGAAGCCCATGAGCACACCGAGGCTTGTTATGAAGAGCAGCAGACGCTGGTATGCGGTATGGCAGAGGAAGAAGGACATATCCATGATGAATCCTGTTATACCCGGACACAGGGAGAGACAATCTGCACGGATGAGAGCAGTGAACATATACATAGTGATGAATGTTATGCCTGGGGCCAGGAATTGACCTGCGGCATGGAGGAGAACCCGGGGCATCAGCACGGCGAGGTGTGCTATGGGACACAGCAGGTTTTGATCTGCGGGAAGGAAGAGATTATCCCCCACACCCACACGGAGGATTGCCGCGATGAAAACGGCGCGTTAATCTGCGGCCGATTGCAGGCGGCAGAACATGTGCACGGTGAGGAATGTTTTAAAACGGCGGCCAATGAAATCGCCCTTGCTCAGACAGAAGGCGCTGGAGCGGTCACATTGCCGGACGGCAATACTGCCTATCCTGGAGCAAGACAGGCGGACGGCACCTGGGTGGCCTACGATGTGGCATACAGTGACCCGCAGCCGGCGGATGCAACCATCAAGGTGACGGTTACCCTTCCGGCAAGCGCAGAGGCGCCGGCCGGATACAAATTATTCATCCGAAAGGTTGGGGCAAGTGAGCCCTATTATCCGAAAGCAGACGCCGTGAAGGATGAGGTTTCCGAATATAATGATTTCCAGTGCTTCCGGATTCGATGGGTAACGGTTGATGAAAATGGAAAATCCGATGTTATGACGATGGACAAGGTGCTGGGACAACAGGGTAATGCCACGATTAGGATAGAATATCTAGGCCCAAGTGACGGGGGAAAGCTGAAGGGGCCTGCTGGCGCGCGTAAACTGCTTATTTACAACAGCAATGAAAATGGAACGCTGAAGGATACTCTGGCCGATTTGGTTGAAAATGTAACTGTAGACGGCGACTTTTATACAAGTTTTACATTTCATACAAACGGGGCCGGGCCTTATGTGTTTGTGAGCAAAAAGCTGGAAAAATGTTATATAGAGGCATTGGAGATTAAAACTATGCAAGATGGGTAGGAACCGTTTGATTCTAAAGACATGCCGGGAAATGACAGCGGCCCGAACAACCGGATTGTCCGTTCCTATGATACGATTCAATATAATCTGGGAGCGAAGTTTGCAACGAGAGAACAGGATATTGTTGCCAATGAAGTTACGGCGTATTTTGAATTGATACTGTCCAAGTCGGCGACTTCCGCGAGATTTGATACGAGCAAGATGTTAAAATATGGAGAAAATTACAGTATCGAGTACCTGGATAAGGATGACAATGTCATTATGATTGGGGGCCATAACGGACTGATATATGAACCGAAAAAAGACGCAGAAGGCAATATTGTCCGGGATGGGAACGGTTTTGCCCAGGCAGATACAAATAAAGTAGTTACGATTAATTCCAAGGTAAACGGCAGTGGAGCCGGGGAACTGAGCTATAAGGTGGCATCCGGAACCGGTATTGCGAAGCAGCGGATGGTTGGATGGGTCAAGTTGTCGACAACTGAAGGGGATAATATATTAGAAGGAACACAAGATTTTCCGGCAGCCATTGAGGTGCGCAATGCGGACAATGGGGAAGTCTTTTTGCCGACTTTCCGGATGTGGCTGGAAGGAAATGAGGAGAATTATGGGCCGGAGACACGAAATACGGCAGATAACACGCTTCGTCCGGCCATTCCGAATGATGGGAATCAGATTGTTATCGAACAAGGCAGCGCATATGCGGTTACCGTGTCCGCCGGAACAAATTTCAACCTTCAGTTAAAGAAAAACGGCGATATGAGTTATAAGAGCTGGTTTGATTTTTCTACAGGAAAGGAAGTAGACAAAACTACTCAGGCAAAGCTGGATAAACTTGCGATGATTGAGGGAAATCGTGGAAAAGCCAATCCGGCGGATTTTGTTGATGCGGATGGGCAGCCGTTGC
>URND01000066.1 GCA_900549105.1 uncultured Eubacteriales bacterium
ATTGCCTATGGCAAAAGCCGAATTCAGTTTGGTAAGCCGATTGTCAGCAATCAGGTGATTGCTTTTAAACTGGCAGATATGGAAATTCAGATTGAAACAGCCCGGCAGATGGTGGCTCACGCCTGTACATTAATGGATATGGGACTGCCGTATGCTAAAGAATCTGCCATTGCCAAAGCTTATGGCGGAGATGCGGCCATGAAAGTGACGACAGAAGCGGTTCAGATTTTCGGCGGTTATGGCTACAGCCGTGAATATCCGATTGAAAAGTTGCTGAGAGATGCAAAAATCTTCCAGATAGTTGAAGGAACCAATGAGATTCAGCGAGTGGTCATCGCGAATCATTTACTAAAAGAATATTAAAAAACAAAGGAAGCTACGGTGGAATACCTGTCAGGGTACTGCGCTGTAGCTTCCTTTTCATCTGTTAAAAATACTGTTCCAGCGGAGAGTTGAACAAGGCGGAGGAAATAGCCATTTTACATGCCTGAGTTGTGCCTTCGGCGGAAGTCATCATATAAGAATCCCGCAGGCAGCGCTCGATTTCCGAACCTTTGCTCAAACCGTAGGCCCCATGAATTTCCTGGGACTTCTGGCATATTTTACGGCATATTTCATTGGCGATAATTTTTAAAGCGGATACTTCAACCGTATAGGAGTTTCCGTTTTCGGAGAGAGCAGCCGTATGATAAAGCATATTTTTCAGCGCAGAAACGTAAGCATACATTTCTGAAATCGGGAAAGAAATTCCCTGGTTGGAAGAAAGCTTTCGGCCATAATAGGTCCTGCTTTCGGAAAATTCAATTGCCAGTTCCAAAGCGCGCTGAGAAATGCCGGTGGCCACGGCGGAAATACCAAGTCGTCCAAGATTCAAAGTTTCCTTCATCAGCGGATAGCCTTCATTTTCGGTGCCGATAAGGCAGTTGGCCGGAATACGGCAGTCTTTAAAAAGTACTGTGCGCATAATGGAATTATTACAGCCAATCATTTTGCTCGGCTCGCGGAGGATAACGCCGGCATTGTTGCTGTCAATATAGAAGAAACTGATGCTGCGTTTCCGGGAAGTGGAGGCTGTCTGTGCGGTAATAAAATATCCGTCGGCAGCGCCGGCATTGGTTATCCAGCATTTTTTGCCGTTGATGATCCATGAGTCGCCATCCCGGACTGCTGTTGTAGAAATTCCGAGAGCGTCGGTTCCACCGCTCTCTTCGCTGATGGCGTAGGCTAAAACTTTTTCTCCGGTGAGAGCCTGGGGCAGGGTTTCTGATTTTAAACTGTCGGAGGCTGCGGTTGAGAGCAGGGTGATTCCCTGAAAATGGGGGCAGAGTATAAGTCCCAGGGAACCGAGTCCGCGGGATATTTCTTCCAGAAACAGGATGCTCCGGGTGGTTTCCGTATGTGAACTTGTCTGGGAGAACAAGGTGTCCAGAAAACCGAGTTCGCCGCAGCGCTTAATTATCTGATAGGGAAATTTTGCAGATGTATCCAGTTTGTGAGCCACAGGCTGTACTTCCTTTTCTACAAATTCCCGTACATTTCTTTTAAAGTCTATTTGTTCTTGCGTGAGAGTAAACATGAGGATTTCTCCTTTTTATTTTAAATTATAGTTTAATATACATTTCAGGCAACATTCATTTCCATCGTTCATTTCCACTTCCGCCGTGCATGTATTTTGCGGACGGGGCATGAGCGAAATTGATAACTGCAAAGGAGCCGAAAATGAAAAGTTTTTAAATTTGTAAAAGGTGCCGTCGGTCAGCATGCACTGCTCCGGGTGGAATGTGTCCCGAACATATTCTTCGGCTGCTTTTAAGGTAATGGCCATACTGTCCTGGGAGACGGTTCTTTTACTTTTTGCATTGACGCCGGGCATGCGAATTGCCAGAGTACGTTTTTTCTGCCGCGTATCATCCAGCAAAATTTCAAGAGATATAAAATCACAGATATTTTCCGAACATCCCATGGAGTGATAAAACCTTAAAACATCATTTGCGGTGATAAGTCCTTTTAATTCGTCATTTTCAACGGTGAAAGCCAGCTCGGAATTCTCCGAAATCATTTTTTCCGCCAAATCATACATGGAAGTATCTTTTGATACGATAAAGCGGGAACTGGCTTTGTCCGGGGTATACAAATTGGAGATGCGCTCCGTAGGAGCGGCATTCAGCGCAGAGGACGCATTCAGCAGACCGCAGATTTTCAGATTTTCATCAACAACCGCATATCGGTCATTCAGAGCAAAAATCGAATAATAAGTGCGGTACCAGTCGGAAACAATATCATTGTAATAAAGATATTGAGGCGGCCGCATCCAGTCGCTTACCCGGTTCATGGCAGTATCCGGTTTGTCCAGGTTTGGTATGCCGTGCAGTAAATAAAGAATATGATGACTGCTTTGGAGAGAAGATAAAATACACAAATGATTTTGGGATGCGGTTGTCTGGATATTCTGATTGACACTGGCCCCTCCGGTGACAAGCAGGTGCAGCCCCAGGGAAATTGCGGCGGCCTGAATATCCGGGCGGTCGCCGACAAGGCACAGTCTGGCGCCGGACGCGCCGGAAGCTTCCTTAAAGAGCTGTTCAGTACTTCCGTCGCCAATAATAATCGAAGAGAGTGGCGTGTCATCTTCCTTTCCGGCGATTATTGAAAGGCCGAATTGGCGGATCAGTTTCTTTAAAGTTAAAGATTCATTTTGAACAAAGGCCTCGTCTTTAATACGGATGGTTCCGGCTCTTGGGCGGGTTCGGACCAGTTTCAGCTCTTCGGCTCTTTTTATCGCTTTATATGCGGTGCCTTCGCTGACAGCCAGAGTGTCGGCAATATTGCGTATCGAAATCTTGGTTCCCGGCTCCAGCTTTTTTATGTAGTTTAAAATATAATCCTGTTTTTTTGACATAAAGATACTCCTTATAAATAGTACAGTGTTACAAAAATTATTATACAGAATGTTAATGAAAATTACAAGATGAACAAATATAGCAGATTAGACAAAAATAATACAGAAAATTTTAAATTATTATATAAAAATAAATTTAATGTTAAATAAATGACAAAAAACAGATTAAAAACGACAAGAAAATATTGACGCACTTCAAACAAACTACTATAATTTTAAATATAAAAAACATATCGCGCGATAATGAAATAATAAAAACCGAAAACTGATATATAAAAATATAACAGTATTCAACAGAAACAAGAAAACTGCACTATAACAGATTGCAAAAAGAATTAAGGGGGTTCGTAAAATGGCATTTAATTCGATTATTTATGAAACAAAAAATGGGATTGGCTACATTACAATTAATCGGCCAAAGGCATTAAACGCTTTAAATGTCGAAGCCTTAACAGAGTTATCTGAAGCATTGGATATGATGGCGGAAGATGAAAATGCAAAGGTAATCATTATTACAGGGGCCGGCGGAAGAGCTTTTGTGGCCGGCGCAGATATTTCAGCAATGCAGATGATGACCGCAGAGGAAGCTTATGATTATGCTCGTTTGGGCCAGACAACTTACAACAAAATCCAGGATTTGCCAAAGATTGTTATTGCGGCTATTGACGGATTTGCTCTGGGCGGCGGATGTGAACTGGCTTTGGCCTGTGATATCCGTGTAGCTTCCGAAAAATCTCAGATTGGTATTCCTGAGGTTACTTTGGGAGTGTTCCCTGGATTTGCCGGTACACAGAGACTTCCAAGATTGGTTGGAACTGGCATGGCAAAGGAAATGCTTGCTACGGCACGTAAGATTCACGCAGCGGAAGCAAAAGAAATCGGCCTTGTGAACTATGTTGTTCCTGAAAATCCGGTGGCAAAGGCCGAAGAACTGGCAGCCCAGATTTGCAAGAACAGTATGTCAGCCATTGCATTAGGAAAGAGAGCAATGAATGAAGGTATGGAAATGGAATTGAAAAAGGGTATTGAACATGAAGCAGCTCTTTTTGCAGTCGCATTTACAACTGAGGATCAGAGAGAAGGTATGACGGCTTTCCTTGAAAAGAGACCGGCAAACTTTAAATAAGAATTATAAATAAGATAAGAAAGGAAATGGAAAGATGAAAATAGTTGTATGTGTAAAGCAGGTTCCGGATACAACGGAAGTCCGTTTGGACCCTGTGACAAACACTTTGATCCGTGACGGCGTTCCGAGCATCATTAACCCGGATGATAAAGCGGGCATTGAAGCGGCCCTTCGGATCAAGGAAGAGGTTGGCGGTACGGTGACTATCGTCTCCATGGGACCGCCGCAGGCAGATGTGGCCCTGAGAGAGGCTTTGGCCATGGGAGCCGACGATGCAATTCTGATCAGTGACCGGGCTTTTGGCGGAGCAGATACATGGGCAACATCGTCCACGATTGCAGCCGCACTGAAAAAACTGGATTATGACCTGATCATCACCGGCCGCCAGGCCATCGACGGCGATACAGCCCAGGTCGGCCCGCAGATCGCGGAACACCTCGGGATCCCGCAGATCAGTTACGTTGAGGACATCAGGGTTGAGGGAGATACACTTCTTGTGAAACGTAAATTTGAAGACAGAAGCCACCTCCTTCGGGCAAAACTTCCTTGTCTTTTAACCTGTCTTTCCGAATTGAACACATCCAGATACATGTCCATCGGAGGCATTTTCAGAGCTTATAAAAAGGATGTCAAAGTCTGGGGCCTTGAAGATATGAAGGATACGGTGGATATGGCGAACATCGGCCTTAAAGGTTCCCCGACACGGGTCCGCAAGTCCTTCACCAAACAGGCGAAGGGCGCCGGTGAAAAGATAAATGTGCCTGAAGATGAGGCAGTAGCTATTATCGTAAGCAAACTTGCTGAGAAGCATTTGATCTAAGGGAGGATGAATTCGATGAGCAAAAATGTCTATGTATTTGCAGAGCAGCGGGACGGAAACATCCAGAAGGTTGCTTATGAATTGGTTGGAAAGGCAAGAGAGCTTGCCGATACGTTAGATGAAAAAGTATATGCTGTTTTAGCCGGTATGGATATGAAAGCTAAAGCCGGAAGCCTAATCAGCGCAGGGGCAGACGGCGTTATTCTTGTGCAGAATCCAATGCTTGCCGAATATACGACAGAGGCTTATGCCAAAGCGGTTGTTGCGGTGATTCAGGCAAAAGACCCGGAAATTTTCCTTATCGGCGCTACGGCCATTGGCCGTGACCTTGCACCGCGTGTATCTGCAAGAATACATACCGGTCTTACGGCAGACTGTACCGGTCTTGCGATCGATGAGAACAGCAAAAATCTGCTGATGACCCGTCCGGCCTTCGGCGGGAACATCATGGCGACGATCGTCTGCGAAGAACACCGTCCTCAGATGGCGACGGTCCGACCGGGGGTTATGAAAGCACTGGCAGCCGATGAAGCACGGACAGGCGATATTGAAGAGTTTAGCGTAGAATTCAGCGCTGATGATATGCCTGTGGAATTAGTGGAAATCATCAAAGAAGAGAAGGCTCTGGCGGATATCACGGAAGCAAAAATTCTTATATCCGGCGGCCGCGGCATGGGCGATAAAGAAACCTTTGACGGCATTTTAAACCCTCTGGCAGAGGCTCTCGGCGGCGCTGTTTCCGGTTCCCGCGCGACAGTGGATGCGGGATGGATCGACCATGAATGCCAGGTAGGACAGACAGGAAAGACGGTCCGCCCGGACCTCTATCTGGCCTGCGGTATTTCCGGCGCAATTCAGCATGTGGCAGGCATGGAAGGCGCCGAATATATTGTGGCAATCAACAAAAATGACAGTGCACCGATTTTTGATGTAGCGGATTTGGGCGTTGTCGGCGATGTTACATCTTTGCTTCCGAAGCTTACGGAAGCCATTAAACAGTACAAGGAGGATAAATAAAAATGTATGCTTTATTAAAACCTGAACACAGACTTGTACGTCAATTGGCGAAAGAGTTTGCTGAGAATGAAGTAAAACCATTAGCCGCGGAATTGGATGAGGAGGAAAGATTTCCTGTAGAAACCATTCCAAAAATGTTCAAATACGGCTTTTTCGGAGCAGCCTATCCGGAAGCGGAAGGCGGCGAGGGCGGCGACAGCATGGCTTATGTCATTGCGCTTGAGGAAATCTCAAAAGTATGTGCGACGACAGGCGTTATTTATTCGGTACAGGCCGGTCTTGGCATGGGACTTTTTGCAAAGTATGGGACGCCGGAGCAGAAGGAAAAATATCAGAAGGGAGCCTTTACGGACAAGCTGGTCTGCTTTGCGCTGACTGAGCCGGGCGTTGGGACTGACGCATCAAATGTACAGACAGTTGCCGTGAAAGACGGCGATGATTATATCCTGAACGGAACAAAAATGTTTATTACGACAGCCGGACAGGCTGAATGGTACATCATTATTGCTGTGACGGACCGTTCAAAGGGAAACAATGGCATGACAGCCTTTATTGTTCCTAAGGATGCACCGGGATTTTCTGTTGGAAAGCATGAGAAGAAGATGGGTATCCGCGGTTCGGCAACCTGCGAACTGATTCTTAAAAATGTCCGTGTGAGCAAAAATGATATCCTTGGAAAAGAGGGACAGGGCTTAAAGATGGCGTTGGCCAGCCTGGATTCAGGCCGTATGGGTATCGCTACTCAGGCTTTGGGTATTGCTCAGGGAGCCATTGATGAAACAATTAAATACGTTAAAGAACGTAAACAGTTCGGAAAACGTATTTCCCAGTTCCAGAATACCCAGTTTAAACTGGCGGAGCTTCAGACAAAGGTCGATGCGGGCCGTATGCTCGTATGGCGCTGCGCGATGCTGAAGGATGCGGGACTTCCATATGGTAAAGAAGCAGCCATGGCGAAGCTTTACAATTCGGATGTGGCCAACCTGGTTACCCGTGAATGTGTACAGCTTTCCGGCGGTTATGGGTATACGAGAGAATATCCGATGGAACGTATGATGCGCGATGCGAAGATTACGGAAATCTATGAAGGAACGTCGGAAGCTCAGAAGATGGTCATTTCCAGAGCCATCGGAGTGAAATAGGAGGGAAGGTATGGAGATAATTAGTGTTATTGGTGTTGCTGTTGCGGTAGTGTTAATCATTATTTTAGTTATGAAGGACGTACCGATATTGCTGACAGGTTTACTTGGCGTATTGATTTTGGCATTAACCGGCGGATTAAATTTGTATGACGCATTTATTACCAGCTATATGGGTATGTATGCCAACTATTTTGGAAAATATTTTTTAATGTTCCTGACAGGCGCTCTGCTGGGAAAAATATATGAAAGTACGGGCGCTGCCGAATCTATTGCCGTTTTGTTCGGGAAATTATTTGGGCCAAAGTGGGCGCCGCTTGCAACGGTTTTATCTGCAGGCCTTATGTGCTATGGCGGAGTAAGTCTTTTCGTTGTGGCTTTTGCGGTTTATCCAATCGCGGCAAAACTTTACAGGGAAGCAAATCTTCCGAGAAGATTTATACCTGGAGCTTTATGTTTAGGAACAGGTTCCTTTGCGATTAATTCGCCGGGTTCCCCTCAGATACACAATATTGTTCCGGGAACTATATTGGGAGATGG
This sequence comes from uncultured Eubacteriales bacterium, assembly GCA_900549105.1. Taxonomy (GTDB): domain Bacteria; phylum Bacillota; class Clostridia; order Lachnospirales; family Lachnospiraceae; genus Frisingicoccus. The sequence goes on from URND01000066.1 coordinate 7,542, forward strand.
CCCGATGGGCGGTATGGTATTCGGTTTCATATGTTCCGGTTTTATTTTGGTAGTCGGAATGATTTGGTATTATGCAGTAATGAACAAAGCTGTAAAAAATGGCGAGGGTTGGACCGAACCGACCGGAATGGAAGAACAGCCTTCGAGAACGGCAGACAATCTTCCGAATTCCTGGCTTTGTTTTGTGCCGTTGGTTGCCGTTGTTGTTCTTCTGAATGTTGTCGGGCTGCCGGTTGAGGTTGCCACTTTAATCGGATGTATTCTCGCTTTGATATTATTCTATAAATATCAGGATGAGAAACTGCTCGGAATCTTTTCAAAAGGAACCGAGGGAGCATTGCTTGCAATTACGGCTTCCTGTGCAATGGTTGGTTTCGGCGGCGTGTTGACAGCAGTTCCGGCGTATAACTTCCTGATTGAGGCATTATTAAATATGCCGGGGCCTCCGCTTTTGAGCGTGGCCATCACAACAACACTGGTATCCGGTATCACAGCATCCGGTTCATCTGCGGTTAGTATCGTAACGCCGATTCTTGGTGAACAGGTATTGGCCCTTGGCGTTCCGGCCGGAGCAATCCATCGTGTTATTACGCTTTCCTCCTGTGGTATGGATACAATGCCTCATGCAGGATATGTAGCAACGACTTTGAAGGTTGGCGGACAGGTTAGTCACAAAGAAGGTTATGGCATGATTTTCCGTATGACAGTTATTGTAACAAGTATGGCGGCGTTACTGGCAGTTGTACTGTTTACGATATTCCCGAATATGCCGTAAGAGATAGAGTGAAAGGAAGTATATAGATATGAGTAAAGTTATGACAGCTCAGGAAGCAGTTGATATGGTTAAAGATGGCATGTCATTTGCCATTTCCGGTTTCGGTACATTTGGCCTGCCGGAAGACTTATTATGCACCCTTGAACAAAAGTTTTTAGAAACAGGCAGTCCAAAGAATTTATCTTTATTTTATGCGGGGGCGCCAGGAGCGCGTGAAAAGCATGGAGGAAATCATCTGGGCCACAAAGGATTGCTGAGACGTATTCATGGAGGTCATTTGGATTTGAATCGTAAACTGGCGGCATTATGTTCAGAAAATGCGCTGCCGGTGTTTATGGTTCCGCAGGATGTCAATGTTCATCTGTTAAGAGCGATTGCCAACGGTGATCCGGGGACGTTGACAAAAATCGGATTGAAAACTTATGCGGACCCGCGTGTTGACGGATGCCGTGCGAACCAGGCAGCCTGGGATTGTAAAGAAGAAGTTGTTGAGCTGATTGTTATTGATGGAAAGGAATATCTTCTGTATAAATCTTTCCCAATTGATATTTGTTTTATTAAAGGGACAACAGCCGATGAAGACGGAAATATTACGCTGGAATCGGAGGCGACGCTGAATGCCGTGTTTGAACTGGCGGCGGCGACACATAACAGCGGCGGAAAAGTTATTTGCCAGGTAGACCGTCTGGCGGCGAACGGCTCTTTAAACGCGAAAGATGTTAAAGTTCCGGGATTGCTTGTTGACGCAGTGGTTGTCGGAGCGCCGGAACGGTCGCTTCAATCCTATGCTGTACCGTATAATCCTGCATTTTCAGCAGAATTAAAGGTGCCGGTGGATGTTAAAAAAGAGGCGGAACCTTTGAGCCTGAAAAAAATCATAGCAAGAAGAGGCGCCATGGAAATAAAGAAAAATGCCTTTGTTAATTTTGGCATCGGCGTGCCACAGTTGGTAGCCAGCGTTCTCGATGAAGAAGGTTTGGCGGATAAAGTCATAACATCTGTGGAATCCGGCGTTATCGGCGGTGTCCCATCCGGCGGATTAGCGATGGGCTCGGCGATGAATCCGGTGGCTATCATCAAGCATCCGGAAATGTTTGATTTATATCATGGAGGCGCATTGGCTGCGGACTTTTTGGGAGCAGCAGAATTTGATGAACACGGTAATGTCAACGTTACAAAATTTAATGGAAAATCCGTTGGACCAGGCGGATTTTTGGGAATTTCCCAGCCAACGCCAAAGGTTTGTTTCTGCGGTACATTTACAGCCGGAAAATCTCAGATAGAGATTAAAGACGGCAAGTTACATATCATTAAAGACGGCGATGTCATCAAATTTAAGAAAAATGTTGAACAGATTACTTTCTCCGGGGAATATGCGCAGGAAATGGGACAGGAAGTTTTCTTCCTGACAGAGAGAGCTGTACTGAAACTGGTGAAAGAAGGGGTTATGGTCACTGAGATTGCACCGGGAGTTGATTTGGAAAAAGACATTATCGCCCACATGGGATTTGTTCCGCTGGTGGCAAAAGATTTGAAACTTATGGACGAACGTATTTTCAGACCGGAAAAAATGGGACTGGAGTTACTTTAAAAAAGAGATGGAGGGAAAATTATGGTTGAGACAAAGAAAAGCTCAAAACAGATTATGAATGAAATGATCGCGGCGACATATAAACGCGCTGCAGCAGCGAAGGCTGCCGGAAAACCGGTTTGTTGGGCGACAGGTATTGCACCTCAGGAAGTATTGACTGCTATGGATATCGCGACAGTGTATCCGGAAAACTTTGGTGCGGCTATGGGTGCAAAACACTTTTCGGGACATTTTTGTGAAGTGGCCGAAGCAGAAGGTTATTCCATTGATATCTGTTCCTATGCGAGAAATCACTTTGGCTATATAAAGGAAGGATGTCATGTCGATGATTTGGCAAATCTTCCGATGCCGGATATGGTTCTCTGCTGCAGCAATACATGCGGTACTGTTATCAAATGGTATGAAAACCTGGCTAAAGAGCTGAATGTTCCGTGCCTCTTCTTTGACACACCGTTTGTATATCATGAAGGAAAAGCGACGGCACATCAGGTGAAATACATGGAAGGCGAAATTTATCGGATCATTGACCAGCTTGAAGAAATTACAGGCAATAAATTTGATTATGATAAATTTAAACGCGTTATGGAAATTTCTATGGAAACGGGTGAAGCCTGGATGCGCGCAATCAGCGTATCAAAATACACACCGTCACCAATTTGCGGTTTTGATATGTTCAATTATATGGGCGTTATGGTATGTGACCGCGGTACAGAGGCGGCCAGAGATTTATTCAATCTGTGGTATGAAGAATCTATGGAAAAGGTTGCAAAGGGTGAAGGCCCATGGAAGGACCAGGAAGAAAAATATCGTATTCTCTGGGATGGAATCGCTTGCTGGCCACAGCTTAATCTTACATATAAAATGCTGAAAAAATTTGGTATTAACATGGTTGCATCGAATTATCCGCGCTGCTGGATGCTGGATTACACTGAGCCGACAATTGCGGCAATGGCCAGAGCTTATGCAGAAAATATTCCAATGAACAGGGATATTCCATTTGATTACAATGCAACAAAAGAGACGGCTTCCACCTATAATCTTGACGGCATGATTTCACATTCCAATAGAAGCTGTAAGCCGATGGATTTCAAACAGTTTGAAGTAAGACGGGGAATCATGGAAGAAGTTGGCCTGCCATCCTGTATTTTCGATGGTGACCAGACAGACCCGAAGGTATTCTCAGAAGCCCAGTTTGAAACCCGTTTACAGGCTTTAGTTGAAATTATGGAAAAGAATAAAGGAAATAAATAAGGAGGTTTAATGATTATGAAATATACAGAAATAATTCAGGAACTTATTTCGGCGGCCATGAGTCCGAAAAAGACGGTTGTCCGTTCAATGAAGGAAACCGGTAAAAAAGCAATCGGCATCTCCCCTGTATATGGCCCGGATGAGGTTGTGTATGCGGCTGGCTGTCTTCCGATTGGCCTTTGGGGCGGCCATACAGAATTTGAAATGGCTGATAAATATCTCCAGAGTTTTTGCTGCAGCGTTATTCGTGCGAATCTTGAGTACGGCTTAAAAGGCGATTACAATATGCTCTCTGCAGTTGTCGGAAACAGTTTTTGTGACGCGTTAAAGGGGTTTATGAAAAACTGGCCTTATGGTATTCAGCATATTCCGGTTATCCCGTGCATTTATCCTCAGAATAGAATTCCGGCCGGCGAGGAGTATTTGATTGAAGAGTTAAAATTCTTTAAAGAAAGACTGGAGAAGCTTCTGGATGTCACTGTGACAGAAGAAGATTTGGAAAATGCCGTTAAAGTTTATGATGAATATCGTGAAGCATGCCGGCGTTTTACAGCTATCGTGCCGGATTATCCAAAGACTTTAAATCCAAAAACACGGCATTTCATCTTAAAAGCAGCCCAGTTTATGGATAAGAAGGATTATACGGTAAAATTAAATGCATTAGTTGACGATTTGACCAAATGTCCAAAAGAAGAAATGGACGGCTTTAAGGTAATACTCACAGGTATTATGGTTGATGCGGAAGCTTATCTGGATGCTCTGGTTGAAAATGATATTATCGTTGTTGCCGATGATCTGATGCAGGAGAGCAGACAATTCTGCACAAAAACAAGGGAACATGGAACCGCGCTGGAGAAGATTGCCGGACGGTATATGGATATTAAGAGCAGCGCCCTTGTTTATGATGAGAAAAAGGGACGCGGACAGATGCTTGTGGATATGGTAAAAGAATTTAATGCGGACGCAGTTATTTATGCCCAGATGAAATTCTGTGAAATGGAAGAATTTGATTATCCGCTTGTTAAAGAGGATATTCAGAAAGCAGGAGTTAAACTTTTGTATATTGAATCTGACCAGCAGGTAGATGCATCCGGGCAGTTGTCCAATCGTATTCAGGCATTTGTGGAAATAAACAAGTAATCGAAAAGAAATATTGAACAAAGGAGCAGAAAATATGTTTTTAGGAATAGATATTGGTTCATCTTCATCAAAAATTGCAATTATCGATATGAATCAGAACATTTTGTATCAAAAGGCTGTCAATGTGGGAACGGGAAGTAACGCTATCGAAAAAATGCGTGAACAGGCGTTAGCGCATGTGGGGTGTCAGGAGAAGGATGTTTTGTACACGATTGTGACAGGTTATGGCAGAAAAATGTACAGGGATGCAGATACACAGATAACGGAAATATCTTGTCATGCCAAAGGAACATATTTTCTGTTTCCTGATGTGCGTACAGTCATCGATATTGGAGGCCAGGACTCGAAGGTTATCCGTGTAGGAGAGGACGGACATGCGGAGGATTTTGTTATGAATGACAAATGTGCTGCAGGTACCGGGCGTTTCCTCGAGGTAATGGCGCGGGTGCTCGGCTGTGATATTAATACATTATCCGAGGTTGCTGAAAAATCTGAATCCGGTGTGACTATCAGCAGTACCTGCACGGTATTTGCGGAATCTGAGGTTATATCCCAGTTATCTATCGGAAGTAAACGGGAGGATGTTGCATTAGGAGCCCATATTTCGGTGGCAAAGCGTGTCAGCGGTCAGGCCAAACGTGTGGGCGTATTGCCGGGAGTCGCGATGACAGGGGGAGTAGCGCTCAACAAAAATATGGTGAAGGTACTCAGCAATGAAATCGGATACCCGATATCAGTCCCGGAAAGTCCGCAGACGATTGGAGCTTTGGGAGCGGCGCTGTACGCACGGGAAAAGTATCTGGCAAAATGTAAATAAAAGGAGAAGGGTATATTATTCTGGGAGGAAAAGGGATGAAAGAAGTAGTTATCGTCAGCGCAGCCAGAACACCATTTGGGAAAATGGGCGGTGCGTTGAAACCGTTAAAGGCAACGGACCTTGGCGGTATGGCAATTAAAGACGCCTTGCGGCGCGCCGGAATTGAAGGAAGCCAGGTGGATGAAGTTATTTATGGCATGGTCGTTCCTGCGGGGCAGGGGCAGATTCCGGGCCGTCAGGCTTCTGTGAAGGGTGGAATTCCACATGATGTTCCAGTGGTAACGATTAATAAAGTCTGCGGTTCCGCGTTAAAAGCGGTGACTTTGGGGGCTCAGATAATTAAAGCCGGAGATGCAGATATTATTGTTGCCGGAGGCATGGAAAGTATGAGCAATATTCCATATGTACTTGAGAACATGCGGTGGGGCGCCCGGATGAATGATGTAAAGGCGAAAGATGCGATGGTACTGGATGGTTTGTGGTGTCCGGAAAATGATGTACATATGGCAGTCATCGGCGGACAGGTGGCATCTGAGTATAATATCACGCGGGAAATGCAGGATGCCTGGGCTTTGAGAAGCCAGAAACGCTGGGCAGAAGGAGAAAGCCAGAATAAATTTGATGATGAACGGTTTGCAGTCGAGGTTCCGGGAGTAAAAGGAAAAAGTACAATTGTCACAAAGGATGAAGCGCCGAGGCCGGATACATCCATGGAAGGACTTTCAAAGCTTCCGCCATTGTTTGTGAAGGACGGTACTGTCACGGCGGGAAATGCACCGGGGACAAACGACGGAGCATCTGCCATTGTTTTAATGAGCCGCGAAAAAGCAGAAGCTCTCGGCGCGCCAGTTTTGGCTACAATCAAAGGGTATGCACAGGCTTCCAGGGAATCGCGATATATTGCGACTGTTCCGGGACTGGCAATCCAGAAGCTGATGGAGAAAAATAATTTGACAACAAAGGACTTTGATTTGATGGAAATCAATGAAGCCTTTGCCGCAGTCCCTTTAGTAAGCTGTCTTGGGATTTTGAAAATGAGTGAAGAAGAAATGGATAAAAAGGTTAATGTCAACGGGGGCGCTGTCGCAGTAGGACATCCGATTGGGGCAACAGGTGCCAGAATTTTAATGACGTTAATTTATGAACTCAGACGTTCCGGCAAGAAGAGCGGTGTTGCGGCAATTTGTTCAGGAATGGCCCAGGGCGATGCCGTTTGGATTGAAGTATAAACAGGAGGTGACTGGCTATGAGTATAAAAAAAGCAATGGTTATTGGCGCAGGACAGATGGGCGGCGGTATTGCCCAGGTTTTGGCGGCGGCAGGGATAGAGACTTATCTGAATGATATTAGCCTGGAAATTGTCAATAATCGATTAGAATTTATTGGGAAGCTTCTCGATAAGGATATATCTAAAGGAAAAATCGATGAAAAGAAGAAAAAAGAAACCATGAAAAATCTGATTCCGTCGAATGGCTTGGAGGACGCAAAAGACTGCGATATTGTTGTTGAGGCAATTATTGAAAATATGGAAATCAAGAGCAGTACATTTGAAAAACTCGATCAGATATGTAAGGAATCCTGCATCCTTGCGACAAACACCTCATCGCTGCCGATTACGGAAATTGCTGCAGTGACTAAACGGCCTGAAAAAGTGATTGGCATGCATTTTATGAATCCGGTGCCGGTTATGAAATTGGTAGAAATTATTCGCGGACTGGCTACTTCAGATGAAACCTATCAGGTAATCAGAGATTTGACGCAGAAGCTGAACAAGACACCGGTGGAAGTGCGGGATGTTCCGGGTTTTGTTTCAAACAGAGTACTCCAGATGATGATTAATGAAGCGATTTATTGTCTCTATGAAGGCGTTGCTTCTGTAGAGGATATTGATGCAGTGCTTAAACTTGGAATGAATCACCCGATGGGGCCATTGCAATTGGCTGATTTTATCGGACTGGATACAGTGCTTGCTATTATGGAAGTTATGTATGAGGGCTATGCAGACTGTAAATACCGTCCATGCCCGCTTCTTCGGCAATATGTGAAGGCCGGATGGCTTGGGAAGAAAAGTGGAAGAGGATTTTATACATATTAAATAAAAAACAAGGTAACAGCCCAGCTTGCCGGCTGTTAATATTGAAAACATATAAGGTTGATAAAGGAATAAAAAACCAAACTCCTTAAAATGCCTCCCCCGATAAGACGGGGAGAGCCTTCCTTTATTATTCATAGGGGCCCTGTAATTTTGCACCAATTGCAGGGCTTCTGAATTTGAAAAGTGTTTATTGAGAGCGGAGGAGATAACCATGGCATATATTTGTACAGAGGAAACACAGGAATTAATTGATGCGGTTCGTGAATTCTGCGATAATGAGGTAAAAGAACAAGCAAAAGAATATGACCGAACCGGAGAATGGCCGCAGGAAATTTATGATAAAGCAATGGAGATGCAGCTTCATATGCTGGATATACCGGAGGAATATGGCGGTCTTGGATTGGATAAGTTGTCTGTTGCTGCAATTCTTGAGGAGATGGCAAAGGCGGATGCCGGATTTGCGGTGACCCTTTCTGTCAACAATATTGGATTGAAATCAGTATTTCTTGTCGGAACAGAGGCGCAGAAGAAAAAATTTTGCGATACTATTATATCAGGCAGATTCACCGGCTTTGCATTGACAGAGCCCCAGGCCGGTTCGGATGCGGGCGCCGGACGAACAACAGCTAAAAAAGATGGCGACAGCTATATTTTAAACGGCCGGAAATGCTTTATCACTAACGGCGGTGTGGCTGGAATTTATATAGTGACGGCCATGACGGATAGAAGCAAAGGCGTTAAAGGAATGAGTGCATTTCTTGTGGAGGATGGTACGCCCGGTTTTACCTATGGAAAACATGAGGATAAAATGGGTATTCGGGGTTCCCGGACCTGCGACCTTGTTTTTGACGATTGCCGTATTCCGGCAGAAAACCTTCTCGGCAAGGAAGGAGAAGGGTTTAAGATTGCTATGCAGACTTTAGACGTAAGTCGTGCGTTCATTGGCTGCATTGCGGTAGGAATTGCTCAGAGAGCTATGGAGGAAGCCATTGCCTATGGCAAAAGCCGAATTCAGTTTGGTAAGCCGATTGTCAGCAATCAGG
>URND01000067.1 GCA_900549105.1 uncultured Eubacteriales bacterium
ATGTGATGTTTCCACTATTTGTATGGGTATGGCCGCCAGTATGGGAGCTTTCCTTCTTGCGGGAGGAACAAAGGGCAAACGTATGGCTCTGCCGAATTCCACGATTATGATTCATCAGCCATCCGGCGGCGCTCAGGGACAGGCCACGGAGATTAACATTGTTGCGGAACAGATTTTAAAGACGCGTCAGCGTTTGAATGAGATTCTGGCTGCAAACACTGGAAAGCCTTTGGAAATTATTGCACAGGATACGGAGCGGGATAATTATATGACGGCCGAAGAAGCCAGAGAATATGGATTAGTTGACAAAGTCATTACCAGCAGATAACATTTTAAAATATACGAAATCCCTATTTTATATAGAAAGGCCGGAGGTATCATATGGCAGGACGTATGGAAGACAAGAAGATTCCAAGATGTTCTTTTTGCAATAAGACCCAGGAGCAGGTCAGGAAATTGATTGCAGGTCCGAATGCATTTATCTGTGATGAATGTATTGGGATATGTGCAGAGATTATTACCGAAGAGTTTGAAGAGGAAGAGGATATTTCCGCAGGTATTCGACTGATGAAGCCGATGGAGATTAAAGCGTTCCTCGATGATTATATTATCGGACAGGATGATGTAAAAAAAGCGCTTGCGGTGGCAGTTTACAATCATTATAAACGAATCATCGCAGACACCGATTCGGATGTGGAGCTTCAGAAAAGCAATGTTCTTTTGATTGGACCGACAGGTTCCGGCAAGACATTGCTGGCCCAGACATTGGCGAAAATGCTGAATGTTCCGTTTGCCATTGCAGATGCGACGGCTCTGACGGAAGCCGGTTATGTGGGCGAAGATGTGGAGAATATTCTCCTCAAACTTCTCCAGGCAGCCGACTTTGATTTGGAGCGAGCCGAGTACGGCATCATTTATGTGGATGAAATTGATAAGATTACGCGGAAGTCGGAGAACGTTTCCATTACAAGAGATGTATCCGGCGAAGGCGTTCAGCAGGCATTATTGAAGATTCTTGAAGGTACGGTGGCTTCTGTACCGCCTCAGGGCGGACGGAAACATCCGCATCAGGAATTTATTCAGATTGATACAACGAATATTCTCTTTATCTGCGGCGGCGCTTTTGATGGGCTGGAGAAGATTATCCAGTCACGAATCGGCCAGAAGGGTATCGGATTTAATTCGGTTATCCGCCAGAGCAAGGAAGAGACGAATATTGGTGATTTGTTCCGGCAGACTTTACCGGAGGATTTGATTAAATTTGGATTGATTCCGGAATTTGTCGGCCGTGTCCCGGTGTGCGTTGCGCTGGATTTGCTGGATGAAGATGCCCTTGTCCAGATTTTGACTGAGCCGAAGAGCGCCCTGGTGCGCCAGTATCAGCGGTTATTTGAGATGGACGGTGTACGCCTGAAATTTGAGCCGGAAGCTGTGAGAGAAGTTGCTCACCGTGCTTTTGAGCAGAAAACCGGCGCCAGAGGATTGAGGGCGATTATTGAAGAAGCGATGATGGATATCATGTATCGGGTTCCATCGGAGGAATTGGTGGATTCCTGTACCATCACAAAGGATGTTGTGGATGGCAAGGGAGAACCGATACTCACTTATGGTGAGAAAACACCTGTAAAGCGGGTGACAGGCAGCAAAAAAACCCCGCAGAAAACAAGCGGAGAGATTGCCTGAATGAGACGACTGTAGATTGGGGGCTGTACCAAAAAAAGGTACAGCCCTATTAGTTCATTATGGGAGTGTGATACAAAAGATGAATGATATATGTTTAGAATTGCCGGTGATTGCTTTGCGGGGCATGACGATTTTACCGAATATGATTGTCCATTTTGAAGTCAGCCGCAATAAATCAAGAATGGCCATTGAAGCGGCCATGTTGGGCGACCAGAATATATTTCTTCTGACACAGAGGGATGTGGAAGCGGAGGACCCTGGAAAGGAGGAACTCTATGAATTCGGGACGGTAGCCAAGATTAAGCAGATTGTAAAACTGTCCAAGGATTCACTCCGGGTGATGGTCGAGGGAATTTACAGAGGACATCTTGATAATCTGATGATGACTGAGCCGATGCTCAAGGCGGAGGTGACTGTTTTTGATAAAACGATCTGCGAGATGAATGATGTACAGATGGCGGGCTGTGTGCGCTATCTCCATGAGCTTTTGGAAAATTATTCGATGCAGAATCCGAATTTCAGCGGTGAGCTGGTGCGTCAGCTTATGGAAGAAGAAAATCTGCTGAAACTGGTGGATCAGCTCTGTACGAATCTTCCGATGGAATATAAACAGCGTCAGAAATGTCTGGAAACGGTAGATTTGCAGATGCGTTTTGAAGTGCTGGCCCAATTTATGACCAAAGAAATAGAAATGATACAGATTACCCGGGAGATTCAGGCAAAGGTGAAGGAACGGGTAGATAAGAATCAGCGGGAATATATTCTCCGGGAGCAGATGAAAGTCATCCGGGAAGAACTCGGCGAAGATAATACCCAGAGTGATGCGGAACAGTTTGAGGCTCAGCTTAAAGAACTTGAAGCCAGCGATGAAGTGAAGGAAAAGATTCAGAAAGAAATTGACCGATTCCGCTCCTCAGCCAACATGGCTTCGGAAAATGGCGTCATTCGGGGTTATGTGGAAACCCTTTTGTCCATGCCGTGGGATAAGCGGGATGAAGAAAAGGTTAGTTTGAAGCAGGCCGAAAAGATTTTGGAAGAGGATCATTATGGGCTGGAAAAGGTGAAAGAACGTATTCTCGAATATTTGTCGGTGCGGCTGCTGACAGGGAAGGGTGAAAGTCCGATTTTGTGCCTTGTAGGCCCGCCGGGAACCGGAAAAAGTTCCATTGCCAAATCAGTTGCCCGGGCGCTGGATAAAAAATATGTCCGAATCAGTTTGGGCGGCGTCCGGGATGAAGCGGAAATCCGGGGACACCGGAAAACCTATGTGGGGGCCATGCCGGGACGGATTGCATCTGCATTGAAAAACGCAGGCGTGAAAAATCCGGTGATGCTTTTGGACGAGGTGGATAAGGCGAGCAATGATTATAAAGGAGATGTATTTTCCGCTCTGCTGGAAGTGCTGGATTCGGAGCAGAATTCCAGGTTCCGGGATAATTATATTGAACTTCCTGTCGATTTGTCCGAGGTTCTTTTTATTGCGACGGCCAATACTTTGTCGACCATTCCGCGGCCGTTGCTGGACCGTATGGAGGTGATTGAGGTCAACAGCTATACGGAAAATGAGAAAATGCACATTGCCAAAGAACATCTTATTCCAAAGCAGATTAAAATTCACGGCCTGAAAAAGAGTCAGGTTTCGATTACCGATAAGGCGTTGGAAAAGATTATCGTTCATTATACGCGCGAGGCCGGCGTTCGTAATCTGGAGCGGCGGATTGGAGATATCTGTCGGAAATCGGCAAGAGAGATTGTCGAGGAAAATAAAAAGAATGTGAAAGTCGGCGTTAAGACGCTGAGTAAATATCTCGGAAAAGAGCGCTTCAGCTTTGATGAGGCGAACAGCAGAGATGAGATTGGCATTGTCCGGGGACTGGCGTGGACAAGCGTTGGCGGAGATACTCTTTCCGTGGAGGTCAATGTTCTGCCCGGAAGCGGTAAATTTGAGCTGACGGGCCAACTGGGAGATGTCATGAAGGAATCTGCCCGGGCCGGAATCAGTTTTATCCGTTCCATGAGCGATACCTATTTTATTCCAAAGGATTTCTTTGAGAAAAATGACATTCATATTCATATACCGGAAGGCGCCGTGCCGAAGGACGGACCGTCAGCCGGTGTGACGATGGCGACAGCCATGATTTCAGCCATTACGGAAATTCCGGTAAAAGCCAGTGTGGCGATGACCGGAGAAATAACCCTTCGCGGGCGGGTACTTCCAATCGGCGGCCTGAAGGAGAAGCTTCTGGCGGCAAAGGTTGCAAAGATCAAAACCGTTGTTGTGCCGGTAAAGAACCGGAAGGACGTGGAAGAGATGGAAAGTGAGATTTATGAGGGTATGGAAATCGTCTATGCGGAGAGCATGGATGAAGTGCTGAAAACTGCCCTTGCCTATATGCCGGAAAAGCCGAAGGATGAACCGAAAGTTGAATCGGAGGCCGGGACGACTGAAGGACCGGCAGCTGCAGCGGCAGAAAACCGGGAGAAATAAAAGGAGATTTTATGCACGTTATTAAAAATGTCAATTTGGAGACGGTTTGCGGTATTACGAGTAAACTGCCGGAGAATACATTGCCGGAGGTGGCTTTTGCGGGAAAATCCAATGTGGGGAAATCTTCTCTGATTAATGGCCTGATGAACCGGAAATCCTATGCCCGGACATCACAGCAGCCGGGAAAGACTCAGACCATTAATTTCTATAATATTAATGAGGAAATCTATTTTGTCGACTTGCCGGGTTATGGCTATGCCAAAGTTTCTGAAGCGGTCAAGGCAAAATGGGGAACGATGATTGAGCGTTATCTCCACACCTCGGAGCAGCTTCGGCTGGTGTTTTTGCTTATTGATATCCGTCATGAGCCGTCGGCCAATGATAAGCACATGTATCATTGGATTGTCAGCCAGGGATTTAATCCGGTCATCATTGCGACAAAACTGGATAAGCTGAAACGCAGCCAGGTTCCAAAGCATGTCAAACAAATCCGGGAAGGCCTTGATGTGACGGAAGGAACGCCGATTGTTCCATTTTCGGCTGTGAGCAAGCAGGGACGGGATGAAATCTGGGATTTAATTGAACAATATGCACTAAATTTTGAAATTTAATAAAAAATTTATAGTAATTATCCCTTATTTCGTATATGATAATAATATATGAAATGAGGGATTTTTATGCGTTTAACATTTTCTGGAGCCGCCCATGAGGTGACAGGAAGCTGTCATTATCTGGAAGCATGCGGACACAAAATATTTATTGATTATGGGATGGAACAGGGAGAAGATTTTTTTGAGAATCAGCCGGTGGCTGCCGCTGCGGCAGAAATTGATTATGTATTTCTCACCCACGCCCATATTGACCACTCCGGATTACTGCCTTTATTATATGCTGAGGGATTCCGGGGAACAGTTTTTGCGACAAATGCAACAAAGCAGCTTTGCGGAATTATGCTTCGCGACAGCGCCCATATTCAGGAGTTTGAAGCGGAGTGGAAAAACCGTAAGGGACGCCGTGCCGGAAGAGCGGAGGTTGTGCCGACCTACACCATGGAGGATGCGGAAGGCGTGCTGGAGCATTTTGCCGGCTGTGATTATAATAAAATTATTGATATATGTCCGGGAATACGTGTCCGTTTCACGGATGTGGGGCATTTGCTTGGTTCTTCCTGCATAGAAATATGGATTAGCGAAAACGGCATGCAGAAGAAGATTGTTTTTTCCGGCGATGTGGGAAATATAAATCAGCCGTTGATTAAAGACCCGTCTACAGTGGATGAAGCGGATTATGTGGTTATTGAATCGACCTATGGCGACCGTTCCCATGGTCAGACCCGGCCGGATTATGTGGAAGAGCTGAGCCGGATCATTCAGGAAACCTTTGACCGGGGTGGAAATGTGGTCATTCCATCCTTTGCGGTAGGCCGTACTCAGGAGATGCTTTATTTTATCCGTCAGATTAAGGATGAAAACCGGATTCAGGGACATGATAATTTTGAGGTTTATGTGGACAGTCCGCTGGCGATTGAGGCAACGACTATATTTAATCAGAATATTTATGAATGTTTTGATGAGGAAGCGATGGAACTGGTAAAACAGGGAATTAATCCGATTACTTTTCCAGGCCTGAAAACCTCGGTTTCCAGTGATGAATCCAAGGCGATTAACTTTGATGACCGTCCAAAGGTTATTCTTTCTGCTTCCGGCATGTGCGAGGCCGGCCGGATTCGCCATCATTTAAAGCATAATCTGTGGCGGCCGGAATGTACGATATTATTTGTCGGCTATCAGGCCAATGGCACTTTGGGCCGGGCATTGGTGGAAGGCGCCCAGGAAGTGAAGCTTTTTGGAGAGACGATTGAAGTCGTCGCCCATATCGAACAGTTGGCCGGAATCAGCGGCCACGCAGATAAGCAGGGACTGATTCACTGGCTTCAGGGCTTTAAACAGAAGCCGGAACGGGTATTTGTTGTCCATGGGGAGGATTCGGTGTGCGATGCCTTTGCCGAATGTCTCAGAAATGAATACGGTTATGATGCAGTAGCGCCGTACAGCGGAACAAGTTATGATTTGACAGATAACAGTTGTGTGGTTGAAGCTGTACCGGTTCGCAAGTCGAAAAAAGCTGCCGCGAGAAAGGCCAGCTCTGTATTTGAACGGCTTCTCGCTGCCGGAAGACGGCTTATGGTTGTTATTCATCATAATGAAGGCGGCGCAAATAAGGACTTGGCTAAATTTGCGGATCAGATTAATAATCTCTGTGATAAATGGGACAGATAAAAGGATAAATTAAACAGGGCAGCGGTTATACGGAGGGATAAATCATGAAGCGTCCAATCTGAAATTTAACTAAAATAAGGTGAAGTTTTACAAGGTTAAGGAAACTTAGCTTTCTTTTGGTATACCTTTTCAGGCATCCCGTATGTCAGATGCTTTGCATGGGCGCGCTTCGTCAGGCTTCGCGCGTTAAGGTATAAAATTTTAGAATGAGATGAAACGTGATGAAAATTAAAAAGAATATTGTGATTATGTATTCTATTGCCTTTTTGCAGGGAATGGTGTTTTACGGTGCGGTAGCCACGCTGTACCGCCAGGCGGCTGGATTGAACATGTTTCAGATTACCCTGATTGAAAGTATTTCACTTGCAATTTCTGTCGCTATGGAACTTCCGTGGGGTATTCTGGCAGAGAAAATTGGCTATCGGAATACAATGGTTGCCTGCAATATCCTCTATCTGCTTTCAAAAATTGTGTTTTGGCAGGCAGATGGTTTTGGAATGTTTTTGCTGGAGAGAATACTCCTTAGTATAACCATTGCGGGGCTTTCCGGCGTTGATTCGAGTGTTTTGTATCTCTCTTGCGAGGGTGCATATGCACAGAAGGCGTTTGGAATTTATGACAGTTTGGGAACGGCAGGATTGATGACTGCGGCAGGAATTTATAGTTTGTTCCTGCGAGGCAATTATAAAAAGGCTGCATTTTTTACCATAGTAACCTATGCCTTTGCCGCCGGAGCCGCCTTTTTCCTGCAGGAAGTAAAAGAGGAGAAGCCTTTACAAAAAGATTCGCCGATTCGTGAATTTTGGGTTATATTGAAAGATATGGTTCATAAAAAAGAGTTGCTTCTTTTTGTTGTGGGGGTTGCCCTCTTTAGTGAATGTCATCAGACAATTACTGTTTTTTTAAACCAGCTTCAATATGTAAAATGCGGAATGTCAGACGGCAGTATTGGCTGGGTATATGTTCTTGTGACAGGGGCAGGACTGCTCAGCAGCAGGTCATCCTCTTTTTGCGGCACATATGGAAAACGGAAAAGCGGGGTAATTCTGCTTATTGCAGGGGCAGGTGCATGCTTGCTGCTTGCGGTTACAGAGAATCCATTTCTTTCCGTATTGGCAATATTGTTGCTGCGCATAACCTACAGTTTGTTTATGCCGTTGAGCAAGCTGTTGGAAAATCAGTTTGTAACCCATCCGAATCGTGCCACCGCGTTAAGCATTAATGCGGTACTCATGGATGGTGTTGCGATTGGGACAAATTTGATTTTTGGAAGGGCAGCGGATGCCGGTCTTTCCCTGGCATTTATCATTGCAATGGTATTCTGCATTGCAGCAATCGTATTATTTTGCTGCGCAGCTGCCAAAAAGAAAATATAACAAATTTTGTTGAAAAACAGTTTCAGGCAGAATTCAAGGGCGCCGGCTATTTACATTTTCGGCGGGAGCCCTTGATGTTCTACCTGTCTTTTTTTGCCAGTAATGTTGTCATGAGATAATTATAAATTTCACTGCTCTGTTTGTGCCAGTGGTCGCAGATCAGTTCGGCCTGAAGCTCGGTTGGCACGGTGAGCTGCAGTCTGAGCAGCGATTCCTTTCCGTCTTTGAGCAGGAGTTCCACTTCAAATTCCTGATTTTTCTTCGGAAGATAGCTGGCGGTTATTTCATTTGTCTGGCGCAGAGCATAGTGTTTATCCTCCAGATAGGCACGGATATCATTTTTTATTCCATCAGAAATCGAGGAAGAAAAAGCATCTAAAGTTTCCCTGCCGGAGGTTGTCAATTGGTAATAGGAACTGTTGTTTTTCTGTTCCACAGAAATAAACTGGGCCTCAATCAAATCGGATATGGCCGCCTGGGTTGTAAAGTAGGTGGTATATCCCTTGCCCAGAAGAAATTCGCATACCTGAGAATTTGTCAGAGGAAATTCTGAGGCATTCAATATATAGAGAATCATTAATTTATACAAAGTGGCTGGTTCGGCAATCATAAATATTCCTTTCTTACCTGCCTTAGAGGGGCGTATACATCCGTCCCTGCCAGGCGCCGCAGGTTTTAAAAGAGTGATGGATGGTGTTGAGAACCTGTTTTTTGCGGCCGCTCCACAGGGGAGCTGTCAGAAGCTGTTTCGGGCCATCGCCGGTGATACGGTGAATGACCATTTCCGGCGGAAGTATTTCAATGCAGCGGATAATTAAATCTGAATATTCCTCTAAAGTCAGTATATGAAAAGGCCGGGTATGATAAAGTGTATCCAAATCGGTTCCCCGCAGGACATGAAGCAATTGGAGTTTGATACCCTGAACCGGCTGCTGTGCGAGAAAACGATGGGTCTCTAAAATGTCTTCTTCCGATTCTCCCGGAAGTCCGAGGATGGTATGCACAATGGTCTCAATGCCGGCTTCCTTCAGACGGCAAAGGGCATCTGCGAAAACGTCTAAAGAATAACCGCGGCGGATAAAACGGGCCGTTTCTTCATGAATTGTCTGAAGTCCCAGTTCAACCCAGACAGGTTTTATCTGATTTAAACGTTTCAAAAGGCCGATGACATCCGGCGGAAGACAGTCGGGCCGGGTGGCAATGGAAAGAACGGCTGTTTCCGGGTGGGTAATGACCGGCATATACAGCTTTTCCAGATAATCTACTGGTGCATAGGTGTTTGTAAATGCCTGAAAGTAGGCGATAAAACGGCGGCCTGTATATTTTTTGGATATAAGCTGCTTTCCGGCTTCCAACTGAGAATGGATATTCGCCGGAATATTCCGGGATGCGGAAACTCCATTGGAAAGTCTGGCCCCGGAAAATTCTCCGGAGCCGCCGGCGCTGCAAAAGATACAGCCCCGGCTTCCAAGGGAACCGTCCCGGTTCGGGCAGGTAAACCCGCCGTCCAGGGCAATTTTATATATTTTTTCTCCAAAATGTTCCTGCAAATACTGGTTTAAAGAATAATAAGGTTTTCCATTCCAGCGCTGCAAAGCTTCTGAATAACTTGAAATCATTTTATGCTGTAATGTGGTCTTTAACCGCTTTGGAAACAACGTCCACGATTCGAGGGTCAAACGGGTCCGGCATGATGAAGTCTTCGGATAATTCCTCATCGGAAACAAGTCCTGCCAGGGCGGCGGCAGCGGCCAGTTTCATCTCTTCTGTAATCTGGCGTGCACGGCCCTCCAGTGCGCCTTTGAAAATACCCGGGAAAGCGGTGACATTATTAATCTGATTTGGAAAATCCGAGCGGCCTGTACCGACAACCCGCGCCCCGGCAGCTCTTGCAATATCCGGCATGATTTCAGGAACCGGATTTGCCATGGCGAACATAATCGCATCTTTATTCATAGAGGCAACCATTTCAGCGGTAACGATGCCCGGAGCGGAAACGCCGACAAAAACATCTGCTCCCTTTAAGGCATCTGCCAGTGTTCCTTCTTTATTTTCAAGATTTGTATATTTTGTCATTTCCTCCTGCATCCAATTCAGATTCGGATAGTTTTTGGAAATGATACCAAAACGGTCGCACATAGTTACATGCTTAAACCCATAGGTAAGGAGAAGACGGGTGATGGCGATACCGGCGGAACCGGCGCCGTTGACAACAACCTGACATTCCTCTTTCTTCTTGCCTGTCAGGCGAAGTCCGTTCATAATGCCGGCCAAAACGACAATGGCCGTACCATGCTGGTCATCATGGAAAACAGGAATATCCAATACTTCTTTTAAGCGGGTTTCAATTTCAAAACACCGGGGTGCGGAGATATCCTCCAGGTTGATGCCGCCGAAAGCCGGAGCAATGCGGATGACTGTCTCGATAATCTCTTCGGTGTCCTGGGTATCCAGGCAGATTGGAACCGCGTTGACATTTCCAAATTCCTTGAACAGGGCAGCTTTCCCTTCCATAACCGGTATTGCTGCATAAGCGCCGATATTTCCAAGTCCGAGGACGGCGGAACCATCGGATACAACAGCCACCGTATTTGCTTTGCTTGTGTAGGTGTATGCGGCGTCTTTATTTTCTGCGATAACTTTACAAGGTTCAGCAACGCCTGGCGTATAGGCGAGAGCCAGGTCTTCCCTGGTTTTAATAGGGCATTTGGAAACAGTTTCGATTTTTCCCTGCCATTCTTCGTGGAGCTTTAATGCTTTCTCATTATCTGCCATTTTTTATGTTCCTTTCATCATAAGTTTCGTTACATTCATGAATAATAATAGCATTTACCATGGGCGAAATCAAGAAGAAATGGATTGACAGCCCATTCCAGGCGTATTAGAATTGAAGAAGCAGGATAACAAAAGGAGAAAGATAATGGAGAAATCGAAAGTTTATTTTGCAAATTTCCGTGCAACCGTGCAGGAAAATATACAACAGAAGCTGGTACGTCTGATGAAGACGGCAGGAATGGACACGATTGATTTCGATAAGAAGTATGTAGCGATTAAAATTCATTTTGGAGAACCGGGAAATCTGGCTTACCTCCGTCCGAACTATGCAAAAACCGTTGTTGACTTTGTAAAGAGCCTGGGTGGAAAGCCGTTTTTGACCGATTGTAATACACTTTATGTCGGCGGAAGGAAAAATGCCCTTGACCATCTGGACAGCGCCTATGTGAATGGTTTTTCTCCATTTTCAACCGGATGTCATGTGATTATTGCAGACGGTTTGAAGGGAACAGATGAAGTGCTTGTGCCGGTGGAAGGCGGCGCCTATGTAAAGGAAGCAAAAATCGGCCGGGCCGTGATGGATGCGGATGTGGTGATTTCGCTGAATCATTTTAAAGGCCATGAGGCGGCCGGCTTTGGCGGCGCCATCAAGAATATCGGTATGGGCTGCGGCTCCAGAGCCGGTAAGATGGAGATGCACAGTGCGGGAAAACCACGGGTATCCCTGCGGAAATGTATCGGCTGCGGACAGTGTACAAAGGTTTGCGCCCACGATGCTATTACGATTACGGATAAGAAAGCGGCCATTGACCATAATAAATGTGTTGGCTGTGGACGCTGTATCGGAGTCTGTCCGATGGATGCGGTAAAATCCGCGGATGATGAGTCCAACGATATTTTGAACTGCAAGATGGCAGAATATACAAAAGCAGTGATTGACGGCCGCCCGAATTTCCATATCAGTCTTGTTATGGATGTATCGCCGTATTGCGACTGCCATGGAGAAAATGATGCACCAATCGTTCCGGATGTGGGAATGTTCGCTTCCTTCGACCCGGTAGCTTTGGATAAGGCCTGTGCGGATGCCGTCAACAGACAGCCGATATGCAGGGGCAGTGTTTTGGATGAGGTGGAGCATGTCCATCATGATCATTTTACCGATATATTCCCGGACACAAATTGGTCCAGCTGTCTTGAACATGCTAAGAAGCTGGGACTTGGAACAGATGACTATGAATTGATTCAGATTTAATCAGGAGGAATAAGAAATGAAAGAAGCAACAATTTTATTACAGAGTATTGAAGATGTTAAAGAATTTAACCGTATTGTAGCGATATATGACGGCGATGTGGATTTGGTGTCGGGACGGTATGTCATCGATGCAAAATCCATTATGGGTATTTTCAGCCTTGATTTAAGCAAACCAATCAATATCCAGGTTCATGGCGATAACCCGGATACTCTGATTGACTCTTTAAAAGCATTTGTACAGTAAGGCGGTATAATCATTTCAGGGATGCGGCAGAAAAGGAGAAACTATGGAGAAAGAACAATTATTAGGAACAACATTTACCTGCGAACAGGTAGTCACACCGGATATGACGGCAGCCAGCGCTGTTCCGGGGACGCCGGATGTATTTGGCACACCGATACTGGTTGCCTTAGTTGAGAAAACATGCTTTATGTGTATGGCTCAGGCCAGCGTTGAAGGCGAAGCCAGTGTTGGGGTTACACTGGATATTACCCATTCCTCACCAACACCTGTGGGCATGAAAGTTTCATGTACGGCCAAGGTTGAAAAGGTTGATAAGAAGATGGTTACATTTTCTTATGAAGCTGTGGATGAGGCCGGTGTCATCGGCACAGGGACTCATGTCAGAGCCTATGTTCAGAAAGATAAGATTGAGGCGAAGGCAGCGGCAAAATTGAACAGATAAAAAACTTCAGCAGAAAAGCCATGCATCCATCCCGCAGAGGGATTGGAAGCATGGCTTTAGCTTTGAGAGAATATTTTCTTAATATCATTAATAAACAGGTCAACAACCGGCGGGTGGTCGTGCAGACATATGAGTCCGTAAGGAACGGTATAGTCCCAGTCTACCGGCCGATTGACTAATGATGGATGCAGGTTGCTCCAGTTATCAACAGAAAGCATCAGACAGTTTTGCTCCAGACACAGGTTTAAAGTCTCAAGTTCATATCTCGGCGTATCAATCAGTGTAATCCGGGGATGATTTTGCTCCAGATTATCGCGTAACTTGTCAATATAAGCAGAAGCACCTCGCTTTACAATCATCAGTTTTTCGTTATATAAGTCAGATATCGACAATTTTGATTTTTTTGCCAGGGGATGATGTTCAGGCAGAGCACATTGTAACAATCTGTCTTTAAGCCGGGTGTAAGAGAAACCCGGAGTCTCCGATTCCGGATAGGCAAAGTTGGCGAAAAGCAGATCAATATTGTTCCATATGTCACTATTTATATCATATACGTCAGCATCATTTGGCAAAGAGATAATTTTTAGCTGTATATCCGGCCTGCGATTTTCGGCATGACTCCATAAGGATGTGACAGGATTGCAGGGAGACAGAAATGAATTGCCTATGCGAATGGTATTCCGCGTATTTTTTATTGTTTTTTCAATATGTTTCAAAACGGCATCCGAGTGGGCAATGATATCTTTCGATTCTGCATAAATGATTTTACCTGCTTCTGTCAGTTCTAATCCCCGGTTGCTTCGTTTGAATAAGGAGAAGCCGAAATGGCTTTCCAGATTGTTAATCTGTTTCATAACAGCAGCCGGCGTTATATAATTATTTTCTGCGGCTTTGGAAAAACTGCCATAATCCGCAACCTGGATAAAAATTTTCAGGTGATGATTATACATTGAATCCCCTCCGATAGATGCTTTTACCTTTTGGTTAAAACTATTGTAACAAACAGAGAATTCCGATGCAATACAATTTCGGATATAATTAAATAAACAAAAAAATTTTTCAAGGGGGATTTAAATTATGCCGTATTTTGCAACAGAAGATAATTGTAAAATTTATTATGAAGAAAGTGGCGAGGGGGAAGCCGTTGTATTTGTTCATGGATGGGATTGCAACAGACATTTCTTCAAAAAGCAGATACCTGAATTCGCAAAAAATTATCATGTTTTGGCTTATGACCTGAGAGGCCATGGCGATTCAGACCGCCCGGAGAAAGGATTATATTTGGCCCAGTTTGCCAAGGACTTAAAAGACTTAATTGAAAACAGAGGACTTAAAAACGTTGTTTTAATCGGATGGTCGATGGGCGTACATATTATCTGGGAATATATCAGTAATTACGGATGCGAAAACCTGAAAAAAGTCGTTTTAATTGATATGACGGCAAAAATGATGGCCGAGCCGGAAGAAAACTGGCCGCATACGATTTTTGACAGTTATACAAGAGCAGACGGAATGGCTTATCTGGAACAGTGCGCTCAGAATTGGGATTCCTGTGCCGATGAATTTGTTCCGGCCATGTTCAGCGATGGACCTTGTCAGGATGAAATTCCGTGGGTATTAGATATGGCAAAAAGAAACACACCGCATGTTATGGTTAATATGTGGCTGGCCATTATCCAGAAGGACTACAGAGATATGCTGAAAGATATTAAAGTTCCATGTCTTTATACCTATGGCGCCAGAAAATCTTTGTATACAGAAGAAAATGCAAAGTGGCTGGAAGAAAATATTCCGGGCTGCAGAATTGCAGCATTTGACGGCGGACATATTCACTTCCTTCAGGATGCAGAAAACTTTAATAAAGTTGTTATGGACTTTATTGCAGAATAGTTGTTGAATATTCAAAAAATATAATGTTTTTTATCGAAAAAGCCCGATGGATTGTTATTGATATTCCATCGGGCTTTGCCTTATAATAAGATTATCGGGGAGTTCATTTCAGAAGCCCGTATAGAAATTTCTAAATCCTGGTCAGGAGTTAAAATCCACTGTTTAAACGGAAAAAAATGATAAAATAAAGGAGCAATGTGCATGGAAGAAAAGAAAGCATTGAAAGATTTAAACCTTATAGACCGTTTTTTATTTGCCGAGGTTATGGATGACCCGGAGGCTGTTCAGGATGCGCTCAGCATTATTCTGGAGCAGGATATTCGGCTTATTCCACCGGCACAGACAGAAAAAGAGCATCGGGTGTCTCCTTTGGCAAAATCCATACGGATATTTTTAAATACCCGGGGAGAAAATGAAGACGAAGTTTCTCCGGAACTGGTAGAGTTTCTGCATTATATGGAAAATACAACGGATAAGGCGGCTGCCCAGGCTGGCAGTGACCGTATTCGGCGGATTCATAAACGGGTGTGTAAGGCGAAGAAGGGTGAGGCGATAGGAATGAGATTTTTGCGGGAACTGGAAGAGCGAAATACAGCCAGAGCAGAAGGAAGAGCAGAGGGACACCGGGATGATGTCTTAGAATTGCTGTCAAATTTTGGGGAGTTGTCAGAAGACTTAAGGAAACAGATTCTGGAACAGGAGGATGAAGAAATCCTGAAAAAATGGCTGCTGTTGGCTGCAAGAGCCGAATCTGTTGAGGATTTTATGAAGAAGATGTAGCGGAAGGCATATGTTTAGGACAATGCCGGAAAGGAAAAAATGAATATACAAAAGATAAAAAAGCCATGATGCTGATATTCAGGGAAAATACCTGATTTACCAGCAGTCATGGCTTTTATTATACCCATTCGGGTATCCCGTATGACAGATGCTTCGCATGGGCATGTTTCGTCAGACTGAGCGCGGCGCGGAATATTTAATGCTTGCTATGGAATTTTTTCCACCAGAAAACAAAAGAAATCAGTCCTGGAATACCAATCCAAAGGAGTATTACAGCGAGAGTAATTGCCTCAAAATTGTTGATTGTACAAGATGCGGCTAAATAAAGCAATACTAATGGTAGAGAAATGCAGCCAATCATTTTGTGGGCAATATGCCATGTTTCTTCATCTTGCACGGTCCAGGGAAGTCTTAATCCTGTATGCCGGGTGAATGGAAGTTTTGGAGAAATATAACCGACAAACAGGATAATAATGCAGGTGACTGTTAAGGCAAGCCACTGGCCGCTGGATTCGGATAATTTAATGAATGATGTTTCGCTTAATATGGCAATAATCACGGCGAATATTAAAACAGTAATATTAAAAAGCGTTGTAACTTTTAAAGTGCCGATTTTCATATCTTCGGTAGTTATTTTTGTGAGCAATGCAAGATTTCTATATAAGATAATGGAGGCTGCTAACATACATCCACCAGTTAATGCAATAGATATAATCTCATTTTTTACACTCATTGCAGTAAGCATCGAAATAAAAGATAAAAGTAAAATGAGACCTCGTTTTTTCTCAGCCTGCATAAATAAGGCTTTTTCCTGATTTTTAAGAGCTAATTGTTCATTTAGGTGGGCGAGTTCAGCAGCAATGTTTTCAACAGTATCATTTTGCGTTTTGATATCCAGCAGTTCATTAACAGATACTTCCAATAAGTCAGCTATTTGAATCAGGACATCTGCATCGGGAACGGATAAGCCCGTTTCCCTTAATTAAAGATATTGTTGGGTAAAAAAGAAAGGTCAGTCGATTTTGCCGA
>URND01000068.1 GCA_900549105.1 uncultured Eubacteriales bacterium
GTTAAATAAAAAACTTCGGGAAATTTCGGCTTATGATAAGACGATGATGCAGCTTGCGGCGGCGTCCATTATTTTAGTCCCCTATACGATGCTGACGGAAAATATATCGGAAATGACATTGACACCTATAGTATTGATATTGCTGGCAGTTGTGGGGGTTTTACATACTGGTATATCCTACACCTTGTATTTTGGTTCAATGAGTGTGCTGGAGGCCCAGACAATAGCCATTTTCAGTTATATTGACCCTATTGTGGCGATTCTGTTGTCTGCGTTTCTTTTGAAAGAACCGCTTGGAATCAGCGGGATTGTGGGAGCGATTATGGTGCTGGGAGCCGCTTTTGTCAGCGAGCTTCCGGATAATATAGAAGTTACAGGAGGAGAAAAATTATGAAAAAAATAATCAGTTTGCTGTTGGTTTGCGTTGTCTGTCTGACAATGGCCGGCTGCGGCAGTGAGAAAAAAGAAACAGAGGCGGAGGCGAAAACGGCAGAGACAAGCACAGCAGAAGAGGCGATTGGCCCGAATGGTCTGAAAAAAATAGAAGTTGGCGAAGCCCTGCAAATCGATGCAAAGTACGGCAGCTATAAACTGACAGTCACAGGTATTGAAGAAACCGATTGGTGGGAGAGGAAACACCATAATGACAAGAAATCGGTTATCCTTTTGAGTTACGAAGTGGAAAATATAAATTTTTCTTCTATTCTCTCGGAAGGGGTGAAGGTTGAGTATGATTTGTTTAAGATTCTGGACAGCAAGAGAGGCGTTTTGAGTCCGTTTTTGTGGTATTTTGATGATGTTGCTGAGCCGGAAACGGTCAAACCGGGAGAAAAAGCGAGCGGAAGCATCCCTTATGTTCTGGAACGGGATTCAGAATATTTTGATGTGATTTTTACCCGGGTTACCGGAGATGTGGCTGAAGTTCGCGTTGAAATGTAAGTTTGTAAAATATTATATTTATATGGGAATTAAGGGTGTTGCGGTTAAATTCAAAATATAGTAAAATATGTTGTAAAATAATGGTAATGAGAGGGGTATTTAATGAAAATATCAACCAAAGGGCGTTATGCACTGCGTACAATGTTGGATTTGGCCATGCACGATGAAGGAACTCTGATTCCATTAAAAGACATTTCCAGTCGTCAGGGAATAACTGTGAAATATTTGGAACAGGTGATGAATCTTCTGAGTAAAGCAGGATATGTTCGGAGTGTCCGGGGGGCCGGGGGCGGTTATCGGCTGGCCAGAGTGCCTTCGGATTATACGGTTGGGGATATACTTCGGACAGCGGAAGGCAGTTTGGCACCAATCGCCTGTCTTGAGGATGAAACGAATCAATGTCCAAGAGCAGCGGAATGTTTAACACTCGGTTTTTGGGAGGGCCTGGCCGATGTGATTAATAATTATGTGGATAGTGTAACTTTGGAAGACTTAATTCAGCGGGCGCAGCAGAATAATTTTTCAATTTAAGAAATTGGTAAACAAAATCACCTTTTCGATGATATTTTGCAGTAATTATGATATACTTACTCTAGGTATTATTTGGAAAGGTGATAATTTTATGCCGTTGACAGAATGGAATAAGAAAAAAGTGGTTCTTTTTGATTTGGACGGGACATTGACAAATCCGGGGATTGGTATAACGAATTCTGTTATGTACGCATTGCGTAAATTTGGAATTGTTGTGTCTGACCGGAGGAAACTCTACAAATTTATCGGTCCGCCCCTTAAAGAATCTTTTGAAGCGTTTTATGGGTTTGAAGAAGGGAAGGCCCTGAAGGCAGTGGAAGCCTACAGAGAATATTTCAGCGATAAAGGGATTTTTGAAAATGAGCTCTATGAGGGCATTGAGACGCTGTTGAAGCGGTTGAAAGGCGAGGGTAAAATCATCGGACTTGCCACATCCAAACCGGAGATTTATGCTGGACAGATTTTGGAACATTTTGGCCTTGACGGATATTTCGATGTCCTTTCGGGAAGTACGCTGAGTGGTGAACGGACAGATAAAGGGGAAGTCATTGCCTGGGCTTTTCGGCTTTTGGAAGAAAAAACAGGACAGGCCTGTTTGCCGGAAGATATGATAATGATTGGTGACCGGGAACATGATATTATCGGCGCAAAGAAAAACGGAATTTCGTCGATTGGCGTGTTGTTTGGATATGGCAGTATAGAAGAGCTGACAGGGGCCGGAGCGGATGCGGTGGTTCCATCGGTAGATAGACTGGCTGAGATGTTGACAGGGTCGGCAGAAGCCTGAATAAGAATTGGGATTTGGAAAGGGTATTCATATGAAAAAGAAAAAAATTGTAAAAAAATTACTGGCATGGCTGTGCCTGTGCCTGTTATTTATGGGAATGGCCGTATATGCGGATGAGACGGAGGAATCGGGAACCGCGGCAAGCACTAAGGAATCAGTGACGGAGGCCGCCCCAGAGAAAAAGGAAACAGAGGCAGAAAAGACAGATTTGCAGTCAGCGGAAGCGTGCAGCATAGAACAGGAAGTTAAGGTAAAAAACTGGAATCGGAGAATTTATGAGATTCAATATGCGGTTGACGGAAATGATGTCAAAGCGGCAGAAATCCGTACATATGTCGGAAAAAATTTCCATATAACCGATGGGGCAGGAAATATTTTATCCGAAGGAACTTTTATTGATAGTAATGGTGATTCTTCAGGCAATCCAAAGGACGGAAAAGTCTGTCGGGATTTTAATGGCTGGTATATTCTCTGGGAGAAACCGGATTTGAGCGGATGGGGAAGCCATAAAGTATATATTCAGGCGGATGCGGATTTTGTCGGCGGAAATAATCAGGTGATCGGAATCGAGGGAATGTCCGGAATCTATATGGCATCGGACAGCGGAACGGCAGATGTCGTTTTGGATACATGCCTGGTTAACGTGGCTGCGGAGGTAGATGCCATTGATGTGGATTTTCCGGTCATGAAGGGCATAGATTTGAGCCAGTCAGAGTTTTTGGACAAAGCGGCCGTGAAAATGGAGTGCGTCTATGGAAATCTGAGGAATCTTCCGATAAAAGTTCAATGGTATCGCGTGACGGGCGGTACGGAAGAGCCTGTCGGAAATATGGTCAGCAGCGCGCCTTATCATTTGCCGGAAAGTGAAGTCACGAATCTGACGGAGGCCAGAGAATATAAAGTTAAAATTTATTATAATGGCGAGGCTTCAACGGAGGAAGCCCGGATGAACAGCGATGGCCATGAAGTCCCGGTTTCGGATAAAGAACCGATGGATGAAGCCTATTTCAGAACAGAGATGGTGGGAGGACATATCACCGCGGCTGTCCAGTTAGAACAGCTTCCTTATAATAGTGATGTGTCCCATACATTCCGCTTTAAGCTGTATCGTTTTGACAGCCCGAATCAGATGATTAATGATGATACGCCGTTTACATCCTATGAAGTGGTTTTTGAGAAAAATGGGGACCAGCCGGTAAAATATCTGCATATAGAGAATCTGACGGCAGGTTGGTATACTCTTGTCCCGGAAAATCCGGAGGAAGAATTTATGGAAAATGTGGACAAGAGAAGAGACAACTGCATACCGAATTCGCGTACCGGAAGCAGCGCCGGCGTGGATTTCCATATCGGAGAAATTGTGGAAAATCAGTATAGTTGGGAAATCATTCGTTATCAGGGGCAGGACCCGGAAAATCCGCTTGGCGATAATTTCTTCTCAATTACTTATAATTATATGGAAAACT
The DNA here is from genome assembly GCA_900549105.1 of uncultured Eubacteriales bacterium. Classification (GTDB taxonomy): domain Bacteria; phylum Bacillota; class Clostridia; order Lachnospirales; family Lachnospiraceae; genus Frisingicoccus. The sequence goes on from URND01000068.1 coordinate 3,724, forward strand.
TATACGGCGTCAGTTATGCCATGAATCTGCCGGAGGGTTCTGTTTTATATGGAAATCCGCCGATTGATATCGCAAGATATCTGCCGGGAACAATGGTTTCCATTCAGGGCGGCAATGGAATGACGGCCGATGGCTGGCAGTTTGCCGGATGGGCTTTGGAAGCCGGAAACGGCGTTTACACCGCCGGTGAAAAGCTTTATTCGGATATCTCCATCCACGGAATTTCGGTGGAGACTCAGGCGCCGATGAAGAGCGGCGGGCTGACCTTATATGGACGATGGATTCCTGTCTATTCGGTCTATTATGACGGCAATACAAATACAGGCGGTACGCTCCCGCAGGATACTAAGGGAACCGTCAGAGAGGGCAGCAACATTTACTATTCCGGCGATGAGATTAGGGTGAAAGAACCGGGCAATCTGGAAAAGGTGGATGCAGACGGAACACGCTATGTATTTGACGGCTGGAGTGTGAATCAGGATGGTTCGGGCACACGCCTGAGGGCCGGAGATAAAATAAAAGTGGCGGAGGCAAATGTGACATTCTATGCCCAGTGGCGTGTTGTCGGAACAGATAAGTATGCGGTGACCTATATTGCGTCAATTCCGAAGGATGCGCTGTTGACCGGCGTTTTGCCGCAGGATGAGGAAAAATATGAGGAAGGCGCTATTGTTAAGGTAAAAGACCATGGCGATATGGCGGTTGAGCATTATCGATTTGCCGGATGGTCGCTTACTTCCAGGGAAGATGCGCTGTATCAGTCGGGGGAGGAAATTTTTGGAACAAAGAGTGCCGGAGAAACAGTGACAGGGGCTGAAACGGCGATGAAAGCCCAGGGTCTGACCTTCTACAGCCGTTGGATTCCGCTGTATCAGGTAACTTATCGTGCCAATGCGAATACGGTGGAGAATCTCCCGGCGGATGAAAATGAATATGAAGCCGGCGATATGGTGACTATTCTTTCCGGGGATAAGATGAAGCGGGAAGGTTATCAGTTTATTGGCTGGAATACAAAGATGGACGGCAGCGGTGAAAGTTACGATTCCGGGCTGAAATTCAATATGCCGGAGGGGAATATTGAACTTTATGCCCAGTGGCAAAAACTGCCTGAGCCGGAAACAGCGCCGGAAGAATCGGAGAGTATGGAAAAACCTGAAAAGGGCGGTGTGATGCCGCTGGTTATTCTGGCGATGGTTGGTGTGGTATGTATTGGAGCTTATCTTGTTTATCAGTGGATGACCCATCGGAAACGCTAGAAGGAGAACTGTTATGGAAAAGATAAATGAAGCGATGGTCAGAGAAATCGTCAAAAAAGTGCTGGCGGAGATGATGACGGCGGAAGATTTTGTTAAAGAGAAGGATGCCAGCGGTATGCTTAAAGTAAAAGCGGATACGGTCCGCTGCGAGCCTTTCAGCGATACTCCCGGAGTTTATCTGAAGGATATTGTTTCGCTGGAGGAAGCGCCGCGGATGGGCGCCGGGATTATGGAGCTGGACCGTACAAGTTTTGAGTGGACATTAACCTATGATGAATACGATATGGTCATATCCGGCGTTTTAGAAATTGAAATTGATGGCCGTATCGTTACCGGTTATCCGGGAGATATCATTTATATACCAAAGGGAAGCCATATTCATTTTCAAACGCCGTCAAAGGCCAGATATGTTTATTTTGTATATCCGGCGGACTGGCAGAATGAGGCGTAAAAATTAATTGATACATATAAAACCTTCTGTTTGAGCATACTAAGCGAAAACAGGAGGTTTTTTCTATGATGAAAGAAATTCAGGAGATTAAAGGCAGAGAAGTATTGGATTCCAGAGGCAATCCGACGGTGGAAGTGGAAGTGATTTTGCGGCATGGAATCCTTGGCCGGGCGATTGTTCCGTCCGGCGCATCCACGGGAATTTATGAAGCGCTGGAGCTGCGGGATGGCGATAAAAAACGTTATGGCGGCAAAGGGGTAAAAAAGGCGGTCAAACATGTCAATGAAACGATTGCAAAGGCTCTTCGGGGAATGGATGTGACAAAGCAGGGGGCGATTGACGAAGCCCTTTTGTCGCTTGACGGCACGGAAGCTAAGAAAAATCTCGGAGCAAATGCGATTCTCGGAGTATCGCTGGCCTGCGCGAGGGCCGGAGCGGCCTTTTATCATATGCCGTTATATCGCTATATCGGCGGTGTGGCCGGAACACTTTTGCCAATGCCGATGATGAATATTTTAAACGGCGGCGCCCATGCGGATAACGGTATTGATTTTCAGGAATTTATGATTGTGCCGACCGGCGCCTGCTGCTTCGCGGAAGCCCTTCGAATGGGAAGTGAAGTCTTTCACTCCCTGAAAAGCGTTTTAAACGGTATGGGCCTGAATACGGCCGTGGGAGATGAGGGCGGATTTGCCCCGGATCTGGCCAGCAATGAAGACGGACTTAAAGTTATTATGGAAGCGATTGAAAAGGCCGGATATGAACCGGGAAAGGATATCTGCCTGGCATTGGATGTGGCAAGCAGCGAATTTTATAAAGACGGCAATTACATCCTTTACGGAGAAAATAATAAAATTTTTGACAGCCAGGGAATGGGCGAATATTATGAAATGCTTGTCGGAAAATATCCAATTGTGTCGATTGAGGATGGCTGTGACCAGGATGACTGGGAGGGATGGAAAAATCTTACGTCCCGCCTGGGGCAGAAAATCCAGTTGGTGGGGGATGATTTCTTTGTGACCAATACCCGGAGACTGCAGGAGGGGATTGGCCAGAAGGCGGCCAATGCTATTTTGATTAAACCAAATCAGATTGGCACGCTGACGGAAACTATTCAGGCCGTACAGATGGCAAAGGAGGCCGGATACGGCGCTGTGATGTCCCACCGTTCCGGCGAGAGTGAGGATACGACCATTGCGGATTTGGCGGTTGGATTAAATTGCGGCCAGATAAAAACCGGCTCTCTCTCCCGGACAGACCGTCTCGCAAAATACAATCAGCTTCTCAGAATCGAGGAAGAGCTCGGAAAAGCCGCAAGATTTGAGAATCCTTTTATTGACAAAAGCAGATGAAGTCACTATAATAAGTAGACAAGCGGACACTTTGCTCCGGCGAAGTGTCCGGTTTTAAAACATAAGGGAAGGTGCAGGTATGGAACAAAAGAGAGTTTTTTCACTGTTGGTGGATAATACTTCCAGTGTTTTAAGCCGTGTATCAGGACTTTTTACCCGCAGAGGATATAATATTCACAGTATTTCCGCCGGTACGACGATGGATCCCAGATTTACCCGGATTACGGTTGTTGTTGATGGGGACGATTTGATTTTCGAGCAGATTGAGAAGCAGATGCGCAAGATGGTGGATGTCATTGATGTTAAGACCCTCAAGGAAGGCGTTTCTGTTTGCCGTGAATTGATTATGATTAAAATTCGGGCGAGCGCAGAGGATCGGCAGGCAATTTTGTCGGTGGTTGATATTTTCCGGGCAAAGGTCGTGGATGTGGGTATTGATTCTATGATTATTGAGCTGACAGGCAATCAGTCAAAATTGGATGCCTTTATTCGCCTTGTCAGCGATTATGAAATCCTTGAGCTGGCCCGGACGGGTGTGACCGGTTTGTCCAGAGGCTCGGACGACGTAAAGTTTTTATAGCTCCATAATAATATTCCGTCTGATGCACAATGAAGTGTACAGCTCTGTATTATTAGAAGATACATATTAAAAGATTAACAGTAGGAGGAAATTAAAATGGCTAAGATTTTTTATCAGGAAGACTGTAACCTGTCTCTCTTAGAGGGTAAGACGATTGCAATTATCGGTTATGGCAGCCAGGGACATGCACATGCGTTGAATTTGAAAGAGTCCGGATGTCATGTTATCATCGGACTTTATGAAGGAAGCAAATCATGGGCAAAAGCAGAAGCTCAGGGATTTGAAGTGTTTACAGCAGCAGAAGCTGCAAAACAGGCAGATATCATCATGATTCTTATTAATGATGAATTACAGGCAGATATGTACAAAAAAGATATCGAGCCAAACCTGGAAGAAGGAAACATGTTAATGTTTGCTCATGGCTTCAACATCCATTTCGGATGCATCGTACCTCCAAAATATGTTGACGTTACAATGATTGCTCCAAAGGCTCCGGGACATACTGTAAGAAGCGAGTTCCAGGAAGGCAAAGGAACACCTTGCCTTGTCGCTGTATATCAGGATTACACCGGCAAAGCTCAGGAGATGGCTTTGGCTTACTCTCTTGGTATCGGCGGTGCAAGAGCCGGCGTTCTTGAAACAACTTTCAAGACAGAAACAGAAACTGACCTCTTTGGTGAACAGGCTGTTCTCTGCGGCGGTGTTTGCGCATTAATGCAGGCTGGTTTCGAGACATTGGTTGAAGCCGGTTATGACCCAAGAAACGCTTATTTTGAATGTATCCATGAAATGAAACTGATTGTTGACCTTATTTATCAGAGTGGTTTTGCAGGAATGAGATATTCTATTTCCAACACTGCAGAATACGGCGATTATATCACAGGTCCTAAGATTGTTACAGAGGATACAAAGAAAGCTATGAAGAAGATTCTTGCAGATATCCAGGATGGTACATTTGCAAAAGACTTCCTGTTAGATATGTCTCCGGCAGGACGCCAGGTTCACTTCAAAGCTATGCGTGCTAAAGCGGCAGCGCATCCATCTGAAGTTATCGGTGAGGAAATCCGTAAACTGTACAGCTGGAATGGCGAAGGAAAATTAATCGATAACTAATTTTTGGACTTGACAAAAATAAGCTGTCACGTTAGAATCTGTATCAGAACATATGACTGACGGATTTAGTGGAAGAACCACGTGAAGTATGTTTGTATATTAAGCCGACCGTCTGGGCATCAGCCCAGGCAGTCGGCTGTTTTTGTATGTAAAGGAGGTTAAAAAATGACACTCGGGCGAATTCATTCAATTGAATCAATGGCGTTGGTCGATGGACCGGGGGTTCGTTCCGTTGTTTTTTTACAAGGCTGCCATCTTCGATGTCAGTATTGTCACAATCCGGACACATGGTCTATGACAGGAAATAATATTCAGGAGATATCGGCGGAGGCGCTTGTGAAGCGGTTAGCGCGTTTTAAGCCTTATTATGGAGATAAGGGCGGCGTGACTTTTTCCGGCGGCGAGCCATTACTCCAGAGAGATTTTCTTCAGGAAGCGCTGCTGCTGTGCAAGGCGGCCGGCCTGCATACCTGTCTGGACACGGCGGGCTGTGGCGTTGGAGGTTATGAGGATATACTTGCATATACAGATTTGGTTCTTCTGGATATAAAACATTATACGCGTGAGGGATATCGTTTAGTTACGGGTCGGGACCCGGAGGAGTCCCTTGCATTTTTAGAAACGGCGCAGCGGATGAATATTCCGCTTTGGATTCGCCATGTGGTTGTGCCGGGCCTTACCGATGGGGATGAACACCTGAAAGGCCTTGATAATTATATTCAGACATTAAAAAATGTGGAGCGGGTGGAACTGCTGCCTTATCATGTGCTTGGCGTTCATAAATATGCGGCGTTAAAAATTCCCTATCCTTTAGAGGGTGTGGAACCAATGGAACCTCAGAAACTTTCAGACTGGCAGACACTTATGAATAATCATCGAAACGAATCTTAAGAAGAGGAGCGAAAAAAATGAGTATTGATGTGAACTGCACTGCATGGAGAGGATTTAAGACGGGCGAATGGCGGCATTTAGTGAATGTACGCAATTTTATTCAGAAAAATTATACCCCCTATGAAGGGGACGAAGGCTTTCTTGCGCCGATTTCTGAGCGGACAGAAAAGGTTTGGGCAAAAGCCAGTGATTTGATTATTGAGGAATTGAAAAAGGGCATTATCGATGTGGAGACCAATGTGGTATCCGGCATTGATAATTTTGCTCCGGGATATATTGATAAAGAAAATGAAGTGATTGTGGGTCTGCAGACAGACGCGCCGCTGAAACGGATTGTCAATCTTTTCGGCGGTATGCGTATGGCAACTTCAGCTCTGGAGCAGTATGGCTATAAGCTGAACCCTGAGATAGAGCATCATTTCCGGCTTTATCGCAGAACCCATAATGACGGTGTATTTGACGCATATCCGGAGAGGACCCGCCAGGCGCGCCATGCCGGACTTCTTACCGGTCTGCCGGATGCCTATGGACGGGGAAGGATTGTCGGAGATTACCGCCGGGTGCCATTATACGGCACGGATTTTCTGATTGAAGAAAAGAAAAAAGATTTGGTGATGATTGACGGCCCGATGACTGATGAGCGGATTCGACTTCGGGAAGAGGTTCAGATGCAGATTCGCGCCCTGGAAGAAATGCGGAGTATGGCATCGAAATACGGCTGCGATATTTCACGGCCTGCGGAAAATGCAAGAGAGGCCGTGCAGAATCTTTACATGGGTTATCTGGCCGGAATTAAAGAAAATAACGGCGCCGCCATTTCTCTGGGCCGTACAGCCACTTTCCTGGATATTTATATTCAGAGAGATATCGAGGAAGGAATTCTTGATGAGCAGGGAGCTCAGGAGTTGATTGACCAGTTTATTATCAAGCTTCGCCTTGCTCGTCATCTTCGGACACCGGAATATAATGAACTTTTCGGCGGGGATCCGACATGGGTAACGGAAGCTCTGGGCGGCATGGGCATTGACGGCCGAACCCTTGTCACAAAAAATACTTTCCGCTATCTGCACAGTCTGACCAATCTTGGCACAGCGCCGGAGCCGAATATGACCGTACTCTGGAGTCAGAATCTGCCGCAGCCATTTAAGAATTATTGTTCAAAAATGAGTATCGGCACCGATTCGATTCAGTATGAAAATGATGATTTGATGCGGCCGATGTATGGGGATGATTACTGTATTTCCTGCTGTGTTTCAGCTATGGCTGTCGGCAAACAGATGCAGATGTTCGGGGCCAGAGCCAATCTGGCGAAGAGTCTGCTGCTTGCCATCAACGGCGGTGTGGATGAGAAAAAAGGTACCCATGTGATTCCAAACATTGAACACGATATGGATGATGTGCTGGAATATTCAAAGGTATTGACGAATTATAAAAAGGTGTTGGCTTACGTGGCTGAGCTTTATGTGGATACGATTAACATTATCCATTATATGCACGATAAGTATGCTTATGAATCCAGTCAGATGGCTCTGCATGATACGCTGGTTGACCGGATTGCCGCTTTTGGTATTGCGGGACTTTCCATTGCGGCGGATTCTCTGTCGGCCATTAAATTTGCAAAGGTGCGGCCGGTTCGAAATGAAGCGGGGATTGCCGTGGACTTTGAGGTTGAGGGCGATTTTCCGAAGTATGGCAATGATGACGACCGGGTGGATGACATTGCCGTGGAGATTGTATCCTATTTCTCCGCGGAGCTTAAGAAACATCCGTTATACCGCAATGGTATTCACACCCTTTCCGCGCTGACAATCACCAGCAATGTTATGTATGGAAAGAAGACCGGGGCAACGCCGGATGGACGTAAATCCGGAGAACCTTTTGCGCCGGGAGCAAACCCAATGCACGGAAGGGATATGAATGGGGCCCTTGCTTCCCTGAATTCAGTTGCTAAAATTCCATATCGGGCCGTATGCCAGGATGGGGTTTCCAATACCTTCTCGATTGTACCGAAGGCCCTTGGAAAAACAGAGGATGAGCGGGTAGCAAACCTGGTATCCATCCTCGACGGATATTTTGTTCAGGGGGCTCATCATTTGAATGTCAATGTCATGAATCGGGAAATCTTAATGGACGCTATGGACCATCCGGAAAAATATCCAACGCTGACTATTCGTGTCTCCGGTTATGCGGTCAATTTCAACCGTCTCAGCCGGGAACAGCAGCAGGAGGTTATCAAACGTACCTTCCATGAGAGTATGTAATTCTATTATAGAAGTCAAAGAGGCAGTCTTACAAAGATGTAAGATTGCTTCTTTTTTTGTAAGGCGAATCGATGGCTGTGAAATCTCCGAAGCTTTATACTTGTATTAAAGTTAAAGACAAGGAGGCAGCGATAATGAAATTGATTTGGAAGAGTATAAAGTTAGTAATTTTTTGCAAACTGCTGAAGATGATGATGGGCATCGGTCTTTTGGTATTTTCTATATTTATGTTTAAAGGTTATTCGGATTATAAAGATGCTCTGGAAAAAAAACCGCTGGCCCAGGCCATGGAAGAAATTGTGCAAAAACCGTCCTATGTTTCGTTAGAACAGGTTCCAGATATATATAAGCAGGCGTTGGTTGCGGTTGAGGACCATCGGTTTTATGACCATATGGGTGTGGATGTGATTGCCACAGGCCGGGCGGTCATCAACGACATTAAGGCCATGGATTTCGTGGAAGGCGGAAGCACCATCACCCAACAACTGGCAAAAAATATGTATTTTAGCCAGGAGAAGACGCTGGACAGAAAGGCAGCGGAAATGTTTATGGCGCTGAAAATTGAGCGGGAATACAGTAAGGAAGAAATACTGGAAGCCTATATTAACAGTATTTATTACGGGGAGGGATATTATTCTCTGAGAGAAGCCAGCCTGGGATACTTTGGAAAGGAGCCCTGGGATATGACCGATGATGAATGTACCCTTCTTGTCGGCGTTCCAAATGCCCCTGCAGTGTATGCGCCGTCGGTGGATATGGAGATGGCCAGAAAAAGACAGCGGCAGGTGTTGAGTATGATGCAGCAAAATGAAGTGCTGGCAGAAGTGAATTAAAACAGGAGCATCTGAAATATGCGATGTTCGAATGAGTATAAATATGACCTTCGGAGTCAAATCCGCGCGAGATTTGACTTTGGGGGTCATTTTTTGTCGATGGATGATAATTGAAAATTCAGAGTTTGTCATGATAGAATAAGCATATCCGGAAGACCTGTCTGGTTGACCGAAATAATCTTTTATTCAGAGCTTTGTTCAAAGCAGATATCCAAAATGAATGAAGAAGGAAAATAAATAAAGGAGGTACATGGAACTAGCTGTATTTACATTTTAATTCATTGAAAGGAGAAAAAATTTATGACAAAACTGAAGAGTCGAATGGCCGGGGTAATGGCCGGTTTATTGTGTATTATGAGTATTTTGCAGCCCCTGCCATTATATGCGAGCGGGGAAGAAACAGAGCCGGAGCCGGTCAGATACCGGGTGTCTGCTCTGTATCATGGGCAGGGAAATGTGGCAATAACAGATGATTCGGGAGTGAAACACGAAATTTCAGTTCCGGAGGCGGAGACAGCCTTTGAGTGTGATGCCGGGGCAAGTCTGATGCTGAAAGCGGAAGCGGAAGAAGGATATGAGGTTGAGGCTGTTGAAATCAGCGGCCCGGAGGCAGAAATCGAACGAGTGGAGGCCGCTGCCATGCCGGACAGCCGGAATGTTTATGAAAGCGAGATACAGGTCTTATCAGATATTCAGATACAGGTCTATTTTGTGGCTATAACAGAAAACGCTGATTCCGAGTCGGCAGCAGAGGCAGCGCCGGCAGCAGAGCCCGAGTCGGCAACAGAGACAGAGTCGGCCGCAGAAACAGAATCAGCGAGCGAAACGAAATTAAAGGATGAGGTGAGGACTAATGAAACAGCATCGGATATGTTGGAAACAGAGTCAGAGAATGGCTTGGAAGAGTCAGAGAATGGCTTGGAATCAGAAGTGGAGTCAGAGTCGGAGAGCGGTTTGGAACTGGAAACAGAAATCATGGAGTCAGAGACCGCTGTATTGGAAACAGAATTTCAGCTTGGCGAGGAACAGGATGGGCTTTTGTCGGAATCGGAGCGGGCAGAGGCAGAAACATTGTCAAAGGAGATGGATACGGCAATAAAGGTCAATGAAAATATGATGACTTTGAGTGTGGGGGAGGTCGGTCAGAACTGGGGAATGTATTCTCTGTTTGTGAAGCCTGTAATTATCGGTGAATTTGAGCCGGACTATCTTTCGGACCCCTATTCTCATATTATTCAGACAGGGCCGACATTTTCGGAGTGTACGCGGACAGCCTATTGTGTGCAGTACGGCACGCCAATTCCAGCCGGAAGTTATACAACGGAAACGGTTTTGCCCCAGTTGCAGCAAAATTATATCGGGTATGCGCTGGCCTATGGGTGGAAACAAACGGGTACGGCCTATGATGAATCCCAATATTCAAGCATAGAAGCCCGCACGGAGTATGCGGTAACTCAGGCAATCATCTGGGCCTGCAGCCGGGGAAAATTTAATACGGATTCGGGAGAAGCTGCCATTCATCAAATTATACAGAATACCCACAATCCGGCCCACGGTGAGGCTTATTATGAACAGCTTAAGGCAGTCATATTAAATGCTGAGACGATACCTTCTTTTTCCGGGAATGATGAAAATAATCCGCCGACAATTTTGCTGTCATGGAATTCGGAGGACAAAAGATATGAATCCATCGTGTCCGATTCAAACGGTGTTTTGGACAGATATAACTATGCCCATGACGGCATCCATTTTGAAAGAAACGGCAGTCAGCTTACGATTTGGAGCAATAACCTGTATACGGATGGGGTAAATGTGAGCGCTGAATATGTAAATAATGGCGGGGCCAATGCGGTTGTGACATGGAATGGCGAGAATGGGACTCAGGATTTGGCAACCTACGCTGAAATTTCCAATCGTGTATATTCTTATATTCGGATTGTCACGGAGGGGCTTGGTTCGCTGGAATTAAAAAAGAAATCTTCAAATCCGGAGGCTTCGGATAATAACGGGGCTTACTCTATGGAAGGTGCAGTTTATGGCATTTATGACGCTTCAAATCAGGAAGTTGGCCGGATTCGGACAGATGCCGGCGGATGGGGACAACTGACGGATATTCCGGCAGGTACATATACAGTAAAGGAAATTGCAGCGCCGGATGGTTTTTATGTGGATACGGCGGCACATAATGTGACGATTGTTCCGGGGCAGGCCGCAGCCCTCACGGTGGAAGATGTTCCGAAAATGGAAGCGATAGATATTATTTTGGCAAAAATCGATGCGGAAACGGAAACCAATCAGCCCTCCGGCAGTGCATCTCTGGAAGGAGCTTTATTTAATGTGAAATTTTATAATGTGCAGCAGGATTCAGACCCGGCTTCCTCCGGCTGTGAACCTGCAAGACATTGGCTGCTTAAAACCGATGCCGATGGATATTGCAGGTTTAAGGACAGTTATAAAGTATCCGGCGATGATTTTTATTATGATTCCAGCGGGAAGGAAGCGCTGCCTTGCGGAACGTTGACTATACAGGAAGCAGAGGCGCCGAAGGGCTATCTACTAAATGATGAGCTGTTTGTGAGAAAAATAGCGGCTGGAGATTCTGAGGGAGTTTCATCCTATAATTATCCGATAATTTCAGATATACCTCAGAAAATCCAGATTGAACTGGAAAAGGTGGACAGTGAAACCGGAGAAGGAACGCCCCAGGGAGCGGCTTCCCTTGAAGGGGCGGTTTATGAAGTGTTGGATTCAGAAAATAAGCTGGCCGACACGCTGACAGTCGACAGCAGGGGCCATGCGGTGTCAAAAGAATTGCCGACAGGTATTTATCAGGTGAAAGAAACAATTTCTTCCAATGGATATTTGGTGGATTCAAACGCATATACGGTGGATGCTTCAAATCCGGAGGATAAGACATCAAAGGTATTAAAATATAAAGTCACCAGCGGCGAGGATATCATTCGCGGGGATGTGGAGATTGTAAAGTTTTATGAGAAACTTGATGAAGATTCGGATACACTGGAGGGGATTGAAAATGTGGAATTTACTTTTACATCGAAAACGACGGGGGAAGTTGTACGAAAGATTGTGACAGATAAAAAAGGGTTCGCAACAACGGCATTGGCGGAACAGCCCCGGGGAAGCCTCCTGTTTGACACATATATCGTGACAGAAACTGAATATCCTGAAGAAGTGAAACCTATAGAGCCTTTTGAAGTGACCATATCCGAGGAAGGGGTTACGTTGAAAGGAATCTATAAAGAGGATAAATTAATTGTCAGCCCGGTGACCGTTGTCAAAAAGGACAGGAGGAGCGGAAATATCATTCCGTTGGCCGGCGCTGAATTCCGGTTATTGGATGCAGACAGGCA
>URND01000069.1 GCA_900549105.1 uncultured Eubacteriales bacterium
GGCTATAATAATAACCGCGGCGGCCGCGGCGAAGGCAAGTTCAATCTTGACAACGCCATCAGCAAAGAAGTTGTCGTTTCCAAGGATACAAGCCGTGAAAATCGGAGAAACTATAAAGACAAAGAGAAACCGGTGAAGAGTGTAACTGACGGAAGAAACAGCAAGAAAGGATTCGGCGGCAAGCCATTGTCCAAAAAATCCAATCTTCAGCCGCCGACACAGAAGCCGAAGCCGGTTGTAGAAAAGGTTACAAACATTATTCTTCCGGAAGTGGTTACCATTAAGGAACTGGGGGATAAAATGAAGATTTCCGCAGCGGAAATCGTTAAGAAATTATTCCTCGGCGGCAAGATGGTAACGTTGAATACGGAAATCACTTATGATGAGGCCGAAGAAATCGCATTGGAATACGATGTGCTTTGCGAGCATGAAGTAGTTATCGACCCAATTGAAGAGATTCTCAAGGAAGAGGAAGAGAAGGAAGAAGATTTGCAGCCAAGACCACCGGTTGTCTGTGTTATGGGCCATGTTGACCACGGTAAAACATCCATTTTGGATGCCATCCGAAATACCCATGTAACGACGGGGGAAGCCGGCGGCATTACCCAGCACATCGGCGCATATGTTGTTGATGTAAAGGGTGAGAAAATTACTTTCCTGGATACTCCGGGACATGAAGCCTTCACAGCCATGCGTCTGCGCGGCGCCCAGTCCACAGATATCGCCATTCTGGTCGTTGCTGCCGACGACGGTGTTATGCCGCAGACAATTGAAGCTATCAGCCATGCAAAGGCTGCCGGCATTGAGGTTATTGTTGCTATCAACAAGATTGATAAGCCAAGCGCCAATGTGGAGCGCGTTAAACAGGAATTGACCGAATATGAACTGATTCCTGAGGACTGGGGCGGAACAACTTTATTTGTACCGGTATCGGCCCATACCGGCGAAGGTTTGGATGACTTGCTGGATTCCATTCTTCTCCAGGCTGAAATGTGTGAATTAAAGGCAAATCCAAACCGGAGAGCCAGAGGACTTGTTATCGAGGCCCAGCTTGATAAGGGCAAAGGCCCTGTGGCAACAGTGCTTGTTCAGAAGGGAACTCTTCATGTCGGCGATTGTCTGGCAATCGGTTCGGCCTTCGGTAAGGTTCGTGCCATGGTGGATGATAAGGGACGCCGTGTGAAAGAGGCCGGTCCTTCAATTCCGGTGGAGATTCTCGGATTAAATGATGTGCCGGAAGCCGGAGAAGTATTTATTTCCACCAATACAGAAAAAGAAGCCCGTTCCATTTCCGAGACATTCATTGCTCAGAAGAAGGAAAAACTGTTGGCGGATACAAAATCCAAGTTATCTCTGGATGGCTTATTTGACCAGATTCAGGCCGGACAGATTAAGGAATTGAACCTGATTGTCAAGGCCGATGTTCAGGGCTCGGTGGAAGCTGTTAAGCAGAGTTTGCTGAAGCTTTCCAATGATGAAGTAGCCATTAAGATTATCCATGGCGGCGTAGGCGCGATTAATGAGTCAGACGTTACGCTGGCTTCCACATCCAATGCGATTATCATTGGATTCAATGTGCGGCCGGATAATATGGCGAAGACAGTGGCCGATACAGAAAAGGTTGATATGCGCTTGTATCGTGTCATTTACAATGCGATTGAAGATATCGAGGCAGCTATGAAAGGTATGCTCGACCCTGAATTCCGCGAGAAGATTATCGGCCATGCCGAGGTGCGCCAGACATACAAGGTATCCGGCGTTGGCACAATTATCGGCGGATATGTGCTTGACGGAAAGATTGAGCGTAATTCCAAAGTACGTCTGCTTCGGGACAATGTAGTTATTCACGAAGGCGAGCTGGCATCTCTGAAACGATTCAAAGATGACGTTAAGGAAGTGGCTGCCGGCTATGAATGTGGTATGTCTCTTGAAAAATATAATGATATTAAAGAGGGCGACCAGTTAGAAGTCTTTGTTATGGAAGAAGTTCCAAGATAGAAAGGAATTTTATGAGAAAAAACAGTATTAAAAATACCCGTATCAACGGGGAGGTTCAGCGGGAACTGGGCCGTATTATCTCAAGAGAGATTAAAGACCCCCGGATTTCATCGCTGACCTCCGTGGTGGCGGTGGAGGTTGCTCCGGATTTAAAGAGCTGCAAGGCTTATATCAGCGTTCTCGGCGATGAAGCTGTTCAGAAGTCCACACTGGAGGGCTTGAACAGTGCGATGGGCTTTATCCGTAAGGAACTGGCCCATTCGGTGAACCTGAGAAATACGCCGGCCATCACCTTTATTATGGACCAGTCCATTGAGTACGGTGTCAATATGTCGAAAATGATTTCGGAAGTCAATAAGGATTTAAAAGAGGAAGATGAGGATGAAGAGCTTTCTTGAAAATCAAATCATGAAGAGCCGGACCATTGCCATCGCGGGTCATACCCATCCCGATGGTGATTGTGTCGGTTCCTGCATGGGACTTTATAATTATATTAAAGAAAATTATCCGGATATTTCCGTGGATGTTTATCTGGAGCCGATTGCGGATAACTATAAGATAGTGAAACACACGGAAGATATTCGTCAGCCGGGGGCAGAGCCGAAGGTATACGACCTTTTTGTCTGCCTGGATGTCAGCCAGAAAGACCGCATGACAAAGGGGGCTGAACTTTATTTTGATTCGGCGAAGTCAACGGTTAATATCGACCATCATGTGAGCAATACGAAATTTGCAGAGATAAATCATGTGTTGCCGGAGGCAAGTTCCGCCAGCGAAGTTGTGTATGACCTGCTGGAAGAGGATAAGATCCATCTGGATGCCGCAGAGGCCCTCTATATGGGCATTATCTGCGATTCGGGCGTGTTTAAGTATTCCAGCACCAGTGAGCATACCATGCAGATTGGGGGACATTTGATGGCAATCGGCGTGGACAGCAGCCGGTGGATTGACGAGGTTTTTTATGAGCGCACCTATATTCAGAACCGTCTGATGGGGCAGGCACTGCTGAACAGTGTCCGGGTTTTTGACGGCCGCTGTATTTATACGGTGGTGGACAGAGAAATGTTTGAGCAGTTTGGAGCTGACCATAATGATTTGGAAGGAATTGTGGACCAGCTTCGTTTGACAAAGGGCGCCGAGGTGGCTATTCTTATTTCTGAAACGGAAGAGGGAACGTGCAAGTTCAGTTTCCGCTCGAAACGCTATGTGGATGTGAATCGGGTGGCGTCTCTTCTTGGCGGCGGCGGCCATGTGCGGGCGGCAGGCTGCACGGTACAGGGCAGTTATAAAGAGCCTCTGAAAGTATTTTTAGAAGCGATAGAAGGGCAGCTTTAAGCAGATGTATAATGGAATTATTAATATCTATAAAGAGGCAGGTTTCACATCCCACGATGTGGTGGCAAAGCTTCGGGGAATATTAAAACAAAAGAAAATCGGGCACACTGGGACGCTGGACCCGGAAGCGGTCGGCGTTCTACCGGTTTGTCTCGGCAAAGGGACAAAGGTCTGCGATTTGCTGACGGATAAGGACAAAGTCTATGAAACAGTCATGCGGCTTGGCGTGGCGACGGATACTCAGGATATGACGGGCAGGGTGCTGAAAGAGTCGCCGGTGGAGGTGTCCAAAGAGGCGCTGGAAGCGGTATTGGAACAGTTCCGCGGCGATTACAGTCAGATTCCGCCGATGTATTCGGCCCTGAAGGTTCAGGGGAAAAAATTATATGAACTGGCCAGAGAAGGACAGGTTATCGAGAGAAAACCCCGCCAGGTGAAGATTTTAGATTTGGAATTGCTGGAATTTGAGGCGGATGGGATTCACGTACATATGCGTGTGCATTGCTCCAAAGGAACCTATATCCGGACACTGTGCCATGATATCGGTGAGAAACTGGGCTGCGGCGCGGCGATGGAAAAACTCACGCGGATTCAGGTTGGCGTTTTTAAAATCGAGGATGCGCTGACGCTGGCTGAGGTGGAGAATTACGTCCAAAATCAGCAAATAGATTCGGTGATTCGCTCCATTGACAGTATGTTTGCCATGTGGCCTGCGGGGCGCGTCGATGCCTCTGCGGACCGGCTTCTCTATAATGGCAATATGTTTTATAGAAAGGACCTGATTCTTGAGGAAAAGAGAGAGCCGGAATCCGGTGAAAAGTTTCGGGTTTATGACAGTCAGGGGAAATTCTGTGCGGTTTATGCATATGATGGCCGGCGCAGAATATTTAAGAATGAAAAAATGTTTGTGTAATCGGTAGGAGATTCGTCATGATATATATTACAGGAACAAGAGATATACATTTGAAGGACACAGCGGTAGCGCTGGGAAAGTTTGATGGCCTTCATCGGGGACACCAGATTTTAATTGAGAAAATCAAACAGCATAAGGCGGAGGGCCTGCAGGCGGTGATGTTTACATTTGACTTTCATCCGGCTTCTCTGCTGTCCAATAAGCCGCTGGATTTGATTTTTACCCGTGAGGAACGGATTAAATGGGCGGAAAAAATGGGCATTGACGTGCTGATTGAATTTCCATTTACGAAAGAGACATCCGGTACTGAGCCGGAGGATTTTGTAAAAAATGTTCTTGTGGACGGGCTGGGCGCGAAGGTTATCGTTTCCGGCAGCGATTTCCATTTTGGGCATGAGCGCCGGGGAAATGTGGAAATGCTGAGGGAACTTGGCAAAACCATGGGATTTAAGGCCGATGTCTGCGAAAAACTTCAGATTGAAGCGCCGATTTATGAGGATGGACAGTTTACCGGGCGGAAAGAAATGCGGGACGTGAGCAGCACTTTGATTCGAGAAGCCATTCGCCGGGGCGATATGGAATTTGCCGCAAAGATGCTGGGAGCGCCTTTTGCTGTGGGCGGAGAGGTTATTCGCGGCCGCCAGCTTGGCAGGAAACTCGGTATGCCGACGGCCAATGTGGTGCCGCCGCTGCATAAGATCATGCCGCCAAACGGCGTATATTCCTCGCGGACCATCGTCGGGGATTATGTCTATCATTCAGTCACCAATATTGGTTTTAATCCGACCATTGCAGATAATAACAGCAAACGGATGGAAACCTATGTTTATGATTTTTCGGGCAGCCTTTACGGCAAAGAGATTGAAGTGCAGCTCTTCCGTTTTGAGCGGCCGGAGATGAAATTTGACGGTATCGATGCGCTGAAAAATCAGATTCATAAAGATAAAGCGGCAACCATGGAATATTTTGGAACCCACATCGATTTATAATATAGAAGAAGCATTCCCTGTTGTCTGGAGAATAAAATTTGGGCGGCGGGGAATTTTTGTATTCAGAAACCAGGAGGAAATACCGATTATGAAGGAAACCCATAATTTTACAGAAGGGAAGATTCTGGGACCGCTTATGAGATTTGCGGGCCCTATTCTGCTGGCAATGTTTTTGCAGTCCATGTATGGGGCTGTGGATCTGCTGATTGTAGGAAAGTTTGCATCTACAGTTGATGTGTCTGCTGTGGCTACCGGCAGTCAGATGATGCACAGCATTACCGGGGTAATTACAGGGCTGGCGATGGGGGTTACGATTCTTCTGGGACAGTATATCGGGGAAAAGAAGCCGGAACAGGCGGGTAAGGTGATAGGAAGCGGCATTATCCTCTTTCTTTTTATCGCTGTTATAATGTCTATTATATTTGCCGGTTTTGCCGGGAGCTTTGCCTCTGTGTTAAGAGCCCCTGAGGAAGCCTATGAAGGTACAGTGCAATATTTACAGATTTGTGCTTCCGGCATCATTTTCATTACAGCTTTCAACGCCTTGGGCAGCATATTTCGGGGAATCGGCGATTCGAAAATGCCCCTGCTCACGGTCAGCATTGCCTGTATTGTGAACATTTTTGGGGATTTGCTGCTGGTGGCAGTTTTTAAAATGGGAGCCGCCGGCGCTGCCTTTGCAACGATTGCTGCACAGGCAGTGAGCGTTCTGCTTTCTTTTATAATCATTTCAAAAAGAAAGCTGCCTTTTCGTTTTACTAAAAGTTACATAAAGCCGGACAGGTTTTATATGAAAAAAATTCTGAAATATGGTGTTCCCGTGGCGATGCAGGATGCCCTGGTGAGTCTGTCCTTTTTAGTTATCATGGCGATTATCAACAATCTGGGGCTTACGAAGTCGGCAGGAGTCGGAGTTGCCGAGAAGGTTTGTGGTTTCATTATGCTTGTACCGGCGGCATATATGCAGGCTTTATCTGCTTATGTTGCCCAGAATGTAGGGGCGGGAAAATTAGAACGCGCGAAAAAGGCGTTATTCTACTCTATTGGAACTTCCATTCTGGCAGGTACAGTCATGTTTTATGCTGCCTTTTTCCACGGCGGGGTGTTGGCATCTATTTTTTCAAATGACAGGGAGGTAATCCGGCAGGCGGCAGATTATCTGAAGGCATATGGAATCGACTGTCTGCTGACGGCAGAACTATTCTGTTTCAATGGATATTTCAGCGGCCTTGGAAAGACGACTTTTGTCATGCTGCAGGGCATATTTGCAGCTTTCTGTATCAGAATTCCCGTATCATGGGCGGTCAGCAGACTGCCGGGAGTCAATTTATTCCATATTGGGCTTGGAATACCGATTTCAACGATTGTTCAGATTCTGATCTGCCTGACCTTTATGTTATATTTGTCGAAACGATATGGCAAAGGTGTGGGAAATGAAAAAGATTGAACCGGATATTCACCGGATGCAGCTTTGGGTTTATACATAACGGAGATAACCAGTCAAATTTACATCTTTGTTTAATGCCATCAATGCGCTGGCGAAGAAGCATGACATATCGATTCTGTATTCCTGCTGCTTCTCAATTTCAAAAAAGCAGTGTATAATACAAATAATTATTTTAAATAAAAAGGTGGCGATTAAATGACAAAGAAAAAAGTATACCTTGCCGCACGCAGCCTGACGCAGTGCGCCCATGCGGAGCATCAGACATACGGGATGCCCGAAAGGGTATACCCTTCTGGGCATCCCGTATATGAAATTATGCATATGGACAGGCGGGTTGCACGAATCAGCAGCACTGGACACTGTAAAGTATATTATAAGTCATTTATGCCTTACAATTTATATTTAGAAGAATTTGATGATGTAGATACGTTAGTTAATAATATTACAAACTTTAACTATTGGTGTGCAACGAGAGTGCTTACCCTGGATAGGAAATATGCAAAAGAAATCTTAAATAGTATCGGTGTATCACAGGCCGTAACGGATAAAGAAAGAGCAAAGATTGCTTTGTCTTATCGATGCACGTCTTTAACCGATGTATTCTGGGTCAGACTAAAAGGTGAAAAGGTTTCATTTAATGAGGTTAATTTGTACGAAAATCATCTGGACAATACATTTATTGATATTGCATTGAGAGGAAATCAATATACGGTACAAAATGAATCTTTAGCAAGAGACTTATCTACAAATGGTTGTTTTCCTAAGGCATGGCAAAGAGTAGACAGCGGGTTTCGATTGTTAAAAGATGGAGATTCGGACGCGGTTGAAAGAGAGTTGCTTGCCAGTCAAATATGCAGATGCTTTGACGTTTCTCAGGTATTATACGAGAGAGATTATTTTGATGGAGAGAAAGTTACTGTAAGCAATTGCATTACATCAAGGGAATATTCTATAGTATCGATGGAAGCTTTTGAAATTTATTCGTTGAATCACAACAGAGAAGTTAAAAAATATATACTTGCTTTGGATAAACACAATTATTATATGATGAACATTATAGATTATCTTATTGGAAATACGGACAGGCATTGGGGAAATTGGGGCGTTTTAGTTAATAATTCCAACAATAAACCGGTGAGATTATACGATTTAATGGATTTCAATCAATCATTTAAGTCTTATAATCATATGGATGGTTCCAACTGCCAAACGATGTTTGGAAAACAATTAACTCAAAAGGAGGCTGCTGTCTTTGCTGTTGGAAAAATTGGCTTAAATCAGATAAAGGAAGTAAATAAGGAAATTTTTGCTGAACTACCACAATTTTATGATATGTTTTGTGAGAGGTTAGAGTTATTAAAATCAATAGGAAATTAAAAAAATCTAAAGATATCCATTTTAATCAAGCGTATAAAGTGAATACGAAAGAATAAAAGCATTAAATATCGGAGCAGTTTCAGAGATTATGTATGTAAATGTGCATATGCCATATTATTATTTTAATGTAATAGACCCTGATGGTAATATTTTAGAAATAACGGGAAATTACTAAATTTCAGTTTGTAAGGATAAGTAAATTATGAGAAACAATTCATGGTACTGGAGGCCGATGTAATCTGGGATTTAGGCAAGTTGATTTTGTCGATAAATAAACATGTTTCTGCACCGCGTTTCGACAGGTTTTGCGGGGGCATTATGTTAATCTTTCATTGTAGGATAAAAGAAAACGTGTTACAATGAAGGAGGAAAACTATTGAAAAATAACAAAAATGAGAAACCTGTACGCAAGCCGTTGAAAGAACTGACACTGCTCGACCGTTTCCTTTTTGATACGGCCATGAGTGACCCGGAAATCTGCCGGAATATCCTTTCAATTATATTTGGGGAGAAAGAAGTACCGCCGGGCCTTGTCGAATTTCTTCATTATGTGGAAAATCCGGAGCAGCAGGAGAGGGAGATTCAGGATGAGCGTGTGCGGAAGCTTGCAGGCCAGATTGAAATGTTGAAAAACAGTCAGGAAGTGGGTGTAAAGTATATGCGGTTGTGGGAAGAACTGGAAGAGGCGCGTCGGGAAGGCCATGACGCGGGTGTGGCAGAAGGCCGTGCATCGGGTTTAGCGGAGGGCCATGCTTCAGGCTTAACAGAGGGCCATGCTTTAGGCCTGACGGAAGGACAAAAGGCCGGTGCAGAAGCAGAACGACTGGAATCCATAAGAAAATTGATGGAAACTATGAATTGGATGGCGGAACAGGCGATGGACGCTTTGCAGATACCGATGGAGGAGCGGGAAAAATACAGGGATATGATAAACGGTAAATAAGTAATATGTTGAACTATTGGAAATAGACAGGCTACAAATGGTAGGAGAGGTTGTGTTCAGTGCCGGACTGTTCACAACCTCTCCTTAGCTCGTTTTTGACTTGTCTCTATCGGCGCTAACAGTGAGGAGATTTAGTGGCAAGAGCTCACTTTCTATGGTATACTGGCAATATAGATGTAAATATAAAGCGGGATTTGTTGGAGGATAGAATATGCAAATTAAAGCTAAAAAGTGGGAGCAACGTTGCTGTCTGCTTTGATTACAGTATTCATATATATTTTTTCCCCAAATTATCATCCTTTAATTGTAAGTGCAGCCGCTGTGTTAATCATTGTCGCTGGAGTGACGGCAATAATTAAAAGAGGTATTTTTAGGAATTTTATCTTAGCAATGAGAAATCAATAACTTCAAGTTTAACGAACCGGGAAGAAGGAGGTCTTCCGTGGTAATGAAAGGTGAGAAAATAAAAAAATATAAAAAAGTGGCAGCAATTGCGTTGTTCATATTCTTGCTGACAGCCTGTGGAAAACCGGGGCGTCCTATTATTCTTCCGGATAGGGAGGAAGTCATATCTATTATTGTTTCTGATGGAGAAAGAACCGGATATTCACCGGATGCAGGGGAAGAGGCTGATGAATTTATCAGTGATTTTTTAGATGCTTTGACCAATATGGAGATAACGAATAAGGAGTCAATCACAGATGCGCCTCCCAATGTAGACTATATTACAATTGGTTTAAAATGCAGGGATAAAACGACAATGCTTTTCTATTATGAAGATAAGGGTACAGAATATGTGGAACAGCCCTATCAGGGAATCTATAAACCGGATGCTGCTTTGGGTTTATACATAACGGAAATGCTCGACTCAGCAGACAACGCAAAAGAGACGGCGGACGCTATGTGGGACCGGATACCTATGGTAAGAGTCAACGGAAGGCTGTATTATGACACAGGCAGAGAAAGCAGAGAAACCGGGCGCTGCGGCACGATGGACGGAGAAATAACGTCAACGGTTGACGGCACTGAAATTCCAATGGAGGATGACCAGTCAAATTTTGGAAGTGGTTTTGGATATCAATATGGAAAAGATGATACAATAGAAATTTATATGAATGAAAAATGGGTTTTATTCGAATATAGGGAAGAGTAAGTTACCGGCTTAGTGAAGAGAAGTTGAAAAATATATACTTGCAATATGGGTGAAGCGATAAGTTGGGAGTGGATGAGGTGAAAAAATGAAAAATCCATGGGAAGAAATTCCGTTGCTTGATTATGAAAATCATATGAAATTTGAGTCAGTTATGCAGTTGCAGGCTATGAATAAAATGATGAAAGATCAATTCGATTCTTATCCCATTTCCAGTGTAATGATATTTGGTATTGCAGGCGGTAATGGTCTTGAACATATTCAGAAAAACAAATTTGAAAGAATATATGGAGTTGACATCAATTCTTCTTATTTGAAAGAAGTCATTAATAGATATCCTGAATTGGACGGACTTTTGGAATGTCTATGTATCAATTTGATAGATGAAACGGATAAACTGCCAAAAGCAGATATGGTTATTGCAAATTTGCTGATTGAGTACATTGGGTATGAGTGCTTTCAGAAAGCGGTTAATCAAGTAAATCCGAAGTATGTTTCATGTATTGTTCAAATCAATACGGAGGATAATTGGGTATCAGATTCCCCTTATCTGCATGTGTTTGACGGAATGGAACAAGTACATCATCAAATAGAAGAACAGACATTAGAGAAAGCAATGCTCAAAATTGATTATCATGCAATCAGAACTTTAGAGCATATGTTGCCTAATGGGAAAAAACTGGTACAGATAGACTTTGAAAGATAACTTTCAGTTAATCGAGAAGTTAATTGAAGCGATAAGTTGGCATTTACGGAGGTAATTGTTATGCTGAAAAAAGTAAATAATATTTTGAACATAATAGTTGGTTCATCCATCGGAGTTTTCATTGGACATGGTATATATGTATTCTGGGATTACAAAACACATCCCGATTTGTACGCTATGTTGTCAGCTCCATGGTACACGAGCATTTTAGTTTATCTCATATTTACGATTGTCCTTTTGGCGGCAGTTATTATTATAAAGCTGATGATTCGGAGAAAGCTAAAGTAAATTCCCAATTTGTAGGGATAAGTAAATCATAGAAACAATTTTAATTCATAAAATTGTTTGAAAATTTTTTAGGAGATTGCGATATGAAAAAAACTTATAAAGTAACGGAGATTGCAGTATAACCGGGAGGTTTGCTGACAATCTAACAAGCCTCCCAAAAGGTTTATAATTTTACTTTTAGGAGGATAATTTTCATGAATAGAGAGAACAAGAAAAAAACATTTATCAAGGGTTACTATAAAAAACACCCCTGCAACGATACATTCGTTTGCAAAGTCTGCGGCAAGATAGTTGTACCAAATGGAGCCGGAAGTGAACACAGAAATCATTGTCCCTACTGTTTGTCAAGCCAGCATTTAGATGTTGAGCCAGGCGATAGGGCGGCAAATTGTGGTGGTATTATGGAAGCGATTACTGTCTGGGTAAGAAAGAATAATGAATGGGCGATTATTCACCGCTGCCAAATATGCGGTGCGTTAAGCTCCAATCGCATTGCGGCAGATGATAATCCGATGAAGCTGATGTCTCTTGCGATGAAGCCAGTGTCATCTCCGCCATTTCCTTTGGAACGAATAGAAGAAATGACCCGGCTTATGGGTGGAGATGGAGAACTGAAATGGTGATGTAGATTAACGGGAGCTGATGTGTGTAGCAGCACATCAGCTCTTAAACCACAAGTAACCGTGTGTAAATCGAAAGGTATTATCTATACCTTATCGCGCGGAGCTTGACGAAGCGCGCCCATGCGGAGCATTTGACATACGGGATGCCTGAATAGGTATAAAATAAACAGTTTCTGGTTCGTCTATGATTTGAAAAAGATTGGAACTCAATAGGGAGATAAATAAAATGACTGTTGCAGTGAATAAAAACAAGAGAAGAGGAATGGTAATTAGAGAATACAAACCATTAGATTGTGAGGCATTAGCTGAGCTTTTCTATAATACTGTTCATAGGGTTAATATAAAAGACTATACGAAAGAGCAATTAGATGTATGGGCAACAGGGAGTGTTGATTTAGAGAAATGGAATCAGTCTTTCGAAGAGCATTATAGTTTGGTTGCAATTGATAATGAAGTGATAATTGGATTTGGAGATATAAATAAAGCAGGTTATCTTGACCGCTTGTTTGTCCATTCAGAATATCAAAGAAAAGGGATAGCTACTGCTATTTGCAGTCAGTTGGAGCACGCGGTTCAGGGGAACATCGTTACTCATGCTTCCATTACAGCAAGACCTTTTTTTGAAAAGAGGGGTTACAGAATTATTAGAGAACAACAGGTAGAACGACAAGGGGTTTTTCTTACAAATTTCATAATGGAAAAATCAAAAGTGTGAAAAAATAGATTGGAGAGAGAAAAAATGACTTGTGCAGATATTATAAATAAATTGAAAGCCTGTTCCTCGCAGAAGTATAAAGAGAATGTAGTCAGAATGGGAATACCGGAAGAAAACAGTATTGGTGTTTCAACAGCGGATATACGAAAGCTGGCTAAAGAAATCGGCCGCTCGAATGAACTGGCCTTTGAATTATGGAAAACCGGATATCATGAGGCCAGACTATTGGCGGTACTTTTGTTTGAAAAAAAGCAGGTGTCCCATGACGATATCGAATATCTTATGGGTGATGTGATTTCATGGGATTTGTGCGATCATCTATGTAAAAATCTGATTATTAAAATGAAAGATTATGATTGTTTTATTAAGGAGTGGAGTAAGTCTTCAGAAACGTACAAATTGCGGGCAGCATTTACGCTGATTGCTTCTTCAGCGATACATGATGATAAACTGGATGAAGAAGCGATTGATGAGTATCTGATGTTAATCAGGGAATGTTCGAACCATCCGCATGAACATGTAAAAAAAGCAGTATCATGGGCATTAAGAGAAATTGGAAAAATTGATTATTGCAATAATGAGAAAGCGCTTATATTAGCGAAGGAATTAAAGGAAAATGGTAATAAGACCCAGCTATGGATTGCGAAGGATGCTTTAAAAGAAATTGAAAATCTTGTAAAAGTTGAAGGCAGAAAGCGGCTTATATCTGCAAAAAGTAAGATGGGACGGGAAGTGTAAGGAAAGCTGAGGAAAAATGAATATGAAAAATGAAAAGATATACGCAATGAGTTTTGAAAAAGTATATTCGCTGTTGGTGGCAAAAGCAGAAAAGAAGGGAAGGACTTTAGAAGAGGTAGAAGAGATAGTCTGCTGGCTGACCGGATATGACAAAGAGGGAATCGCATATGCGGCGGACAACTCCATCACATACGGTGATTTTTTTCGGAATGCGCCTAAATTGAATCCAAACAGGAAATTAATCAAAGGCGTGGTGTGCGGCGTGCGTGTGGAGACGATTGAAGAACCGTTGATGCAGGAAATCAGGTATTTGGATAAGTTGATTGATGAACTGGCCAAAGGAAAAGCAATGGATAAAATTTTGCGTAGTTAAGGGAGAAGGTGGCATAATGTGGGAATGTCCGAAGTGCGGACGAATATTTAAAAAGACGAATCAGGATCACTATTGTGGTCCGGCTCCGGCAACTATAGAAGAATATATTGAACGGCAGCCGGAGGATGTTCAGCCCTATCTGCGGCAGATAAACAGTGCGGTTAAAGCCGCATTGCCTGATGCAGTGGAAAAAATATCGTGGAGTATGCCGACTTACTGGAAAAAGCGGAATCTGATTCAGTTTGCTGCTTTTAAAAAGCATATCGGACTGTATCCGGGCCCTGAAGCCGTGGAAGCTTTTGCAGGCAGTCTTAAGGAATATAAAACCAGTAAGGGAGCCATTCAGCTTCCATATGATAAACCATTGCCGGTGGGCTTAGTAGCGGAAATTGCCAAATGGTGTGAAAAACAGAATGTGTGATGTAAGGAAAACGTGCAAAACTGCAAGGTATGATTGGTAGCTTTATATTTTTGGCAGCAGTATAATTGCCTTATTAAAAACGAATGAGGTGATAAGGATGAAATTAGGGAACAGCCTATTCCATGCACGGAAAAAGTGCGGGCTTTCACAGGAGGCAGTTGCAGAGAAGCTGGGTGTGAGCAGGCAGACCATCTCAAAATGGGAGACGGATGAAACACTGCCGGATATCCGCCAGTCTAAGCAGATGGCATTGCTGTATAACGTGTCATTGGATGAATTAATCGAATTTGATGTAGATGTCAGGGAAATCCAGCAGATTATTGAGAGGACAAGTGAAGAACTTGAGGAAAAAATTGACTGGACAAGCGCCTGGGGCAAAAAATATCCTATTTTGCTGAGCTATCAAAAGGAAGTCAACGCGGCGAACTATGCGGCGAGGTTGAGTATTATGATTGATGAGCTGAAGGCGGAATATGGTTACGGCGAACAGGATGCGTTTCTGGTTTTGAAGGATATCCTGGCGAAGGTATGGAAATCCAAACTCTCCTCCAGGTAAGTATATAACTTTAATGTTAGTATCGCACATAAATGTGCGTACTTGTTTTTGGTCTCATTCTGATTATAATTACAATATGAACAGCAGGAAATGTCAATCCTGCGGGTAAAGGAGAAATAATTATAGTAGGAGGCTAATTACAATGAGAGCGGATGGAGGAAAGGATTAAGAGTAAGAAAATTGTTATTTTGAACGGAAGTCCCCGGAAGAAAGGGAATACATCCGCTTTGGCTGCGGAGTTTACCAGAGGAGCAAAAGAAGCCGGACATACAGTTACGGAGTTTTTCCTTGACAGTATGGATATCCATGGCTGCAAAGGCTGCTTTGGCGGCCACAGCAGCAGGGAATGTCCATGTGTGCAGAAGGATGATATGATGCAAATATATCCGGCAGTCAAAGAGTGTGATGTAATCGTGCTTGCTACGCCGCTGTATTATTGGAATATGAGCGGCCAGCTTCGGACGGCTGTTGACCGCCTGTTTGCCCTGGAGGAAGGGGACGGCAATCTTTTAAGAGGGAATAACCGTTCTTCGGCGCTTTTGATGGCGGCAGAGGGACACGGTTTTGAGGATGTTCTGGTTTATTATGACCACTTGATGGAACATTTGCGCTGGAAAAACCTTGGCCATGTCCTGGCAGGCGGAAATGGGCATGTGGGTGATATTGAAGGAAAACCGGAATTGGAACAGGCCTATGAGCTTGGAAAATCAATTCAGTAAATCATACTCCCGGAATTACGTCAAATATGGTATGATAAAAGAGAATGGTGTTTAGGTAGCTACTCATAAAACAGTATCAACCAACAAACTGAAATAGGGTAGCTGCCATACAGGGTGCAGAAAAAGGCGAGTAGGAAACGACGTGTTTCTTACCCGCTTTTTTCATGCCCTTTGTTACGCAGTAGAGGCTGAAAAAGCATTGATACAAGCGGCTTTGCGGGCGCGTTTTCTGGGGAGTATGAAAGTTTTTCTGTAAATTAGGTCTTCTATGATAATGATTTAAGGCT
>URND01000070.1 GCA_900549105.1 uncultured Eubacteriales bacterium
TTGAAAAATATTACAAAAGCTGCGGAGGTATTGTCTCTGACACAGCCGGCGGTCAGCCACCATATCAGCCAGCTTGAAAAGGAGCTTGGCGTGACGCTTTTTATACGGGGGAAAGGACGTTTAGAGCTGACAGAATCGGGGAAAACGGTGGTAAAATATGCCAAAATGATGGTGTCGGCCCAGGAGAGGATGCGGGTGGCGCTGTTTGATGAAGGGCGGCATTTGACACGGCTCCGCATCGGTATTACCCACACGGCGGAGAGTAATATCATCGTGGAGGTTCTGGCAAAATATGGCAATGATAATCCAAGTGTTATTATTACGATTATCACTGATACTATAAAGAATCTTTATACTATGCTGGAAAGTTATGAGCTGGATTTGGTGATTGCCGAGGGGCGCCCGAACAATAATTCGATGAGTTCCCTCCTTTTGGACACAGATTATCTGGTCTGCGCGGTGGCAAATGAGAACCCGATTTCAAAAAAACCGATGGTTACCATCAGCGGATTGAAAAACCAGAAGATGATTATGCGCCTGCCCGAGTCGGGAACCGTCAACTTGTTTGCGGCCAGTCTGGAGAGTATTAATGAGTCCATCGATGATTTTAATATTATTCTGGAGGTGGATAATATTGCGACCATCAAGGATTTGATTCGAAAAAACCTCGGCGTGTCCGTATTGCCGAAAAGCACCTGTATGGACGAGGCGCGCAAGAAAAAGCTGACGCTGCTCCCCATTGAGAATATGAGTATGCTCCGGGAAACGAATATTATTTATCAGAAGGATTTTTCCCACCCGGAGGTTTTGCAGGATATTATGTCCATTTATAAAAAGGCCATCAAAGCCAAGGTCAAACTGCGGAGCTGATGGATTTGCCGGCAGAATAGGGAACAGAAAAATATATTTGACAGAGGATGGAACAGGAGGAAAAGAAATGTATCGCATATTAATTGTAGAAGATGACATGGGAATTGCATCGGCCATGAAAAAGCAGATAGAAATGTGGGATTTGGAAGCCCGCTGTGTGGAAAATTTCCGGGATGTGATGAGTGAATTTTCTGAGTTTAATCCGCAACTGGTCCTTTTGGATATTTCCCTGCCTTTTTATAATGGTTATTACTGGTGTACAGAGATTCGGAAATTTTCAAAAGTGCCGATTATTTTTGTTTCCTCGGCATCGGATAATATGAATATTGTTATGGCTATGAATATGGGCGGCGATGATTTTATTGACAAACCTTTTGATTTAAATGTGCTTACGGCAAAGATTCAGGCAATATTGCGGCGGACCTATGATTTTGGGGGCCAGATGACGATTTTGCAGCACCGGGGCGCCCTGCTGAATACCTCGGATGCCAGCCTGACCTATAATGGAGAGCGCATTGAGCTGACGAAAAATGATTATCGGATACTGCGGACCCTGATGGAAAATAAAGGGAAAGTCGTCAGCCGGGATACATTGATGGAGCGGCTTTGGGAGACGGACAGTTTTGTGGATGAAAATGCCCTGACGGTAAACATTGCGAGGCTCCGCAAGAAGCTTGAGCAGGTGGGGCTTTCCGAATTTATTGTAACGAAAAAAGGTATGGGCTATTTAATAGGTTAAAGGGGCTGAGGACAGAATGGTATTTGAGTACATAAAACTTCATAAAAAAGCGGTTGGAATGTATTTTATATTTGCGTTGATTTTTGGAATTATATTTGCCATGTGGAAACTCCCGGTGATTTCGGTGTTTTATGGAACGGCTCTCGGCCTGTTTGTCGCGGTGATTTTCTGCGGGCGGGATTATGCCCGGTTTTGCAGAAAACATATGGAGCTTCGGTCGCTGATTGAGGAGATAAAGGTAACGGACAGAAATTTTCCTGAAACGGACGGCCTGATTGAGGCAGATTATCAGGAGGTTATACGTTCGCTTTATGATGATAAGCAGACGATTGTGAGTCAAATGAGCCATCAGTACACAGATATGTTGGAATATTACACCATATGGGCCCATCAGATTAAAACGCCGATTTCGGCCATGCGTCTTCAATTGCAGGGGCAGGACAATGAGAGCAGCCGAGAGCTTTTGGAAGAGCTGCAGCGGATTGAACAGTATGTGGAAATGGTGCTGACTTATCTGCGGCTGGATTCCGGCTCAACAGATTATCTTCTCAGGCGGTATGATTTGGACAGTATTGTGCGCCAGGCTGTGCGGAAGTATGCTTCCCAGTTTATCCGCAAAAAAATCCGGCTGGTGTATGAGCCCCTTTCCTGCGAGGTGCTGACGGATGAAAAATGGCTTTTGTTTGTCATTGAGCAGGTGCTGTCCAATGCCTTAAAATATACCCGCTCCGGGGAGATTTCCATCACGCTGGAAGCCCCGCAGACATTGTGTATCCGGGATACGGGCATCGGAATCGCATCGGAGGATTTGCCGAGAATCTTTGAAAAAGGGTTTACCGGTTATAACGGGCGCAGCGATAAGAAGGCCAGCGGTATCGGGCTTTATCTCTGCCGGAGAATCTGCGGCCGCCTGAATCATACAATCTCGGTGACATCTCAGGTGGATGTGGGGACGGAGGTCCGCATTGATTTGTATCATCGGATGATGGAAGTTGAATAGAAATATTTCAAAAATGTAAGGTTGGATTGGGGAAATGTAAGCCAAAGCGATGGCAGTGCATTTCCCTGTTTTGCTACAATATACTCGTAAAAGATAAGAAGGAGGAAATCCAAATGGCAATTTTGGAAGTTAGTAATATCAAAAAAATTTATACAACCCGGTTTGGAGCCAATAAGGTTCAGGCCCTTTCAGATGTGACCTTTAGTGTGGAAAAAGGAGAGTATGTGGCAATTATGGGAGAATCCGGCTCAGGAAAGACGACCCTTTTAAATATCCTGGCCGCATTGGACCGGCCAACCTCGGGCAGCGTCTGCCTGGACGGCAATGAACTTTCAAAAATCCGTGAGTCAAAGATTGCCGAGTTCCGGCGGGATAATCTGGGTTTTGTTTTTCAGGATTTTAATCTGCTGGATACATTTACTTTGAAGGATAATATTATGCTTCCGCTTGTTCTGGCCGGGAAACATTACGGGGAAATGCGGGCAAAATTGACGCCGATTGTTCAGAAGCTTGGAATCGAAGGGTTAATGGGCAAATATCCCTATGAAGTATCCGGAGGGCAGAAACAGAGAGCGGCGGTGGCCCGGGCGTTGATTACCCATCCGAAACTGATTCTGGCCGATGAGCCGACGGGGGCCCTGGATTCAAAATCAACGGATGAATTGCTGGAGTTATTCGGTAAAATCCATGAAGAGGGCCAGACAATTTTGATGGTTACCCATTCGGTAAAGGCGGCCAGCCATGCGAGCCGGGTATTATTCATTAAAGACGGTGAAGTTTTCCATCAGATTTATCGCGGGAACAGTTCCAGCGAAGAATTATATCAGAAGATTTCGGATACCCTGACAATTTTGATGACAGGTGGTGAGCGGCGATGAGACTGGGATTTTATCCAAAGCTGGCGTTGACGGGCATTGCAAAAAATAAGAAGACCTATTTTCCCTATATTTTGACGGGAATTGGCATGGTGATGATGTTTTATATTGTCACTTTTCTTGCAAAGAGTGATGCAGTGGGTTCTCTGCGGGGAGGCAATACGGTTCAGGGATTTCTTCAGATGGGAACTTTTGTTATCGGTATTTTTGCAACCATTCTCTTATTTTACACAAATTCTTTTTTGATTCGCCGGCGGAAAAAGGAATTTGGTTTATATAACATCCTTGGTATGGGCAAGGGAAATATTTCCAGAATAATTATCTGGGAAAGCTTTATAATTGCAGTGGTATCCATTGTTCTGGGCCTCGGCTGCGGCCTGCTTTTTTCAAAGGCTGCGGAGCTTTTCGTATCGCGGATTATGAACGACACGGCCGGTTTTGGTTTCACCATCGATAAAAATGCTTTGTTTACGACACTGCGCTGGTTTGGGCCTATTTTCCTGTTAATCCTTTTGAACAGTCTCCGGCAGGTTTATATGTCAAAACCGGTGGAATTGATGCGAAGTGAGAACGAGGGTGAAAAACCGCCGAAGGCCAATTGGGTTCTGGCCCTGGCCGGCATCCTTCTTTTGGGCGGCGCATATTATCTTGCCATAACGATTGAGGACCCGATAACGGCCATGCTTATGTTTTTTGTGGCGGTGGTGATGGTAATCCTGGCGACTTATCTGCTGTTTATTGCGGGCTCGGTTACCCTTTGCCGTCTTCTTCAGAAGAATAAACGTTACTATTATAAGACCAATCATTTTATATCCTTATCATCCATGGTTTATCGGATGAAGCGCAACGGCGCCGGTCTGGCTTCCATATGTATTCTTTCGACCATGGTGCTGGTTATGGTTTCTTCCATCTCCTGCCTGTACATCGGCGGAGAAAGTATGGTGCGGCAG
Source organism: uncultured Eubacteriales bacterium (assembly GCA_900549105.1). Classification (GTDB taxonomy): domain Bacteria; phylum Bacillota; class Clostridia; order Lachnospirales; family Lachnospiraceae; genus Frisingicoccus. Next base: position 4,435 of record URND01000070.1, read on the forward strand.
CGTTATCCGCGGAATCTGATTCTGAATGTCAATGCGGACTGTTCGGATTATATGGATTATGCGCAGCGGGTTTTTGACGACACATTGGATACTTTTCAACTGGAAAAGGAAAATACGGTGCATTACCGGTATTTGGATGTGGCGGGTGTGATGGAGGCTGATACCGTATATTTTGATGATAGTAAAATCAAGGATTATTCAAATATATGGCAGTTGTTTATTATACCTCTGGAGGATTATAATCAGACAATGGGAGCCTCCGAGACACTTGCGGAAGGAGAGGCTTTAATCTATGCGACGAAGAAGGACTTTAAATACGATGAGATTACTCTGGATGACATCGGAACTTTCCGGACAAGGAAGGCCGAGGAAGGCTTTTTATCCAATGAAATTGATGCGATGCAGATTTTTCCGTCGCTTTATATCTTTGTGTCGGATGTGAACGCTATCCGGGACCGGATTAATGATGTGCTGGCTCAGAGCGGGGAAACAGACAGAGCTTTTGTTACTGATTATTATGGCTTTGATCTGGCCTGTGATGAGGAGCAGCAGGCGGCGATTTATAAACTGATGAATGAACAGATATCGAAACAGACCATGATGGACAAGTTTGGGATGACCGAAGAGGAAGTCGCTGAACTTCATCTATCTTTTACCTGCAGGGCCCTGGAGAAGGATGATTTTCTTGTCCTTTACAGCGGATTCTTTGCCCTTGGATTGGTTTTAGGACTGGTATTTATCTGCGGTGCGGTGCTGATTATGTACTATAAACAGATTATCGAGGGCTATGAGGACCAGTCCCGGTTTGAAATTCTTCAGAAAGTGGGTATGACAAAGCAGGAGATTCGGAAGAGCATCAATTCTCAGGTGCTGACTGTTTTCTTTGCGCCGCTGATTATGTCGGGAATTCATATGGGATTTGCTTTCCCTTTGATTTCAAAACTTCTGATGATCTTTGGCCTGATGAATACCCGGCTGCTGATTATGATTACCCTGGGGTGCTTCTTTATATTCGCTGCATTCTATATCCTTGTGTATCTGGGAACATCCAGAGCTTATTATGGAATTGTCAGTGAGAATAATTTAGATTAGAATCATTTATATAAATATGAAATCCCTTTCTCACCCGTGATGTGATGGGCGGGAAAGGGATTTTTGTATCGTTGCTTAGGCAATACAACGGGTTCAGGCCTGCGGCTGGCCGGCCAGGTCATTCAGGCTTTTAAAGGTGTAGCCCATTTCTTCCCACTTGCCCAGAAGTTCATCGAGAATTTCTGCATTGGTGGAAGAGGTGCTGTGGAGCAGGACGATGGCGCCGGGATGGATACGCCCAAGAAGCTTTTCGAAGTCTTCTTCTTTGGACGGCTGGTCGTCAACATACCAGTCCACATAGGCCAGACTCCAGAAAAAGGTTTTATAGCCCAGCTCCTTTGCCATTTGAAGGTTCATTTCACTGTATTTGCCCTGAGGCGGCCGGTAATATTTGGTCATGGCCTGACCGGTGATTTTCTCATAAAGTTTTTCCACCCCTTCCAGCTCCTGGGTGAAGGTTTCCACTGTGGAAATTTTTGACATATCCGGGTGGCTGTAGGTGTGGTTTCCTACCGTATGGCCTTCCGCCACCATGCGCTGAATTAAGTCGGGCTCGCTTTCAATAAAATTTCCGACAACAAAAAAGGCGGCGGGAGCCTGATGCTTTTTTAGAGCATCCAGAATGGCCGGCATATTTCCGTTTTCATAGCCGGCATCAAAGGTCAGATAAAGAACTTTTTCATCCGTCGTTTCGGCATAGTAAGCGTCATACTTTGCCAAATCTTCGGCGGAGGCATTGGCTACCGGCGGTTCACCTTCCTGCTGAAAGCTCAGCCCCCAGTTGCCGTCTGCGGAAACCTCGGCAGCTTCCGGCTTGAAATGGTCTACAGTTACAGCGCTGAAATGACCAAAGAGGTAGGCGGCGACAAAAAGCATGCCTATTTTAACAATAGTTATGTATTTGGGTTTGTGCTTCATAGAAAACCTCAAAAAATTTTTCCATAAATTGTATGTTGAAAATATGGGAAATATTCTTAAAAAATCAGTAAAAACAGCCTTTGAAAATTTGACAAATATCATCAAGTGACTTATGATAGAACCTGTATAAATATGATTTACATCGAAGGGGGCACACGTATATGGGATTAGTTATAACCATGAGCCGCAGATACGGCACGGGCGCAAGCACCATTGCGAAGGAATTATCAGAGAGACTGGAACTTCCGGTTTATGACAAAGTAGATGTTGAGCAGGAAATTCGTGAGAATGCTTTTGAGACGGAGGCCGAGGCGATTCGCGGATTGGCCGAACAGCCATGCATTATTCTTGGGCGGTGCGCGTCAGAAATTTTAAAAGACCAGTCCAACGTTTTTAACATTTATGTGTGCGCTGATAAGGAAGACCGGATTCACCGGGTGATGGAGCGGGATTCCCTTTCCTATGAGGAAGCTGTGAAGCGTATCGAAGAAACCGATGCAGAACGGGAGAAATATTACTATCAGCATACGGGAAGGACATGGGGTGATGTGAGCAATTATCACATTATACTCGATACATCAGAATGGGGTATAGAAAATTGTGCGGATGTATTGATTCGCTATTTTGAGCGGATGCAGTATATTTGAGAGATACATATTTGCTGGAATTGTTGCGGAGGTAAAATCAATGAAAATTGTAGTTGGCGAAGTTATGGAAGATATCATTGTCTGTGAGACGGATAATGCAACGTTGAGATTGCCAAGGGAGCTTTTCCCGAGACGGATATTCCCGGGGGATGTGGCAGATTATGAAAACGGCATCGTTACCATGTGGGATGAAGAAGACCAGGTGGATGAAGAGCAGATGGCAATGTTGTTTAAAATGCTTATGTAAAAGCTTATGTAAAAAAGCGGGGGATGGCGCAGACGGGCGTCATCCCTTTTACCTTCTGTACTTTATTTTCTAGTCTTTTTCCTTTTCGGAAGTGACAGCCTGGGCGCGCATCAGAGTTTGAATCATCTGGATTTGTTCCGGAGTAATATTCATATTTTTCATTTGATTCATCTGATTCATCATATTGGAAAAGTCTGTGTTTTTTGTCAGCTCACTGTACTGATTATAAAGCCGGACGGCGTTTAAGATGTTCAGAAACTGGTCAATCTGTTCGGCCTCCGCGGGAGCACAGTATTTGCGGATATCCTTGAGAATTTCTTCAATTCCGGGCCGATGCCCATCCGTTGGGACAGAACAGATGGAAATTTGTTCCTGATTGAACAGGCTGATGGTTTGCTTTAGTTCCAGCATCCGGGCAAGCATGGCCAACATTTTCCCGGAGGAAGGGTCCATATATGTCACGGCAGCTTTGAGCATCTGGGATGTACCCTGAAAGGACTGGCGGTCCAGCTCAGTTAAAGGAATATATGTCGTCTCATTGGACACGGTTTCACCTCAAATCTCATAGAATGGAATAGGACGCCGCATTTTTGGCGGCATGGTATTCGGAAATGGGGGACGCCCGAAGGCGTCCCGTCTTTTGTTGTCAGAAATTAGCAGCAGCCACAGCCGCCGTTGCCGTTGCCTGTAAAGCAGGACAGGAGAATAATCAGAAGAAGCCAGTCACAGCTGGAGCCGTTAGTGAATCCACCGCAGCCGCCGTTGTTACCGCAGCCGCCGTTGCCGAAGCAGCTTAAAATAAGAATCAGCCAAATCAGAGAGCAGCTGTCGCCTCCGTTGAAAAATCCAATGTTATTTCCACATCCACAACCACAATCATTGTTACCGCAACCGGTAGCAGCTAAATCACTCATTATTTGCCTCCATATTTTTTTAATATTTACTTTTGATTTATATTATGTGGGATGACTTGTCTGGTTTCACATTTTAGGATAAAATTTATTTCGGAATCGATTTGATTTTAATAAGAAATTTATTTTCCAAAGGGGGAAAACATATGCAGATGGTAGACCGGGTTCACCGGATGCTGGGCGAAAAAATAAAGCCGGGAGACCGGGCGGTCGATGGAACCGTGGGAAATGGATGGGATACGCTGAAGCTTTGCGAACTGGTCGGCCCGGAAGGAAAGGTGTATGGATTTGATATACAGGAGGAAGCCGTTTTAAAAACGAAGGAGCGTTTAACCCGGGCCGGATATGGAGAGCGGGCCGAGTTGTTCTGCTGTTCTCACAGTGAAGCCGGTCGGCGGATAAATGAAAAAATTCAGGCGTTTACAATGAATTTGGGTTACCTTCCGGGAGGGGATAAGCAGATTGTGACCCGAAAGGAATCCACCGTTGAAGCATTAAAGGCGTTGACAGGGCTTTTAAGTCCGGGAGGCCTGGGGCTTATTCTCGTTTATTACGGACATCCGGGAGGTTTGGAGGAAAAGGCGGCCGTAGAGAAATTTATGGAAGAAATGCCATCCGACTGGGGTGAAATTTTGCGGACAGAAATTGTCAATAGAAAAAATTGTCCGCCAATTTTATACATAATGGAGAAAAAATAAAATTTTATTTTATCGTCAGGCTTCGACAAATTTTGAAGATTGTTCGTGATATAATCGGGACATATCTTTAAATGAGGAGAATGACTTATGAAAACAGATGAACACAAGATGACCCAATTGGGATATGCTCTTCGGGAATACCGGGTCAGACATAATATGACTCAGCAGGAACTGGCAGAAAAACTGGGCGTGAGTACGAACACGATTCATCTTTGGGAGACGAAAGTGTGTAAGCCTTCGATGGGCTCGCTGCTGCTGTTATCTGATTTATTGGAAATATCACTGCTGGATATCATTTCAAAGGCAAAAAGAGACTATTGAGTACATAGACAGACATATTATTAGTATTTCAGGAAACTGAAAAGTATGATATACTGTGAACAGTTAGAGATGCAAGTTGACATGATATACTGTGAACAGTGTGAATAACAAATGAAAGGAAGAAAGAACATGGCAATATTGGTTACCGGCGGCGCCGGATATATCGGAAGTCATACCTGTGTTGAACTTTTGAATGCAGGATATGACGTTGTTGTTGTTGATAATTTATGTAATTCCTGCAAAGAAGCTTTGGACCGGGTACAGGAGATTACCGGAAAATCTCTAAAGTTTTATGAAGTGGATATTTTGGACAAAGAGGGTCTGACAAAAGTATTTGATGAAGAGCAGATTGATTCGGTTATCCACTTTGCCGGTTTAAAAGCGGTTGGCGAGTCTGTTGCGAAGCCGTTGGAATATTACCACAATAATATAACGGGGACTTTGGTGCTTTGTGATGTCATGCGAAGCCATGGCGTGAAAAATATTGTATTTAGTTCCTCAGCAACGGTTTATGGAACCCCGGCCTTTGTTCCGATTACAGAAGAATGCCCGAAGGGAACATGCACGAATCCTTATGGTTGGACAAAATCCATGCTGGAACAGATTCTTACCGATTTGCATACAGCGGATTCAGAGTGGAAGGTTATCCTGCTTCGCTACTTTAATCCAATCGGCGCCCATGAGAGCGGACGCATTGGTGAAAATCCAAAGGGTATTCCGAATAATCTTGTGCCGTATATTACCCAGGTGGCTGTCGGCAAACTGGAATCTCTGGGGGTATTTGGCAACGATTATGATACGCCGGACGGCACGGGTGTGAGAGACTATATCCATGTGGTTGACCTGGCTATTGGGCATGTGAAAGCGATTGAAAAGATGGCTCAGATTTCAGATGGCGTTTTGATTTATAATCTTGGAACAGGAATTGGCTACAGTGTTCTTGATATTGTTAAAGGTTTCGAAAAAGCTGTTGGAAAGCCGATTCCATATACCATCAAGCCGAGACGTCCCGGGGATATTGCCACCTGTTATGCTGACCCGTCTTTAGCAAAGAAAGAACTTGGATGGGAAGCTGTCCGTGATTTGGATAAAATGTGTGAAGATTCCTGGCGGTGGCAGAAAAATAATCCGGAAGGATATGAAGCATAAGATATATCCATCCGGGATGCCCGAATGGGTAAGATATAATGTTTAAAGTTAAAAGCCTTCTCCTTAAAACCTTAAATAGGTTTCCTGGGGAAGGCTTTTTGTGTGGGGAAATGGGGAACAGAGTTATCCGGCATGCCTCTGATAATAAGATGTATTTATATGATATTCAGAATATAAAAAAAGAAACGAGCAACCCATCTTAGACCGAAGCCGGATGGTCAGAAACCCATTTCTTTCTTAAACCATATTTTAATATAAAACCGAAAAAAATGCAACATCATTTTTTACATGATGTCGCTCCTTGACCTGCATTGCTTGACTTTAGTATGAAGTCGGGCTATAATATCGGCTATATATCTGCCACCGGTATTGGAAGAGGAAAGGAGAGGCTGATGAAATTTATAATCGAACATTTATCGAAGCATTTTGAAAAGAAAGAGGTTTTGCGGGACATTCATTTTACCTTTGAGGAAGGTAAGATTTATGGCCTTTTGGGAAGAAATGGCGCAGGAAAGACGACGCTTTTCAACTGCATTAATCGGGATATTAAGATGGATACAGGCTCTTTTTACATGGAAGAGGACGGTGTGAAACGGGATATCCGGGCAGAAGATGTGGGCTATGTGCTGTCAACGCCGACTGTGCCGGGATTTTTGACCGGGAGGGAATTTCTTAAGTTCTTTTTGGATATTAACGGGGCTTTTGTTGATGAACCAAAAAGTATCGATGAATATTTTGATGATGTTCGGATTGAGGAAGAGGACAGAGACAGGCTTTTGAAGGATTATTCCCACGGCATGAAGAATAAAATGCAGATGCTGATTAATATTATTGCCAGGCCGAATATTCTTCTGATGGATGAACCGCTCACATCGCTGGATGTCATTGCGGCGGAAGAGATGAAGCAGCTTTTGCGTTCGCTGAAGAAGGGGCGGATTACTATATTTTCAACCCATCTGATGGATTTGGCCTGGATTTATGTGATGAAATTGTTTTGTTAAGCCATGGGAAACTGGAAGTTATTGATAAATCGAATCTGGACAGCCGTGAATTTAAGGAAAGAATAATTGAAGCTTTGAGGGAGGAAGATAATGAATAAAACATTTCGGATATCCTTTTCTCTTAAAAATACATATCGGGTGAACAGTATTTTATATGCGCTGAAACAGATTCCGCTGGTAAAAGAATTATTGCCGGACAGGCTGTATCAGGTGCATGGATTAAAGGTTTTTGCCAATGTTATTGCGGCTCTCTGGGAAATTGCGACTATTTTTTTAGAAAAATTTTTGTATTTGCTGATTCTTATTTTTGGAATCGGGTTGCTGTATACGGATGTGCTGAAGTCCCAACTGTTTTTGCACATTTTGTTTTTTCTCACAATCATCGGCGCCTTTATGAATACAAATCTGTTTAATCCGACAAAGGATAAATATTATGCCATTATGCTGCTGCGCATGGATGCGAAGGAATATACGCTGGTGAATTACGGTTATGGTATTTTAAAGGTAATTATCGGATTCCTGCCCTTTACCATGATTTTTGGGCAGATGGCCGGGCTTTCGACGATAATGTGCCTGTCGCTTCCGTTTTCAATCGCGGGATTGAAGCTGGCGATTGCCGCTTCGTCTTTATGGGATTATGAAGTTCGTGGATTTGCCTATAATGAAAACCGACTCAGCAAATATCTGTGGGCAGGAGTGGGCCTTCTTTTAGCAGGGGCTTATGGTCTTCCGCTTCTGGGGCTTATGCTGCCGGAAAGGGTATTGACGGTCCTTTTTATACTGTTTATTCCGGCCGGGCTGATTGGCATCCGAAAGATTGGGAGTTTTAATGATTATAAAGAAATCCATAGGGAATTACTTGCAGATACGATGAATCCGGTAAATACAGTGACAGAGGCCGCAAAAAAGGCCAGTGAGAAGGCGATTTCATCGGATACAACCATAACAAGCCGTAGAAAGGGCTTTGAATATCTGAATGAACTGTTTATTAAACGCCATCAGAAGATTCTCTGGAAATCAACAAAGCGTATTTCCGGCGTTTGTATTATTTTGCTGGCAGCCGCAGCAGCCGGCCTGTATTATTTTCCGGAAAAGCAGGTTGTCGCCAACCGGCTGATCATGAATTGTCTTCCCTATTTTATGTTCATTATGTATATGATTAACCGGGGGAGCGGCTTTACAAACGCCCTGTTTATGAATTGCGACCATAGTTTGCTGAATTACTCTTTTTTTAAGCAGCCGGCTTTTATTTTGAAATTATTTCAGATTCGGCTGCGGGAGATCATAAAAATAAATGCGGTTCCGGCGGTGATTATCGGTGTTGGCTTATCGGCGATTTTATATGTATCCGGCGGGACGGAGCAGCCGCTGAACTATGCGGTAATTTTTGTTTCAATTTTATGTATGAGCGTCTTTTTCTCGGTACATTATCTTACGATTTATTATCTGCTTCAGCCTTACAATGTGGGTACCGAGTTGAGAAGCGGAACCTACAGGCTGGTTACGACGGTCACCTATCTGATCTGTTATTTGATGATGCAGTTACGGGTGTCCACGTTTATTTTTGGCCTTTTAATGATTGTATTTTGTGTGCTTTATAGTATCATTGCATGTATTATGGTGTACCGGTTGGCGCCAAAAACTTTCCGGTTTCGAATGTAGATTCGAAAAGATAAAATAAAGGAGTTATATTTGTGAATATTCAATTATCGGAACATTTTAATTACAAAAAAATGCTGAGGTTTACACTGCCTTCGATTGTCATGATGATTTTCACCTCTGTTTACAGTGTGGTCGATGGCTTTTTCGTTTCGAATTTCGTGGGCAAAACGCCCTTTGCCGCAGTGAATTTTATTATGCCGTTTCTTATGGTTCTGGGCGCCTTTGGTTTTATGTTCGGCACCGGGGGAAGCGCGCTGATTTCAAAAACAATGGGAGAGGGCGATAACGAGAAGGCAAAACACATATTTTCACTTTTAATATATGTGTCTATCGGCTGCGGTGTTGTCATTGCTGTTTTGGGTATTATCTTTATACGGCCGGTGGCGGCGCTTTTAGGCGCTGAAGGCGAAATGCTGGATAATTGCGTTCTTTATGGGCGTATTATTCTGGCGGCTTTGCCGGCATTCATGCTCCAATATGAATTCCAGAGTCTTTTTGTTACGGCGGAAAAACCCCAGTTGGGACTGGCTGTGACAGTTGCGGCGGGAGTGACCAATATGGTACTGGATGCTCTGCTGGTTGCCGTGTTTTCCCTGGGGCTTGTGGGCGCGGCGGCGGCGACAGCCTTGAGTCAGTGTGTCGGGGGCCTTGTGCCGTTAGTCTATTTTGGCTGCAAAAACTCCAGCGCTTTGAGGCTGACGCGGACTGAGTTTGATGGAAAGGCTCTGCTTAGGACATGTACAAACGGTATATCCGAGTTGCTGTCGAATATATCCATGTCCGTTGTCGGCATACTCTTTAATATGCAGCTTATTAAATATTCGGGAGAAAACGGGGTGGCGGCCTATGGTGTGCTGATGTATGTCAATTTCATATTTTTAGCGATATTCATCGGTTATTCTGTGGGGACAGCCCCGCTGATTGGCTATAATTATTCGGCCCGTCATTACAAGCGTATCAAGGCGGCACTCAAGCTGGATTTCCTTGTTAGCTTTATGGTGGCACTGGTTGGAACCATTTTCCTGTTCACCTGTGCAGGGCCGATTGTTCAGGCATTTATTGACGACGCGGAAACCGTGCGTTACGGCCAAAGGTTCCAACGCATTATCTGCATTACCGGTCCGTGCATCTCCGTTACCATGCTAGCAATCACAGCATTTCAATCCGTGGGGAAAAAGGTGCAGCCCACTATCCTGTCCCTGATGCGAAAGGGTGGGCTGGATATTCCGTTTATGTTCCTGTTGAACGGCCTGTTGGGGGTGAATGGCATTGTGTGGGCAACGCCAATCGCTGATGTATGCGCTATGATTGTAGCGGTTATTGTGCTTGTTCCGTTCTGGAAAATGCTATCGTCGCAAGAGAAGAAGGACCCTGCCGGGACATGAATTTGGCTCTGTACTGTACCTCCGTCATTTATTCCTGGTCTGGGCCTGTCACAGTACCAGGGTGCCATCCGCAAGTATGCTGATGCTGTCCGGCGACAATTGCATATCCACGATCCCCGGGTCACAGGGCATATGATGGAGCTTGTCCATCGGCGTCCAATGGAAATGAACGAATTTTGCACCTTCTATGAAGGACCATGAACTGCCTGACGCCTTGCGAGCGTCCCCTGCACAGCTGGACTGCCACATGTGCAGGAATCTCCCGGTTGATCTGAACGCCGTATGCGCTTGTTCAATGACGTTGCGCATGGTACAATCGCATCAGATATGTGCCGGAAAGGAAGGATGCTATGGAACTGCGTGTGCTTCGATATTTTCTCATGGTTGCGCGGGAGGAGAACATCACCCATGCGGCGCAGCTCCTGCATGTGACCCAACCCACGCTGTCCCGGCAGATTCAGGATTTGGAGGAGGAACTGGGGACAAAGCTGTTTGTGCGCAGCAACCATCGCATCGTGCTGACCCAGGAGGGGATGCTGTTACGGCGCCGCGCCCAGGAGATCGTGGACCTGGCGGACCGAACCCAGCGG
>URND01000071.1 GCA_900549105.1 uncultured Eubacteriales bacterium
GGCCGGTAACCATTATTATTGATTCCAAAAACAAATAAAATCACAAAAGGGCGGCACAGTCAAAAAACTGGGCCGCCCCTCTGCATCGCTTTTATTTTAATATTTTTTTAATCTCATCCATAAAGGTATTCACGTCTTTAAATTCGCGGTATACAGAAGCAAAACGAACATAAGCCACCGCATCCAAATCTTTCAATCGATTCATAACAATCTCACCAATATCCTGAGCCGGAATCTCCCGCTCTTCCCGATTGAAAATCTCCGTCTCAATCTCATCCACCAGTTTATTAATCTGGTCCGCCGAAATCGGCCGTTTATGGCAGGAGCGAATGATTCCCGAAGCAATCTTCTGCCTGTCATAAGGCTCCCGGTTATTATCCTTTTTAATGACAATTAAAGGAATCGTTTCAACTTTTTCATAGGTCGTAAACCTCTTCCGGCAGGCATTACATTGTCTGCGCCGACGTATGGAACTTCCATCCTCCGCCGGACGAGAATCAATAACTTTTGAATCTGCCTCTCCACAAAATGGACACTTCATCTTTTTACCCTCCTCGATAAATTCATTATAATCGAGGAAATAAAGGCGGTCAACAAAAAAATGCCCTTTAAATGGCTTTTTGCCGTATGCTTCATGCGTTCAAGGCCGTTCTGACAAAAATTTCTAAAACTCCAGAATATTTAATAAAAATCTAATCCGTCTTTTCGGGAGCTTCTATTACAGACATTTTTTAAAACGCCCACAGCCTTAAAAAATGTCTGCCTTTTTCCCGAAAAAAACGGATTGATTTTTTTCATTAAATATTCTGAAACGTTTCTAAAATTTCCCGTCAGAACGGCCTCGTTCATGCAACATGCAGCCAAAAGCCATCTAAAATATTATTTTTGAACGCCTTTATTTTGGTTGTTTTACCCCTCGCAGCGGCGCATAATCTCTTCCATGCAAACGTCCACCAAAATGATGTCCGCACCAATCTGCCGGACGCATTTCCAGCCAATAATATATTCTGTATCCCGCCCAAGGAGACCGCACCATTTTCCCTGTCCGGGAATAATCAGTTGGCAGATGTTGCCCGTATGGCAGTCAAATTCCACATCCACCACGAAACCGATGCGCTGGCAATCCCGCACATTGATAACTTCCTTCTGGCGAAGTTCACAAACGCGCATGCCCCACCTCATAAAATACTTCTTATTCTATGTTATGCGGCACAGTCTATCTGGTGACAGTTCCGGCCAGCATCCCCTTTTTATTGGGTGACATCGGCATAAGCAGCTTCGGTAAATATTTTTAATGCCTCTGGATTTATGATAATCTGTGCCCCGCGGACTCCGGCGCTCACAGCAATCTCATCATAGAGCATGGCCGTCTCATCTATCCATGTCGGATATTTTTTCTTCATCCCGACAGGGGAACAGCCGCCGCGTATATAGCCGGTCAGGCCAAGCAGTTCTTTCACATGGGTCATTTCTATTTTTTTATCTCCCGCCGCTTTTGCCGCCTTTTTCAAATCCAGTTCCATTGTCACCGGAATACAGAAAACCATAATTCCCTGCTTATCTCCGCGGACAACAAGGGTTTTAAAAATCTGGTCGGCGGGGAGGCTGACCTGGGAAGCCACATGCTCTCCGCTCAAATGTTCCTCATCAAATTCATAGGTTTCTATACGAAAAGCAATGCCCGCCTGCTCTAAAAGCCGCATGGCGTTGGTTTTACCCACATCGGCATCTTTCTTTTTTGCCATCTCAGATTCACTCCTTATATCCCTTTTTCTTGCAATACGGAGTAAATTATACTATAATTTTTCTCAGAATTCCAGTGAGGTGTTAGAAAATGCAATTCAGACCATGTATCGACATACATAACGGTAAAGTAAAACAGATTGTGGGCGGAAGTTTAAAGGATTCCGGCAATCAGGCCGAAGAAAATTTTGTTTCAGCCCAGGATGCAGCCTGGTATGCCCGGAAATATCAAAGTGACGGGATTACCGGCGGCCATATCATCCTTTTAAACCCGGAGTCTTCCGAATATTACGCCGCCGATGTGGCCCAGGCCCTTGCCGCCCTTGAAGCCTATCCCGGCGGATTGCAGATTGGCGGCGGAATTCATCCCGGAAACGCCCGGCGTTTTCTGGATGCGGGCGCCTCCCATGTGATCGTCACTTCCTATGTATTTAAAGACGGAGAAATTCATTTTGACCGGTTAAAAGCCCTGTCTGAGCTTGTCGGAAGCGAACATCTTGTTCTCGATTTGAGCTGTCGGAAAAAGGATTCGGACTATTATATTGTCACTGACAGGTGGCAGAAATTCACCGCCGTTAAAATGAACCTGGAAACCCTCGAGATGTTGTCTCCTTATTGTGATGAATTTTTAATTCATGCCGTGGATGTGGAAGGCAAAGCCTCCGGCATCGAAAAGCCTCTGGCCGAACTTCTTGGCCGTTTCACAACCCGCCCGGTGACTTACGCCGGCGGCGTCGGTTCCTTTGAGGACCTTCGTCTTTTAAAAGCTCTCGGCCAGAATCGAATCAATGTGACGATTGGCAGCGCCCTCGATTTATTTGGCGGCGAGATTCCCTATGAAACCGTCAAATCACTCGGCTTTGAAAATGAGGTGGATTTATGATTGAATATAAAGATGTCATGCCCATTTCTTTCTTAAAAAAAGAACCCTTCACCGGCAGCTATCAGGGCATGCGCTATCGGATAGAAAAAACAGAAATTCCCATCGCCGAAGATTCTGATGAAAAGAAAACGGTTCTCGGCGTCTGCATATGGCCTCAGCCCTTCTGTTATGACAAAACCGAAGAAACCGAAAAGACCCGGGAAACCTTTGAATTCACGCCGGAAGGTCTTTCCCAATGTGTCGACTGGCTAAACAAAAAATATGCGGATGAAAAAAAACGCTGGACACGGGATTAACTCCCGGTCCGGCATTTCTTTTTAAGTCCAGCATTTCTTTATTCATTATTTCAAAACAGCGATGACAGCCTCTTTGATAACCGCCAAACCTTCTTTTAAAACTTCATCTTCAATAGTCAGCGGCGGCATCAATTTCAGCACCCCGTCCTTACGGCCGGCAACTTCGCAGATCAGATGACGGTCAAAGGCCTCATGAACCGCTTCCAGCGCCAAAGCCGGGTTCACTGCTCCGAAATCAATTCCCCACATAAGTCCCATACCCCGATAGGAAAGACGGGAATCCAGCGGCATAATTTCTTCCTGTATAAATTTCTCTACAATAGCTCCTTTTCTGCGAACCTCTTCATCCAGGTGATGTTCAATAAAATAATTGATTCCTGCCGTACCGCCGATAAAGGATAACTGATTGCCGCGGAAAGTTCCGTTATGCTCAGCCGGCCGGAAAATATCTAAATCCGGGCGAATCAACAGTAAAGCCATCGGCATGCCGAAGCCGCTGATAGATTTGGAAAGGACAACCATATCCGGCTGAATTCCTGCCCGCTCAAAGGAGAAAAATGTACCGGTACGGCCAATGCCGACCTGAATATCATCGCAAACCATAAGAATATCATTTTCTGTACAAATCCTGCGGACTTCCTGCAGCCATTCGACACTTGCCACATTAATGCCGCCTTCGGCCTGAAGTGTTTCAAGGAAAATTGCCGCCGGTTTTTCAACGCCTGAATGGTCATCTTCAAGCAGCCATTTTAAATAGGCAATCGAATCCAGTGTGCCGTCATAAGGCACAAAGGTCACATTTGTCAAAGGCAGACTGGCGCCTTCCCGGCTTGTTCTGTCTGTCGTCATCGCCAGACTTCCCAAAGTCATGCCATGGAATGCACCGGAAAAGGCAATGACATTCATACGGCCTGTGTTCTTTCTGGCCAGCTTCAGAGCCGCCTCGTTGGCATTTGTCCCTGTTGGTCCGCAGCACATCACTTTATAATTCAAATTTCTCGGCTCGAGAATCTTTTCCTCAAAAGTCCGAAGGAATTCTTCTTTAGCCGCCGTATACATATCGAGCGCATTAATAATATTATCTTCACTCAAATATTCCACAATCTTCGCTTTGATTTCCGGATTATTGTGACCATAATTCATGGAACCGGCTACAGCCAGAAAATCAATATATCTTTCACCCTCTACACTGAACAGCTCTGCATTTTTTGCTTTATTGAATTCCACAGGGTATTTTCTGCAATATGAACGTACTTGAGATTCTGTTTTTTCAAAAACTTCAAACATGATTTCTTATTTCCTCCAATTTTTTCACCAGTATATTTCAAATCATTCACGTTTTATTATACCCTTTCTTCTAACGAAGTCAACAGCAAAGAATCTTTTCATCATGAAACCGTCGTTTATTGCTGAAGGTAATTTCTCATGCTTTTCAGCGCATTTTTTTCAATTCTGGATATCTGCGCCTGAGATATGGAGAGTTCCGAAGCCACTTCCATCTGGGTTTTGCCCTGATAGAAACGCATTTCAATAATACGCCGTTCCCTGTCCCCCAATTTATGAATAGCCTCCTGGAGAGCAATATTTTCAACCCAGGATGCCTCTGTGTTTTTCGGGTCCCGGACCTGGTCCATAATACACAGCTTATCGCCGCCTTCCGTATATACCGGTTCATACAGGGACACCGGGCTCTGAATCGCATCCATGGCAAAAACGATATCTTCCTTGCTGATGCCGATTTCCCCGGCTACCTCCATCACCGAAGGCTCCCTGTTATTCTTTTTTATAAATGCCTCCCGGGCGTAAATCGCCTTATAGGCCGTATCCCGAAGAGAACGGCTCACCCGGATACTGTTATTATCCCGAAGATAGCGGCGGATCTCTCCGATGATCATTGGCACGGCATAAGTTGAGAATTTCACGCCCTGACTTAAGTCAAAATTGTCAATGGCTTTCATCAGCCCGATACAGCCAACCTGAAACAAATCATCCGGATTTTCATTACTATTTGAAAAGCGTTTAATGACACTGAGTACCAGTCGGAGATTTCCCTTGATGTATTCTTCCTTTGCCTCCATATCTCCTGCCTTAATACGCAAAAACAAAGCTTCCTTCTCCTCTTCTTTAAGGAGAGGAAGCTTTGACGTATTAACACCGCATATTTCAACCTTACCCTGAGCCATAATAAGAATCCTCCTTACCACACTTGCTTGTCAATCGAAGTACAGTAAAGATTTTTCACATTATGAAATTTTATTATACGGTTTTCCCCAAAATAAAAAAATTATTGGGGCTTGACAAAAAAGCCGGTCAGCTCATACGGCTGATTTCTTTTTTCAAACGGTTCATAATTTTCTTTTCAAGGCGGGATATATAGGATTGGGAAATTCCAAGCAGGTCCGCCACTTCCTTCTGGGTCCGCTCATATCCGTCCTTCGTATTTAAGCCAAAACGGAGTTTAATAATCGTCTGCTCTCTCGGCGAAAGCTTGTCAATCGCTTTATTCAAAAGCATCCGGTCCACTTCCCCCTCAATTCCCTTGTAAATGACATCTTCCTCCGTCCCGAGAATGTCTGACAGCAGCAATTCATTGCCGTCCCAGTCCACATTCAGGGGCTCGTCAATCGACACCTCCATCCGGGTCTTATTATTTCTCCGCAAATACATTAATATCTCATTTTCAATACATCTGGATGCATAGGTTGCAAGTTTGATATTTTTATCAGGATTAAATGTATTAATTGCTTTTATAAGACCAATCGTTCCTATGGATATTAAATCTTCCACGCCAATCCCGGTATTGTCAAATTTTCTTGCAATATAAACAACCAGTCTCAGGTTATGCTCAATCAACACGGCCCGGCCGTCCTTCTCCTTCTCTGTTCCAAGCATCCCTATCGCTTCCGCCTCAGCTTCATTTTCCAATGGCACCGGCAATACATCTGCGCCTCCGATATAAAAAATATCCCCGCCACTCTGACGAATCACTTTCTGAGGATTCCGACGCGCTGCGTATCGGAATTTTCCCGGTAATGCTGCACTACATATCATAATCTGCTCCTTCCGCACACATTACTTTTTCAGAATATCCGGGTGTACAATAGCACCATAATCCCCACTTTTACTGATTTTTCCGGGATAAATGCCAATAATGCACCCACTCTGCTCATATTTTCGCCTCTGATTTTGAAAAATCAGCTTATCTGCCGTAACGCCAAGCAACACTCCATCTTTTTTTCCGATGGAGTGATATGGAATTGCCCGAAGTCCCGGAATATTTTTTCCGTTTTTCAGGCAAGCTTTTAAATGTTCATATTCCACCAGGCAGACCGGTTTCCCGGTCAAAGGCTCATACAAACAATTCCCCGTATCTAAAAGCGCTTTGATAATCACCCTACATCCATTCAGATGTATTTGTAGATTTCCACTGCATTTTTTTAATCCATATTCTTCTGTAAAATGGGTGTGGTAGAAAATGATTGGGCACAAACTTCCAATGAGAAAGAAGCACCCGCATAAAAGAATCTGCTGGTGAACAGATTTTATCGGATGAGAATGTGAGAAAGAAAACCTTATTCTATTTGACAAGCGGTTAATAACGGGTTCAGATCACCTCCTGAAAATCATTGAGATTATTATAACTCAAAACCGGAAAATATTTTGTCAAACGGTTGTCCTGTTTCCATAAAATGTTTCCACCGCTTTCTACAAAACATGATACAAAAAAACCTCCCAAAATCATCTCTGAATTTTGGAAGGTTCTTTTCCCTGAATATTATTTCTTCTGTAAGAAGCTTGGAATCTGGATGGTGCTTGTTCCAACAGTAGCTTCACTCTTCGTTATCGGTGTTCTCGGAGTCGGAGCTGCTGTTTTGAAGGAAGAAGCGCCGCTGTTAAATGCTGGACGTTCATTTGCTTTCTTCATGAAAGTAGATGTCTGGCCGGCACTTTCCTGTGCTTCAAGTCCTGTTGCAATAACGGTGATGGAACATGTATCCGGTGTGCTCTCATCATACATCGCACCGAAGATGATGTTTGCGGATTCACCGGCAAGTTCTTCAACATACATTGCCGCTTCATTTGCTTCAATAAGGCCGATATCACCGGAGATATTGATAACGATATCTGTAGCGCCTTCGATAGTTGTCTCCAGCAATGGGCTGGTTGTCGCCTGTTTAACGGCATCCAAAGCCTTGTCATCGCCATGGCCTTCACCGATACCGATATGGGCGATGCCCTTATCCTTCATAACTGTCTGAATATCAGCGAAGTCAAGGTTGATCAAACCAGGAACATTAATCAAATCGGTGATACCCTGAACACCCTGCTGCAATACTTCATCGGCTTTCTTCAAAGCTTCCGGCATGGATGTACGGCGGTCTACGATTTCCAATAATTTATCATTTGGAATAATAATCAATGTATCTACATTCTCTTTCAGATTTTCGATACCCATATTGGCATTTACCATTCTCTGTTTCGCTTCAAAACGGAAAGGCTTTGTAACAACGCCAACCGTCAGACATCCAAGGCTTTTTGCGATACCTGCAACAACCGGAGCCGCACCTGTACCTGTGCCGCCTCCCATACCGCAGGTAACAAATACCATATCTGCGCCCTTGATTAATTCTGTCAGTTCATCGACACTTTCTTCTGCGGCCTTTGCTCCAACCTCAGGTTTTGCTCCGGCGCCAAGTCCCTTTGTCAGTTTTTCACCAATCTGGACAAGCTGATTTGCTTTACACAACTGTAAAGCCTGTCTATCTGTATTTACGCCAATGAATTCCACACCGACAATATTTTCTTCAATCATACGGTTTACCGCATTGTTTCCGGCGCCGCCGACACCAATAACAAGTATTTTAGCTGCTGCATCCATTTCATTTGTTTTTATCTCAAGCAAGGTAGTTCCTCCTTTTAATATTAATATCTTTTTTTCTCAATTTGCACTATCATATTATATAATATAGTTTTTCGTAAAAATAATCAACCGTTTCTTTTAATTTTCTTTTGTAAAAATTATAGAATTTTTTGTCGAATCATAGTTTTCCAGATGTAATATTCCACGAATTTGTTCCGTCTCCTGCATATTGAGGAGTTCCGGCAGTAAATTCGCCAATTCCGCGGCTTTTCCTTCCAGCAAAACCGGTGCGCCCATGCCTACCCGGATGCCCTCATTTATATAGATTGTAAAATATCCATCTTCTCCAATCGCTATCTCTTTTGGGGCAATCTCATAGTCTGCAAGCAATCGACATAATTCCATCATGCCTTTATATGCCGTCCGATTTTCCATGGATATGTCCTGGCCAACCTCCATGTCTCCGACTTCAGCGCCGGTAATCAATGGCACCGTATCCCGTTTTTCGGACAGGGACTCCTGAATCACACCGTTATCATCAAAATAGAAATAGTTTTTTCCTTCTTTCAGACATCCAAGTATTCCGGTTTCATCAACTTCAATACAAATCATATTCCGGTTTTCCATTTTCACCTGAATATCCTCTATAAACGGAATGTCCTCCGCCTCATAGCGAAAATATTTCAAATAACAGATAAGTGTGTTCGGAGCATCTTCAGGAAAGCCAATGAGTGTTTTTATTTCATCGGCGGTGTAATTTTTATTGCCGATAACCCGGACTTCATCCAGGCGAAAGCCATAAATCACCGCGCCCACTGCCACCGCCAGAACGACCAATATACCAGCGATAATTTTCAATCCCCGATGGCCTTTCGGAACAGGCCTTCTGTCCCCTTCATCCCAGACGGCTTCCCCATCTTCATCTTCTTCATATTCCTCTTCAAATTCCTGCTCTAAATCTTCAAACGATTCAAAATCATCTAATGTATCAAATTCTTCAAATTCCTCAAACTCTTCATCCTGATAATAATTCTTATCCACGGTATATCCACCTATTTTCCAATAATCTCAACCCTCGCGGGTATCCCTGCAGTGTCTGATTTCTGCGCCAAGCTGTGTCAAATCTTTGCATATATCCTGATAACCACGCTCTACAAAGATGGAGTTTTCGACGATAGTATCACCTTCTGCCATCAGTCCTGCAATCACCAGCGCCGCGCCGCCCCGCAAATCTTTTGCGGATACATGGCAGCCCTTCAATTTTCTGACGCCGCGAATCACAGCCCTGTTATTTTTTATTTGTATATCCGCCCCCATTTTCTGAAGTTCCCCGGCCGTCCGAAAACGGTTTTCAAAAATATGCTCATAAATAACGCTTTCGCCCCGGGCTGTAGCAAGTACCGCCATCAACTGGGACTGCATATCCGTAGGAAACCCCGGAAAAGGTTGGGTATGAATATCCTCAACCGCAAAAAGCCTTCGAGCCGATTTGATACGGATTCCCCTTTCCGTCATCCGAATCTCGCAGCCCATGGCTTCACACAAGTGCAGCAGACAGTGAATATGCTGTTCTGCCACATCCAAAAGTTCTATTTCACCGCCGGTTCCGGCCGCAGCCAGCAAGTAAGTCCCGGCAACAATCCGGTCAGTCATGACCCTATATTCTGCATCATGCAGCGAACATTTTCCTAAAATGCCGATTCTATCCGTCCCGGCTCCATAAATGCTCACACCCATCGCCGAAAGAAATCCCGCCAAATCGGATACCTCCGGCTCCTTTGCCGCATTTTGTATCCATGTGATTCCCTCAGCCATAGCTCCGGCCATCATCAGATTTTCCGTCGCGCCCACACTCGGATAGGGAAGCACGATCCGCACTCCCGACAGCCCTCCGGTTTCACAATGAATGGCCCCATCCTTTTCTTCAATATGTACCCCCATCTGCTCCAGCGCTTTCAGATGAATATCCACCGGCCGGGCCCCGATGGTACAGCCGCCGGGATAATCCAGTATCATGCGACGGCATCGTCCCAATGCCGCCCCCAGCAGCAGAATCGAGGAACGCATCTTTCCGACACATTCCCGGGAAATATTTTCCAGGCATATCTCCGACGCATCAATCTGAAGCACATCGCCCTCATAAAGGACTCCGCAGCCGATACTTCGAAGAATTTCTATCATGTATCTTACATCCAGAATATCCGGGCATCCCCGGATAACTGTCACGCCATGGTGTAAAAGTGATGCCGCAATAATCGGCAGCGCGGCATTTTTTGAACCGTGTACATGAAGCTGACCGCTCAATGACCGGCCGCCGGATATGAGATAGGATGACACATCAATTACCTCCGAACATAGACTATAACATATTCTATGCGGAAGTATTTCAAATGTTCCTCTTATCGCTGAAATCGAATCCCCCGCGATACGCTTAAAACCAATCCGATTTCACATAGAAGGAAGGTAACCGATGTACCGCCGTAGCTGATAAAAGGCAGCGGTATACCCGTATTCGGCAGTGTATTGGTCACAACGCCGATGTTGATAATGACCTGCAGGCCAATTTGGGCCATAACGCCCACAACAATCAGCGCGCCGTACAAATCCGGCGCATTATTTGCAATAATCATACACCGCCAGAGCAATAAGATAAATAACAAAATAATGGCAATGGCTCCAAACAATCCTAATTCCTCACAGATAATTGAGAAAATCATATCGTTGTGGGCCTCCGGAACATAGGACAATTTCTGAATACTCCGTCCCAATCCCTTTCCAAAAACACCGCCGGAACCAATCGCATAGAGGGCCTGCCGTGTCTGATAGGCATTTTCTGAAGTTTCCACATGCAGCCAGGCCTCGATTCTGTCCAGGCGATAGGCCGCCACCTGGAGAAATATAAACATAACGCCAACGCCGGCGCCGACAACTCCGAAAAATATCTTATACTGATTGCTTGCAACAAAAATAATAATAAAAGCAATTCCCAGCATGATAATTCCCGTACTCAGATTGGATACTGTAACAAGAAGAATCATCGGCAGAACCAGGGCAAAGCATTTAACAACGCCCCGCCAGTCTTTAAGCTGTTTTACTCCCCGGCTCGCCACATGGGCCAGGAAAATAATCAATACAGCCTTTGCAATCTCGGAAGGCTGAAACCGTAATGGCCCGATTTCAATCCATCGCTTCTGGCCATGACTGGCCGCTCCATAGATAAGAACGATACCGAGAAGCACATTCATTCCGATGTAAGCCATAAATGTAAATCGTTTCCAAAAATGATAGGGAATCCGGCTGATTGCTGTCATCCCCACCATGCCTCCGACAGCGAACAGGCATTGCCGTTTCAGATAATAAAAGGAATCTCCATCATTGACAATCTGCGAGTTATATGCGCTGGTACTAAAAATCATTACAAGTCCAAAGCAAACCAGAAAGATAACGATGAACAACAGGCTATAGTCAAAATATTTTTCTGTCTTCACCCGGGTTTTCTTTTTCTTTTCAACCGCTGCCACTTCCCGCGCCATGTTCATCACCTCTACTCTTTTAAGCTTCAATCTGCCAGTTTATGGACGAATTCTTTAAACATCCGTCCCCGCTCCTCATAGCTCTTAAACATATCCCAACTTGCACAGGCCGGCGAGAGAAGAACCGCATCCCCGCTCTCAGCCTTCTGGGAACAGACTTTAACCGCCTCTTCCAGGCTTTCTGTCATAATAATATTTTCAAATCCATGACAGCGGGCACATTCGGCAATTTTATTTGCCGTCTCCCCGAGAAGTACAAGATAACGTACCTTTCCGTCAAAAGCATCTATCCATTCATCATATGTGCTCTGCTTATCATAGCCTCCGCCGATCAGCAGCGTCGGCCGCACCATTGCCTGAACCGCTTTGATGGCCGCATCCGGATTCGTGCCCTTGGAATCGTTATAATAGGAAACGCCCCTCTTTTCTGTCACATACTCAATTCTGTGCTCAACACCCATAAATGTTGTGATCGTTTCCCGGATATTTTCCATCGGAACACCCACGCAGCGGGCCATAGCCACAGCGGCCATAATATTTTCCATATTATGAAGTCCGAGGATTTTTAATCCGCTGGCGCTGCAGATAACCTCCAGTGCGCCGTCCTTTGCATAGTATATTTTTTTATCATGGAAATAATAGCCATTTTCCAAAACCTGAGTGCTGGAAAAGTAAATCACCTGCGGCACTGCCGATTCCCCAATTGCCCGTGTCAACGGGTCATCATAATTAAGAACCACAAAATCTTCCGCCGTTTGATTTTTCATAACATTTTTCTTTGCATTGACGTAGCCTTCCATTGTATGATGACGGTTCAAATGGTCCGGCGTCAAATTCAAAACGGCGCTGACCCTTGGATGGAATTCATCCACCGTCTCCAACTGAAAACTGGATGTCTCCGCCACCACATAGCCATTTTCTGTTGTCTCCAACGCCACACCCGCATAGGAGGTTCCAATATTTCCAACAACATGAACTTCACTGTAGTAATTTTTCAATATTTCTCCCACCAGTGTTGTTGTTGTTGTCTTGCCATTTGTCCCCGTAATCGCCAGTACGGTTCCTCTGGCAAACTGGTCCGCCAGTTCAAGCTCGCCCCAGATTAAAACCCCTGCGCTGCGCATACGGTTCACAAAATCCACATCTGTCGGGACTCCCGGACTTAAAACGGCAATATCCAGCGTGGAAATGACTTCATCGGTCAATTCTCCGATAATAATTTGTATATCTTTTTTTTCAGGCAGCTTTTCCTGAATCTCCTCCACCGTGAGTTTTATATTTCCATCATAAAGAACCACCCGGGCATCCGTCTGCATAAGCAGTCTGACAGCGCCCATCCCGCTGATTCCCGTACCGGCAACAAGTACCGTTTTGTTTTTTAAATCCATATGTATTTCCCTCCCGTTTATCCTGAATTTTTAAATTAAAGCGCTAAAAATCCAATCAGACATAAAATGGCCGTTACAATCGAAAAAACAGCAACAACCTTTGTTTCCGGCCAGCCGCACAATTCAAAATGGTGATGAATCGGAGCCATTTTAAAGAAGCGTTTGCCGCCTGTCTTTTTAAAATAGACAACCTGAATCATGACAGAGATAACTTCAACCAGATAAATCAACCCAAAAATAACGATGAACAACTGCATATTCATCATACTGGCCGTCGCAGCCACAAAACCGCCCAGGGCCAGAGACCCCGTATCCCCCATAAAGACTCTCGCCGGATAAACATTAAACAATAAAAATCCCAGAAGGCTGCCCGCAACCGCCGATGTGACCGGTGATAAACCGCTGCTGATTCCCGCAGCAACCACTGTCAGGAATACGGCAACCAGTACAGTGACACTGGAAAGCAGTCCGTCCAATCCATCCGTAAAATTCGTTCCATTGGCCGTTCCTAAAAATACGATAAACATAAAAATAATGAATAACCACCATGGCAGGTGAATGTACAGCCCGTTTGTAAATCCACCGGTAAATGGAATGAGGATGCCTGTTCCCACATTCGTAAAATTCATTAAATAATAAATAAACACACCGGTAACAACAAACTGTCCCGCCATCTTCTGCAAAGGCGTCAGTCCGAGATTTCTTTTCTTAACGATTTTAATATAGTCATCCATAAAGCCAATAATGCCGAAGCCCAATGTGGAAAAGGCCACCGGAATAATTGCCGGATAATCTTTCATATAAAGCAGTGATGTGACAATCACACTGACAATAAAAATCACGCCGCCCATTGTCGGAGTTCCGGATTTTTTCTGATGGGCTTTTGGCCCTTCATCCCGAATAAACTGTCCGAATTTTAATTTGTGAAGAAATGGAATGACCACCGGGCACAACAGCGCGCTGATGGCAAAAGCAATAATTGCCGGTAACACAATTGTATATTTCATAATTACACCTCTCGTTGAATTCTTTCGTATTCTGTCCAAATTAAAAATTATAATACCTTACATTTGCCTTGTAAAGTATTTCAGGATAAATCATCCCCTGTTTCCTCCTGCGTCTCTTCCTGTTTATTCTCCGGAAACAGATACGGCAGCACCATTTCATAAATCTCACTCATCACCGGCGCCGCAATCGTTCCGCCATAATAGGTCCCCACCGGCTCGTCAATAAGGATAATGCCGATAATCTCCGGATTTTCCACCGGAGAAAAGCCAATAAAAGAAGCAATATACTTCCCCGAACCCCTCGGCAGTTTTTGGGAGGTTGCTGTTTTTCCGCCCACCGCGTAGCCGGCTACCTGGCCGTTTTTCCCGGTTCCCTCGGATACAACCAGGCCAAGTAATTCCTTCATTGTTTCTGAAGTTTCCTTACTGATAGCTCCGCTTTTAACCGGATAGTCAAAAACAGTCTGTGTGTTTCCTTCTGAATCTGTCGTATACATTCCCAAATGGGGTGTGACCAGATTTCCTCCGTTAATCACAGCGCTCACAGCCCTTAAAAGCTGCAGGGGCGTAATCTGAAAAGACTGCCCAAAGGATATGGTTGCCAATTCCACAGCGCCCACATTTTCTATCTTGTGCATGATTGAGGCGGCTTCCCCCGGAAGGTCCACCCCGGTCTTCTCAAACAAACCAAGTTTTTCAAAATATTCATAGAGACCTTCAATCCCTACTCTCGCTCCCACATCCATAAATACCGGATTGCAGGAATTCATAAAACCTTCAGTAAAGGTCTCGCTTCCATGTCCCCCTGTTTTGTGGCACCGTATTTTCCGGTCTGCCACCACCCGGAATCCGGGACATGAAAATGTATCATTCAAAGTTACCACATTTTTCTCCAAAGCCGATGTGGCTGTAATAATTTTAAATGTGGAACCGGGTTCATATGTATCATTAATGCAGCCGTTGCGCCACATCTGATTCAGCAAATCCTGAGTATTCGCGGATTCATCGCCCGCAATCGGCTCAATCAAGGTAAATGGCTCATTCAGATTGAATTCCGGCACATTTACCATCGCATATATTTCCCCATTTTGGGGATTCATAAGAATGACAGAAACACTCTTTGC
Source organism: uncultured Eubacteriales bacterium (assembly GCA_900549105.1). Taxonomy (GTDB): domain Bacteria; phylum Bacillota; class Clostridia; order Lachnospirales; family Lachnospiraceae; genus Frisingicoccus. The sequence goes on from URND01000071.1 coordinate 14,836, forward strand.
CTGTTTCTGTTTCATAACCTTCTCAGCTACCTGGGTCACATAGGATTGGATATTATAATCCAAACTCAAATGAAGGCTTTCACCCATGACCGGGTCTACCCTGGTCTCAGCGCTGTTCTCCACTTCGATTCCGCGGACATCTGTCACCGTCAGAATACGGCCTTCGTCGCCCTGCAGATAGTCGTCATACATTAC
>URND01000072.1 GCA_900549105.1 uncultured Eubacteriales bacterium
CCTTCCCGGCGGGGCTGGAGGACTGTTATGAGGTTACCCGGGAGATTTTTCTGGATGCCGCCCTTTTTGGGACGACAGCGAAGGAGATTGCTTTGATTGGCGACAGCGCCGGAGGAAATCTGGCGGCGGCTGTGTCTCTCATGGCCCGGGACAGGGGAGAGTTTCTGCCCTCGCGACAGATATTGATCTATCCGGCCACGGGCAATGACCATTCAGAAAATTCGCCCTTTCCTTCTGTGCGTGAAAATGGAACCGATTATCTGCTGACTACAAAGCGGGTGCGGGATTATATGGAGCTGTATCGTTCCTCGGAAGCGGATTTGGAAAATCCCTATTTTGCCCCGTTGGTGTCGAAGGACTTCACAAATCAGCCGGATACGTTAATTATTACCGCTGAATATTGTCCGCTCCGGGATGAAGGCGAGGCTTATGGAAAGGCGTTGGAGGCAGCCGGAAATCGAGTGGAGGTTTTTCGGATGTCGAACGCCCTGCACGGATATTTTTCTCTGCCGGTGCGTTTTTCACAGGTAAAGAAAACTTATAAACTGATAAATGATTTTTTGAAAGAGAGTGAAAATCCGCAGACGAATATATAATTTTAAGAATAGAATAGGTTAGGTTATATGGGAAAAAAGGGAATTAAAAGAAATAAAAAGAGACAGAAGGAACGCATGAAAACAATCACTATATTGTTGACCGGATATTCGGACTGGTTTGGCCGGTTTATCCGCGTTACCAGCAGAAGTGGCTATTCGCATGCTTCGCTGTCTATTGACGGTTCGGAAGAGGTGTTTTACAGTTTCAACGGCAAGGGCGTTGCGGTTGAGCAGCCGAAGAAATGGAAATCACGGAGAAGAAAAGAACACAGTGTATGTGTTCGGATACGAGTGCCTGCGAGTATTTGTACGGATATTGAGAGAGAGATTCAGCAGTTTTTAGAAATGCGGGATATTTATACTTATTCACGGTTCGGGGTTATATTGTGCCTTTTGCATATTCCGCATAAATTTAAAAATGCATATTTTTGTTCCCAGTTCGTGGCTGAGGTTTTGGGGCGTTCCGGCGCTGTCCAGTTAAAGAAAAAGGAGTCGCTTTATTTGCCGAAACATCTGCTGGATGGATTTGAGTGCACTTTTTCGCAAAAACAGATTGCCTATAATGTGATTTAGTTTTTCTCTGTAAAGCAAGATGGGAAAATATTGTAAATGCAACCGCCGGGTGCTGAATTTCCAAGCGCACTTGCTGGTTGTCAACTGCAAATTCTGCTAAGATAGGGCCAGAAATAAGATGGAAAGAGGTATAGAGGAATGATTTTGGCAGAAAAAATAGTTTGCCTGAGAAAGAAAAAAGGATGGTCTCAGGAAGAACTGGCGGAGAAGCTGGATATATCAAGGCAGTCGGTTTCAAAATGGGAGTTGGGGGCATCCATTCCCGATTTGGATAAGATTATAAAATTGAGTGAGCTTTTTGAAGTTACCACGGATTATCTGCTGAAGGATGATGCAGAGGATATTTTTGGAGATTTGCCGGAAAGCTTTGGGGAAACGGAGTCATTTTATGCACATCCGGAAGAACTGTCGGCGCGAAAACCATCAGTGCGAAGAGTCTCCCTGGAAGAAGGGGAAACTTTTATGGCTTTGACTGAAAAAATGTCTTCCCGCATTGCCGGGGCAGTTTCTTTATTCATATTATCTCCAATCCCGCTGATATTGTTAGGCGGAGCGGCGGAATATAAGCACAGTCCTTTGACAGAGGATATGGCCGGAGGGTTCGGCGTGGCGCTTCTTTTGATTTTGGTCGCTATCGGTGTTGCTGTATGGATTCTCAACGGAACACAGCTTTCTGATTATGAATATCTGGAAACGGCTGCGATACATACGGACAGCAGACTTATAGAAATAGCGGAGGAAAAGCGGAGAGCGTTTGAACCGACATATCGTGTGATGATAACCATCGGTGTCTTTTTGTGTATTATCGGCGTCATTCCTTTGCTGATGGCAGCAGGATTTACAGAGGATGAATTTATTTTGGTTTGCTGCGTGGGGATTCTTTTGTTTTTAATTTCTGTCGGCGTTCATCTCTTTGTGCGCTTTGGCATGATTCAGGAGAGTTATGATAAGCTGCTCCAGAGAGGCGATTACACGGAAGAAAAGAAAGCCCTTGGGCGCAAAACCTCATTTTTTCCTAAGGTTTATTGGTGCCTGGTGACAGCAATTTATCTGGGAATCAGTTTTTATTTTTCAAATTGGCATATCAGTTGGATTATCTGGCCGGTGGCAGGAGTGCTCTTTGCGGCGCTGTACAGTATTGTTCAGGCGATAATGTCAAAAAGTAAATAACATAAATAAATTGGAATCAATGGCCATGGAATTATTCAATGCAATTCATGGCCATTTTATTGTTTTCTGATAAAGTATATATTATAATAAAATTAATCAGAATAATAGACACTTTTTAACATCTATAGGGAGAAAGAAATGGATTTAACTACGGGAGAAAAAATTGTTGTGATAGCTTTGCCGGTGATGCTTATTGGCATGGTTGCATGTTTAATTATCTGGCGGCTGAAAATGTATTTTGTGAGGGAGGAGATTTCAGGAGAAACGGTTTGGACTCTGCAAAAAGAGCCCAGACAGGTCAACGGGGGCTTGATTTTATGTGCTGCCTGCATTTTTTTCGGAGGCCGGAGAATTTCAGAGGCCGCAAGTCTTATAGATATCATAATTGATATTATCATCATTGCACAGGGTGTTGTTCTGGCATGGCTGTCAACCCTTCCGCAAAAGGTATGCGTCAATGGAATTTTAACACAGCAGGGTTTTATCGAGTGGCCGATGATTCGGAAGGTTAAGGACTGCGAAAAGAAAAACATTGTTTTAATCCGGCTGAACAGGCAGACGGGAAATGAAATTTCCGTATACTGCAGGGAGGATGAGAAGGAGAAACTGGAGGCCTATATACGGAGGAATATTATCGAGGAATAGGACTTAATAATTGAAATTATGGGGATGGAGGTGTGCCAATGGGACTTTTAATATACTTTTTGTTGATGGTTATGATGCCTTTTGGCGGGGAGATTGCCTTTGGTATCTTTTCTTTAATTGCACTATATGATATTATCACCTGGTTAAGACCGCCGAAATCATGGGGAGCGCTTCGGTTTTTCACCAGATATACTTTCAAAGCAAAGGTTGGACTCACTGTTTTAGCGGGAGCGGTAGTACTCAGCTTTATTCAGGAGGCCTATATTGACGGATGGGGAACTGCCATGAGTATAAAAGCAGGCGCATTTCTTCTTTTGATGGTGTCTTCCTATCTTCCTGCCCGGGTATATGAAAATGGTTTCCGATATGGTTGGCAGTTTTTACCTTGGAGTTCGGTTGAAACGATGGAAGCGGATGATAACTATCGAGTGAAAATAACATTAAAAAATCCAAACATACAGAGGAAGGCTTATCTGAATCTGGGAACGGAAGAGGAACTTCGGATGTTATGCGGAAATGCCATTAAAGGATAGCTCATTTAAGGATGGGCTATCCTTATACAATAAAAGGCCGGGACAAAAATTATCCCGGCCTTTGAAATAATTCAAATTACAGTAATCCGCCAATCTGAAGGAAGAGTGGTGCGAATACAAGTGCAACGATAGTCATCAATTTAATCAGGATGTTGATAGATGGACCTGAAGTATCTTTGAATGGGTCGCCGACTGTATCGCCAACAACGGCTGCTTTGTGAGCTTCGCTTCCTTTGCCGCCGTGATGTCCGCCTTCGATATATTTCTTAGCGTTATCCCATGCACCACCGGAGTTGGACATGAAGATGGCCATAAGAACACCGGTAACTAAGGAGCCTACGAGAAGTCCGCCGAGGGCTTCAACACCGAGAAGAATACCAACAATGATTGGCACGAGAACGGCCATGATACCCGGCACATACATTTCTTTCAGAGAAGCCTGAGTAGAAATAGCAACGCAGGTTGTATAATCCGGGCGGTCAGTTCCCTTCAGGATACCTGGTTTTTCGCGGAACTGGCGGCGAACCTCTTCAATCATCTTATAAGCTGCTTTGGAAACGGATTCCATAGTCAGAGCGGAGAAGAGGAATGTTAATGTACCGCCGATAAATACGCCGATAACAACACGGGCATCCAAAACATTGATGGCGCTTAATTTTACAGCTTCAGAGTAGGATACGAACAGTGCCAGCGCTGTTAAAGCAGCGGAACCGATAGCGAAACCTTTACCCATAGCGGCAGTTGTGTTACCAACGGAGTCAAGTTTATCTGTAATCTCACGAACAGATTCATCCAAACCGGACATCTCAGCGATACCGCCGGCATTATCAGCGATAGGGCCGTAAGCATCAATGGCAACGGTGATACCTGTTGTGGACAGCATACCAACGGCTGCTAAAGCGATACCATAAAGACCAACCAGTTCGTAGGAAACAAAGATACCAACGCAGATTAATAAAATCGGAACAACGGTGGACTGCATACCAACAGCGAGACCGCTGATGATTGTTGTTGCAGAACCTGTTTCGGACTGCTGAGCAATCTTTTTAACGGAACGATATTCATCGGAAGTATAAATTTCGGTAACAATGCCAATCAATACTCCGACAAGAAGTCCGGCGATAACAGCCAGAGCCACATTGAAGTTTCCGAACATTGTCTTGCTTAAGATAACAGTAATGATAATAACGATTGCCGTAGCGCCGTATTCACCACGTTTCAGAGCTGCATGCGGGTTGGTTGCATTGCCTGCCTTAACGACAAAAGTGCCGAGAATAGCAGCAACAACACCGCCGGCCGCCAGAAGCAGCGGGAAGATGATACCTGTCTGATCATAATAAGTCAGACCAAGTGTCATAGCGGAGATAATGGAGCCGACATAGGATTCAAAAAGGTCGGCGCCCATACCGGCAACGTCACCAACGTTATCGCCAACGTTATCGGCGATAACAGCAGGGTTTCTAGGGTCATCCTCAGGGATGCCGGCTTCAACTTTACCAACAAGGTCCGCACCAACGTCCGCAGCTTTTGTGTAAATACCGCCGCCGACACGGGCAAACAATGCGATGGAAGAAGCGCCTAAACTGAAACCGAAAAGAATATCAGCATTTCCGGTAAGTACATAGATGATACTGATACCGAAAAGGCCAAGACCTACAACAGCAAGTCCCATAACACTGCCGCCGGAGAATGCAACAGAAAGAGCGGCATTCATACCGGAGTTCATTGCTGCGCTTGTTGTGCGTACATTTGCTTTTGTGGCAGCGCCCATGCCAAGGTAACCGGCAAGTACTGAGAAAATGCTGCCGACAAGGAAGCATACCGCAGTCAGCCAGTTAGACAGGCCGATACCGATGACAACAAACATGACAATAACAAAAACCAGGAGCACTTTGTATTCTGACATAAGGAAGGCTCTTGCGCCTTCAGCGATGGCTCCTGCGATCTCCTTCATGCGGTCATTTCCTGCGTCTTTTTTGCCGATGGATGATGAAGTCGCAATGGCAAAAAGGAGGGCAAGGATTCCGATGATAGGAACGATCATAAGGAAGTTTTCCATAATAATTTCCCCCTTGCTAAAAAAATGAAATGGTTATAATACCCAAAAGGGTATAGTCTAGCTTACCAGAAATTGGCGAAGTTTTCAATAATTGTTAAAAATGTACCAAAAAAAATACATAGAAATACATCATTTTGTCATTTTCGTCCCTTCCCGGTCATAAATTCGATGGATATTTCCACAATATCTGTTTCAGAGGCGGATTTTTCAACGTATTTCCGGCCGGCTTCCATAAAATCCGGCGAATATTTTTCAATCAATTTCATTAATGGTTCCCTTTTTTCGCTTTCCTCTAAAAGGCGGGCTTTGCCGAACACGATGGCGCTTTCATATCTGGTGCTGAATTTGGCTGGGAGAAGTTCGGTCTTTCCGACAACGGTAAAGCATACATCCGCTCTATTCCGGATGTTTTCCAGTTTCAGGCCGGCATTTTTTGCACAGTGAAAATAAATACAATTGTTAAAACAGACATAGCTCACCGGTACACCGTAAGGCATGCCGTCCCCGCAGACTGTGGCGAGGATGCCGTATTCGCCCTGCTCCAGAAGAGTCATCGTATCTTCAGCGTTTAACTGCCGGTCTTTGCGGCGCATTTCTTTCATCATAGCGTGTCTCCTTTTATTTTAGATTGTCATCTGATAAAAATTAATGTAGCCCATGTGATTCGGGTTTTCAAGGCCTTATTTGAAAAAAATTGCAAAGAGGGCGCAAGAAGTAAAATAATAGTAGAAAAAATGGACATTTTATGGTAAATTATTTATGAGGTGTTTAGAATGAAAAACATGAAACGTATTTTATTGAAATTAAGCGGCGAAGCCCTTTCGGGGGAAAAGGGGTTTGGCTTTGATGAAGCTACATGTCTGGAAGTTGGACGCCAGGTAAAAGAAATTACGGATAAGGGTACTCAGGTAGCCATTGTGATTGGCGGCGGCAATTTCTGGAGAGGACGGAACAGCAGTAAGATTATTGAGCGGACCAGGTCGGATCAGATTGGCATGCTTGGAACCGTGATGAACTGCATTTATGTTTCAGAGATTTTCCGTACACTGGGCATGGCGACGGAGGTATTTACGCCTTTTGTCTGCGGAGCTTTCACAGAGTTGTTTTCAAAGGATAAGGCGATGGCCGCTCTTTCCGAAGGAAAGGTTGTTTTCTTTGCCGGAGGTACGGGGCATCCGTATTTTTCAACAGATACGGGGACAACGCTGAGGGCTGTCGAGATTGAGGCGGATGCAATTCTGCTGGCAAAGGCCATTGACGGCGTTTATGATAAGGACCCGAAGGTTCATCCGGATGCGGTGAAATATGACGAAATCAGTATTCAGCAGGTTGTGGACCAGAGACTGCAGGTGGTTGATCTGACGGCAACAATTATGTGCATGGAAAATCATATGCCGATGGTTGTATTCGGGCTGAACGGGAAGGACAGTATTATAGAAACTTTATATGGTGAATTTAACGGCACTTATGTGACCGTGGATGAATGATAAATAATATTTGGGAGGATTATCAGACATGGATGAAAGAATACAAGTTTATGAGACAAAAATGAAAAAAACATTGGAGAGCCTGGAGAGAGAATACATTTCCATCCGTGCCGGACGCGCAAATCCGCATGTTCTGGACAAACTGGTGGTAGACTATTATGGAACGCCGACACCGATTCAGCAGGTGGGCAATATTACAGTTCCGGAAGCACGGATTATTTTGATTCAGCCTTGGGAGTCTAAATTAATTAAAGCGATTGAGAAGGCAATTATGGCTTCCGATATCGGAATCACTCCGAGCAATGACGGCAAAGCGATTCGCCTTGTGTTCCCTGAGCTGACTGAGGAACGGCGTAAAGAACTGGCAAAAGACGTTAAGAAAAAAGGCGAGGGAGCGAAGGTGGCTGTCCGCAATATCCGCCGTGATGCCAATGATGCTTTAAAGAAATGGAGCAAGGCAAAAGAAATTTCCGAAGATGACGCCGATGATTTAGAGAAAGCTGTTCAGAAGATGACAGATAAATTCATCGCTGAAGTGGATAAGGCGGTTGAGTCAAAAACAAAAGAAGTGCTTACTGTATAAGCAGGCGCATCGCGATAAAACAAGAAGAGAGGGAGGTTGTCGGATTTCGGCAGCCTCTTCCTCTTCATTGCAGATTTGAAAATAAAAGGAGTTTTATATGCAGAGAGAAATTGATGGAGAACTTTTGGAAGTCCCGAATCATGTGGCGATTATTCTGGATGGAAATGGCCGTTGGGCAAAAAAACGGATGATGCCGAGAAATTACGGTCACGCCCAGGGCAGTAAAACGGTGGAGCAGATTTGCGAAGATGCCTGGAATCTGGGAATTAAATATCTGACAGTCTATGCTTTTTCGACGGAAAACTGGAAACGGCCCAAGAAGGAAGTGGACGCGCTGATGAAGCTGCTTCGTTCTTATCTAAAGGACTGTATTAAGCGGACGACAAAAAATAATATGCGTGTCCGGGTGATTGGCGATAAAACCGGGCTGAGCCAGGATATCCGGGAGGCTATCGAGGAATTAGAGCGGATTTCCGCAGTGAATACCGGGTTGAATTTTACGATTGCCATCAATTATGGCAGCAGAGATGAAATGCGGAGGGCTATGGTCCGCATGACGAAGGATGTCGAAGAAGGTAAGATTAAATCGGAGGATGTGACGGAGGAATTGTTCAACAGCTATCTGGATACGGGGGATATTCCGGACCCGGATCTGCTCATACGCACCAGCGGTGAACAGCGGCTGTCCAATTTCCTTCTCTGGCAGCTGGCTTATACGGAATTTGTATTTATGGAAGTATTATGGCCGGATTTCAATCGCAATGAATTAGTACGGGCTATCCGTCAATATAATGGAAGAGAACGCCGGTTTGGCGGCATTTAAGGGGGAATACTATGTTCTGGACTCGATTGGCCAGCGGCGTTGTTTTAGTTATTGTGGCTGTTCTTACGATTATGGCCGGGGGAAATATATGGTTTTTACTGGTATCCCTGTTGTCGCTTATTGGCTTATATGAACTTTATAAAACAATAAATATCGAGCGGACGGTTCCCGGATGGATTGGTTATATAACGACGGTTTTATATGCCTTTCTTCTGCATGAAATCGCCGGAGGCCGTTTTTCGGAGAATCCGTTTATGGCGGTAATTGGCGGATTTCTCGTAATCTGCGCCGTTTATGTGTTTACTTTTCCGAAGTACAAAGCAAATCAGATTGCTTTTTCAATCTTTGGCTTGATTTATGTGCCTGTGCTGATGATGCACTTATATCAGGTGCGGGAGCTGCCGGACGGACTGTTTATCATTCCGCTGGTGTTTTTGAGCGCCTGGGGCAATGATACCTGTGCCTATTGCGTGGGAATGTTGATTGGCAAACATAAAATGACGCCGAAGCTCAGTCCTAAAAAGAGCGTCGAAGGGCTGGTTGGCGGCATTGCGGGCGCTGTTCTGCTCGGCATGGCCTATGGGGCTCTGGCGGGAAGCCATCTGCCGTCCCTCGGCAATACGGTGGCAGCCTGCGGCGTTATCTGCGGCGTGGGCGCGGTCATTGCGGTGGTCGGCGATTTGACGGCATCGGCGGTGAAACGGGATACGGGCATCAAGGATTACGGAAAACTGATTCCGGGCCACGGCGGCGTGCTGGACCGGTTTGACAGTATTTTATTTACAGCGCCAATCGTTTATTTTCTGGCGATTTATTTTGGAGCGTAAGAGTGAGGTAGAAACAGATGAAAAATATAGTGCTTTTAGGGTCCACCGGTTCCATTGGAACTCAGACGCTGGATGTGGTTCGCCATTATAAAGAGGATTTTCAGGTGACGGCCCTGGCCGCCGCGTCAAATATAGAACGGCTGGAAGAACAGATTCGGGAATTCCGGCCAAAGATGGCGGTTGTTTACCGTGAGGATAAGGCAAAGGAATTAAAAGAAAAAATCAGTGATATGCCGGTGGAAGTGCTGGCCGGGATGGATGGACTTCTGGCGGCAGCAGCGGAACCGTCGGCGGATATTGTGCTGACGGCGGTGGTCGGCATGATCGGCATACGGCCAACGATTGCGGCCATTGAAGCCGGAAAGGATATCGCCCTTGCCAATAAAGAAACCCTGGTGACGGCGGGCCATCTTATCATGCCTCTGGCAAAGGAAAAGGGCGTCAGAATTCTGCCGGTGGACAGTGAACATTCGGCGATTTTTCAGTCCCTGCAGGGAGAAAACCGGGGACAGATTCATAAAATATTATTGACAGCTTCCGGCGGGCCTTTCCGCGGAAAAAGCCTTGAGGAGTTAGCTTCCGTGCAGGTGGAGGATGCGTTAAAGCATCCAAACTGGGTGATGGGCCGGAAGATTACGATTGATTCGGCAACGATGGTCAATAAAGGACTGGAAGTGATTGAAGCCCGGTGGCTGTTCGATGTGGGACTGGATAAGATTCAGGTGGTCGTTCACCCGGAGAGTGTCGTCCATTCCGCGGTGGAATTCGAGGATTCGGCGGTCATTGCCCAGCTTGGCACGCCGGATATGCGGCTGCCGATTCAGTATGCCCTTTTTTATCCCGACAGAAAGCCTTTGGGCGGCGAATGGCTGGATTTATTTAAACTGGGGAATTTGCATTTTGAAGCTCCGGATCCGGAGGCTTTCCGGGGGCTTAAACTGGCATATAAGGCGCTGGAAATTGGCGGTTCCATGACAACCGTCTTTAATGCGGCCAATGAACGGGCTGTGGCAAAATTTTTAGACAGAAAGATTAAATTTTTAGATATACCGGAAATTATAGGGGAGGCTATGGAAAAACACACTGCAATAAAATCTCCGTCGCTGGAAGAGATTCTGGATACGGAGAAGGCAGCTTATGAATTTATCGAAAGCAGGTGGTAGCTTGGGAATTATTGTAGCTCTGATTGTATTCAGCATTATTATTTTATTTCATGAATTTGGTCATTTTCTTCTGGCTAAGAAAAACGGTATCGGCGTTACCGAATTTGCCCTGGGGATGGGGCCGATTTTATTCAGCTTTAAGCGGGGCGAGACGGTGTATGCGGTCAAGGCTTTGCCCTTGGGAGGTTCCTGCGCCATGGTCGGCGAGGATACGGATGAGACGGGGGAGAATTCCTTCAATTCAAAAAGTGTCTGGCAGCGGTTTTCAGTTGTTGTGGCCGGCCCGGTATTTAACTTTATTCTGGCATTTATTTTTGCCTTGATTCTTGTCGGCATGGTCGGCTATGACACGCCTTCAGTTTATAAAGTTGAGCAGGGCGGCCCGGCCTGGGAAGCGGGAATCCGCGACGGCGATATCATCAAAGAAATCAATGGCCGGAAGGTGCATCTGTACAAGGAATTCTGGACAGAGGTTCTCATGAATGGGAGCGGCGCGCCGATGGAAATGGTGCTGGAGAGGAACGGGAATACTTATCAGACAACAGTGAAGCCGGAATTAAGCTCGGACGGCACTTATAAGGTGATGATTTATGGCGGCCGTTATGAAAAGACGGGCGTGCTGGATACATTAAAATACAGTGTTTTTGAAGTGCGCTATTGGATAACGACGACAGCGCGGAGCCTTGGAAAGCTTGTCACAGGCCAGGTGTCGGCCAATGAATTATCCGGCCCGGTGGGCATTGTGGATATGATTGATGATACCTATCAGGAGGCGCGAAGCTATGGCTGGCTGGATGTCCTTTTAAATATGATGAATATAAGTATTTTGCTGAGCGCCAATCTGGGGGTTATGAATTTACTTCCTATTCCGGCGCTGGATGGCGGACGCATCCTGTTTTTGATTGTGGAAGCAGGGCGGGGCAAGCCTTTGCCGCCGGAAAAAGAAGGCTGGGTACACACTATCGGTTTTGCCTTTTTAATGGCTCTTATGGTATTTATTCTTTATAATGATATACACAAATTACTGCTGTAGTCATGGCAGTGCAGGGAGGCATATTTAATGATTCGAGAAAACACAAAGGTTATTTCAATTGGCGGATGCTGTATTGGCGGAAAGAATCCCATCGCCATTCAGTCCATGTGTAATACAAAAACAGAAGATGTGAAAAGTACGGTGGCCCAGATTCTGGCATTGGAAGAAGCCGGATGTGATATTATCCGGGTGGCTGTGCCGACGATGGAGGCGGCTGAGGCTATAAAAGCTATAAAAAAACAGATTCATATCCCTTTGGTTGGGGATATTCATTTTGATTACCGGTTGGCCATTGCGGCGATGGAAAACGGCGTGGATAAAATTCGTATCAATCCGGGAAATATCGGTTCAGCCGACCGGGTGAAAGCGGTTGTGGACAAAGCAAAGGCCTGTCATGTGCCGATTCGTGTCGGCGTCAACAGCGGTTCCCTCGAGAAACCTCTGATTGAAAAGTACGGCGGCCGGGTAACGGCGGAAGGCATTGTGGAGAGCGCTTTGGATAAAGTGGGGATGATTGAAGATTATGATTACGACCAAATCGTTATCAGCATTAAATCTTCGGATGTCATGATGTGCGTAAAAGCCCATGAATTGATTGCCGAGAGGACGGCCTATCCGCTGCACGTGGGAATTACCGAGTCGGGAACGCTCATTTCCGGCAATATCAAATCGGCTGTGGGCCTTGGCATTATGCTGAATGAGGGCATCGGCAATACGATTCGTGTTTCTCTGACCGGAGATCCGGTGGAGGAAATCAAGTCGGCGAAGCTGATTTTAAGAACTCTCGGGCTGCGCAAAGGCGGCATCGAAGTGGTTTCCTGCCCAACCTGCGGGAGAACTCAGATTGATTTGATCGGACTGGCAAATCAGGTGGAAAACATGGTTCAGGGCTATGATCTGAACCTGAAAGTGGCGGTCATGGGCTGCGTTGTCAACGGCCCGGGCGAAGCGAAAGAAGCAGATTTGGGAATTGCCGGAGGAAAAGGCGAAGGACTTCTCATAAGAAAAGGTGAAATTATTAAAAAGGCGCCGGAGGGCGAATTGCTGGCGGCGCTTAAAGAAACGTTGGATAACTGGAGTGAATAGGGCATGGCGGCTTCTTTTTTTGAAGTATTTCCTGTTTTAAAACTGAATAAAGGGATGGCGGATGTACTGGAAGAGGCTGTTGTTGAAAAGGTGGCGGCCAGCCAGGCGAAAAATCGGATTCGGGTTTATCTGTGCAGTCCGAGACTGATATCTTATGGCGACGTGCGGAAGCTGGAAGAACAGATTCGGAAGCAGCTTTTTGAAAATACCAATGTCCATGTGGACATTATTGACAGATATGAGCTGTCAGAGCAGTATACGCCGGAGCGGCTGATGTCTATTTACTTTGACAGTCTTGAGGCGGAACTGAAGGATTCCAGCGATTTGGAAGCCAACATTTTCCATAAGGCCCAAAAAGAGTTTATCGATGCCCAGAGGATGGTTCTCACCGTAGAAGATAATTTTATTACGGCCTCCAAAATCGAGAGTATTCGGGACAAGTTATTAAAGATTTTCCAGGACAGATTTGGCTATTATGTGGATATCTCGGTGGAATATGTCCGGGAGAGAAAGAGCCGGCAGGCTGAATACGCGGAGGAGACCTTCCTGCGGGAAGTGGATACGATTGTTAAAAACTATGCGGAAGCCGAGGCGGCCGTGAAGCAGAAGGAAGAAAAGCTGGCTGAACAGCAGAAACCGGCCAAAGACTTTAAAAAGGAAAATACTTACGTTAAGAAAAAGATTGTCGACCCGGATATATTTTATGGACGGCCTTTTGAGGGAGATGAGATGCCGATTTCTGAAATCAATGATGAAATCGGTGAAGTGATTGTCCGGGGCAAGGTCATTCAGCTTGAGACGAGAGAAATCCGAAATGAGAAAACGATTATCATTTTTGCTGTGACGGATTTTACGGACAGTATTTCGGCGAAGATTTTCACCAAAAATGAATTCCTTCCCCAGGTTCTTGCAAATCTGAAAGAGGGTACCTTTGTTCGTATGAAGGCCATGGCGGTGATGGATAAATATGACCATGGTATCGCTTTGAATTCGGTGACGGGCATTAAGACCATACCGGATTTTACCGAGAAGCGGATGGATTTGAGCCCGGTGAAGCGGGTGGAACTTCACGCCCACACAACAATGAGTGACATGGACAGTGTGGCGGACTGTAAAACCATGCTTAAAACAGCCATGTCCTGGGGGCACAAGGCGATGGCGATAACGGATCACGGCGTGGTTCAGGCGTTTACGGATGCTAATCACTGTGTGGAAGGGACGGATTTCAAGCCGATTTACGGTGTGGAAGGTTATCTGGTGGACGATTTGAAGCCGATTGTCTTTGATTCAAAAAATCAGAGTCTGGACAGTAAATTTGTTGTCTTTGATATCGAGACAACGGGATTTTCAGCGGTGAATGACCGTATTATCGAAATCGGCGCGGTGAAGGTGGAAAACGGAGAGATTGTTGACCGTTACAGCACCTTTGTCAACCCGGAGCGGCCGATTCCTTTTGAAATTGAAAAATTAACGGGTATTCATGACGGCATGGTGGTGGATGCCGCTGGCATTGAAGATATATTGCCGGAATTTCTGGCTTTCTCCGAGGACTGCATTATGGTGGCCCATAATGCGGAATTCGATATGAGTTTTATTAAGGAAAACTGCCGGAGAATGAATATACACCGGGAGTTTACCGTGGTGGATACGCTGGCGATGGCCCGGAGTATGCTGCCGGATTTGAAAAATTATAAATTGGATACGGTGGTGGAGGCTGTCGGCGGAACGCTGGAAAATCACCATCGGGCTGTGGAGGATGCGGAGTCCACGGCGGATATTTTTGTGAAATTTGTTGCCCGGCTGAAGGGCATGGGCGTGACGGATTTGGATACCTTAAATGGAATGAGCCAGATGTCGGTCAACGCCATAAAGAAATTAAAAACCTATCATATTATTATATTGGCTCAGAATGATATCGGGCGGATTAATTTGTACCGGCTGGTGTCCTGGTCCCATCTGGATTATTATGCGAGACGGCCGAGAATTCCGAAGAGTGTTCTGGCGAAATACCGGGAAGGGCTGATCATCGGTTCTGCCTGCGAGGCGGGTGAACTGTATCAGGCGGTGCTGAATGACCGTCCGGCGGATGAAATTGCCCGGATTGTCAATTTTTATGATTATCTGGAAATTCAGCCCATTGGCAATAACCTCTTTATGATAGACAGTGAGAAGATTCCTCAGATTCAATCCAAAGAGGATTTGATGGAGATGAACCGAAAGATAGTCCGTCTCGGCGAACAGTTCCATAAGCCGGTCTGCGCCACCTGCGATGTGCATTTTATCAACCCGGAAGATGAAGTTTACCGCCGGATTATTATGGCAGGAAAGGGATTTGATGATGCG
>URND01000073.1 GCA_900549105.1 uncultured Eubacteriales bacterium
CCACATCCGCCGTTGTTGCTGAAATAATATTATTAGAATATAACCAGATATATGGACATTCTTCCCATACAATTTCTTCCGCCTGCTTCATTGTCGCATTAAATTCTTCTTCTACAACCTGCTCTTTGGCAGAAGTTAACAAACTGTCTACTTCCGGATTGTTATACCAAATAAAATTCCACAAACTTGGTTTTTCGCTTTCATCCGCATTTGAAGTAAACAGATTTTCCATATGAATCTGTCCACTGCCGTGGGATGGATTGTACCCCCATAATGCCATATCATATCCGGTCTTATCGGCAGGAACCTTTAATTGATCCCAATAAGTAGATTTTTCCACTTTATTAATCGTTACCTGAACACCGATTTCTTTTAACTGACTCTGAATTACCTCTGTAAGAACAACATCCTTCGGATACATTCCATCAGGGACAATTAAAGTGAACTCCATTTTTTTGCCGTCTTTTTCTCTGACATCGCCATTTAATTTCCAGCCGGCCTCGTCAAGCATCGTTTTTGCTTTTTCAATATCTGCCGTGTATGGCGTTAATTCTGCAGAACCTACAGTATTTTGTGCCAAAGGTCCGGCTAACGGAGTTACATACCCCATAAACAGTGTTTTTGCAATTGCCTCTTTATCAATCCCATAGTTTAACGCCTGTCTTACCGTCTTATCCTGAAGAATTTCATTTTTCTGATTCAGGCCGACACCGAATACCTGAAGCCCCGGTTTGGATATCAATTTAATATTCGAATCTGCCTCCAAATCATCCGCATATTCCACAGGGATTGCATCTGCAACCTGTACGTCCCCGCTCTTTAATGCGGAAATGCGCGCGGAAGGATCGCTTACATATCTAAAAACAACTCTTTCATATAAAGGAGTTCCTTCGTAGTAATCATCATTCCGAACAAGGGTTAATTCTGTGCCGGGTTCAATTTTTTCCAGTTTGTACGGGCCGGTGCCAACTGGTGCAAGTCCATAATTATCCGAATCTGCTTCTACCGCTGTCGGACTCGGAATCAGAGCGGAACCATGGGCCATAACATTCAAAAAAGCGCTATATGGTGTTTTTGTTACTATTTTTACTTCATAATCAGATACTTTTTCAATCTTTTCAATTGGCTCCCATAAAGAATATGCTCCCAGATTGATATCGGGATTGATCATTCTCGTATATTGTTTTACAACTGCATCTGCATTAAACGGAGTTCCGTCATGGAATTTTACGCCCTCCCTGAGTTTAAAATCCCATGTAAGTCCGTCTTCAGAAGTTGTCCAGCTTTCAGCCAGATCAGGTTCAAACTGTAAATCCTCTGTAAATCGAATCAGTCCATTATGCACAGCAAAGGCCGCTTCATAACCCGATGGATATCCCTGCGGCTGCATTCCGGCAGGGTCCAATGATGTAATTGCCATACTCTGCGCATATACTAATTCTTTCGGAGCTGCTGCAGTTTGGGAACTATCTCCTTTATCCTGCGTTTGCGCCGAATCCGATTTTGAACCGCACCCACCAAACATGCAGCTCAAAATAGCTGCTATCAATATTATTGCTACTGTTTTCCGTTTCAAACCTTTCCCTCCTCACTGTTTCTTACCATTTTTATAATTTACCGACACCGTGTTTCTATTCGTAAGCCTTTATTCTCCCCCCTTCTCAGGCTTTTTAATATTCTTAATATTGTCTGATTTTGTACTCTGGAACATTTCCCAACTCTTTTCATACCTTTTAACTACCTCTTGATAATCATCAAAGGCCGAGCATGTGAATAAACTGTCCAGTATAGCCATTTCTGCAATCCGGGATGCCATAGCATCATGCCGAAATGCCGTTTCTTTTGAAGAAGTAAAAAATACGACATCCGCCAATTGTGTAATCGGAGAATTTCCGAACTGTGTTATTGCTATAATCTTTGCATTATTATTTTTTGCATTTTGTAAAGATACTAAAATGTCTCTCGTTTTTCCCGAATGGGAAATGGCAATAATCAAATCATGCTCGTCTGCAATCAGACTTTTATTCACCTGGCTGTAATAATCAGTAAATAACTGGCATGATTTTTTCAGCTTGCAAAAACGGTGGTATGCATCCGTCGCAACAACACCAGCCCCTCCAACACCAAAAAAACTAATTTTCTCTGCTTCTGCTATCAGTTTCATTCCATTTTCAATTTTTTCCTCTGTCAGGATTGTCACCGTATCCATAAGCGCCTGAGCTGATGCATTAAAAACTTTTATTGCAATATCTCTTTTGCTGTCCCCCGGCTCCACATCCTGTTGAAGATACTTTGAACTATAATTCTCGGAAGTGTTCTGCGCTAATGCAATCTTAAATTCCTGGAACCCTTTATAGCCAATCTTTTTACATAATCGAACAATACTGGATTCACTGGAATTACATTTAATCGCAAGCTCTGTAATTGAATAGCGCATTACATTTTCCTGATTTTGTTCAATAAATTCTACAATTTTTGCCTCCTTCGGCGTTAATTCTTTTTTAATTTCTCTTAAAACTACTAAACCCGATTTATTGTCTTTCATATAACCTTCTCTTTTATCCTCCTCTTTTGAAAATTATTTCTGTGATTATTATATATTATTCGGAAGAAATTTTCAAGTCTATTTATTATATTTTTTAGGAAATAATTTCCATTTCTATTATTAGAAGCTATTACACTATTTTTCTTAAATTCCGAATGTACGCCGGTCAGAAACATGCGCTATCATGCACACTAAAAAAACACCCGCCGAAGTCCCATCCAGGCGCTTTTCGGCAGGTGTTTCCTGTATTTTTCTGTATTCATCCATCACAAAAACAGCAGCATATAAATCGGCAGGCAGACAACGTCCCCTTCTACCTTTAAATCTTTCGTATAAATAATATATCGTTCTCCTGTCTTTGCAGAAAATTTATTTTTAAATTTATCCAGCGATACATGGTTTTTATAAGCGGAAGACTTTACTTCAAGCGGGCAAATCTTCCGTTTTTTGCTTATCAAAAAGTCGATTTCCATGCGATTTTCCGAATTTTCTCTGTCACTTCTTGAATAAAAATAGAGCTTATGCCCCCGGCATCGCAGCATTTGCGCCGCAGCATTTTCAAAAAACATGCCTTCGTTTAATCCAATTCGGTCGAATAGAATGGCTTTATAAACTTCCTCTTCCATAAGCTCGTTATCTGAAAACGCATGGCTGAATAATAACCCCGTATCAGCCATATAACATTTTAATGTAATCCGCTCTGCATTCAGGCTCAATCCCACATTAGGGTCCGTGGAATTAAAGCAGGTATTAATAATCATTGCCTCATCCAGCCACATAAAGGCATCCTCATATTCTCTGAATCGAGCTTCCTTTTGAATCGATGCCAGTGAATATTTCTTTTCATGTTTTGAAAGCTGGGACGGAATACCGTCAAAAATAGAAAGGACTTTACTCTCATAGCCCTTCGCAAATTTTGTGACGTCATTTCGATACAGATTAAGTATTCGTCTCTTTGCCCGGTCCGCTTTCTCAAAATCCTTTGTCGTGACAAAGGCTAATACGGATTGGGGCATACCGCCCACCAGCATATATTGCCTGAAAAGATTCATCGTCTTGCGATGAATCGCCTCACCCATCGGCTTCCGCTTATCGAAACAATCCTTCATATATGGAACTGTCACCTCGTCGCCCATGGCCCAGAGAAATTCCTCAAAATCCAGAGGATACATACTTACATGTTCTTCCTCTGAAGGCAAAACAATGCCTTCCACATTTTGCTTCAGCGTAAGCAGGGACCCCGTTTCAATGTAATCATATCGCCTGTCAGCCACAAGATGCTTAATCATCTGTCTGGCTTTCGGATACATCTGAATCTCATCAAAAATAATCAAAGACTCCCGATGAAACAGCTTTACGCCGTAAAATACGGATAATTTATTGAAAAATATATCATACTCCGTAAAATCATTTTCAAAAACATCCAGAATTTGCTTTGAAACATTTGAAAAATCAATCAAAAGATAAGATTTATACTCCCGCTTTCCAAACTGCTCAACAATATGACTTTTTCCAACCCGGCGGGCGCCCTCCAGCAAAAGCGCTGTACAACCGGCGTCTTCCTGTTTCCACTTCAGCATACGGTCATAGATTTTTCTTTTCAATTCCATCTTTTCACCACCCGTCATCACGTTTTCAAAGTTTCTTCAACTTCATATTATCACGTTTTCAAGGTTTCTTCAACTTCATGTTATCACGTTTTCAAGGTTTCTTTGACTTCATATTATCACGTTTTCAAGGTTTCTTTAAAAAAACACCCGCCGAAGTCCCATCCGGGCGCTTTTCGGCGGGTGTTTTTTGATTTTTCTTTTTTATTCTTTCCAGTGCAGCCGATGAAGCTCTCCCAGGAGCTGCATCTGCTTAAAATTCTGCTGGCGAAGGGCTTCATACAGCACAACAGCCACAGAGTTGGACAAATTCAGGGAGCGGATATTTTCAAGCATCGGAATCCGCACACAACATTCTTCATGTTCCACGAGAATCTCCTCCGGAATTCCGGCGCTTTCCTTGCCGAACATAATGTAGGCGTCCTCCTCAAAGGCCACATCCGTATAAACGTGTTTCGCCTTGGTTGTCGCCATATATAGTTTTCCCTGACATTCCGGATTTTTTTCAAGGAAATCGGCAAAATTGTCATAGACTGTAACGTCCAAATCCTTCCAGTAATCCATGCCGGCCCGGCGAAGCTGTTTTTCATTAATTTTAAAGCCCAGAGGCTCAATCAAATGCAGTCTTGAGCCGGTAGCCACGCAGGTCCGCCCGATATTTCCCGTATTTGCCGGAATCTCCGGCTCTAATAATACAATATTCAGCAACTAAATCAATCCTTTTTCTTTACGAATTTCCGCAACAAACCGGGCAATGCGGTCCGTTGCATGTTTTAACTCATCCAATGAGTAGGCGTAAGAAATACGCAGGAAGCCTTCGCCGCAGTCGCCGAAAGCTGTTCCCGGAACAACGGCAACCTTTTCCCGTTCCAAAAGCTCCATCGCAAATTCATCCGATGTCATTCCAAGCTCTCTGATACTCGGAAATACATAAAAGGCGCCGAAGGGTTCAAAACATTTCAATCCCATCTTGCGGAAAGTATGCACCAGGAAACGGCGGCGCTGATTATAGGAAATACGCATTTCTTCCACATCCCTGTCCCCGTTTTTCAAGGCATCCACAGCCGCATACTGGCTTGTGGTCGGCGCGCACATGATGGCAAACTGATGAATTTTCAGCATCTGCTCTAAAATGGCATGAGGCGCACAGGTATAGCCGAGACGCCATCCGGTCATGGCATAGGCTTTGGAGAAACCGTTGATTAAAATCGTCCGCTCCTTCATCCCCGGCAATGATGCAATTGTTACATGTTTTTCCCCATAGGTCAATTCGCTGTAAATTTCATCGGACATCACAAGAATATCTTTCTCGATGCAAACCTCGGCGATATCCTCCAAATCCTCTTTTCGCAGCACCGAGCCGGTCGGATTATTCGGGAAAGGCAGAATAAGGACTTTTGTTTTCGGCGTGATTGCCGCCAAAAGCTCTTCCTTTGTCAACCGAAACTCATTTTTTTCCTGCAATTCCAGAATCACCGGCTTGCCTCCGGCCAGAATGGTACACGGTTCATAGGACACATAACTCGGCTGGGGAATGATAACCTCTTCTCCCGGGTTCAGCACAGCCCGCAGGCCGATATCGATGGCCTCCGAACCTCCAACCGTCACCATAACCTCCGTATCCGGATTATATTCAACCTGATACATCCGTCTCAGATAGTTGCATATTTCATTTCTCAGGTCTTTCAGGCCGGAATTGGACGTATAAAAAGTCCGTCCCCGTTCCAGCGAATAGATTCCTTCCTCCCGGATATGCCACGGCGTATCAAAATCCGGTTCGCCAACACCGAGAGAAATCACTTCCGGGTCGTCCATCTCGGACACCAAATCAAAAAATTTACGTATACCCGAGGGCTTAATTCCCACGGTACGTTCTGCTAACATGTTTTTCACGGTGTAATCAACATCCTTTCACGAGGGCTCTGGGAAACAAAAATTGTCCCGTGTTCTTTGTACTTTTTCAATACAAAATGGGTTGCCGTACTGAGTACTGAGTCCAATGGCGACAGCTTATCCGAAACAAACATCGCAACCTCCTGCAATGTCTTGCCTTCCAGCATAACCATCAAATCAAAGCCGCCGGAAATCAAATATACTGTATTCACTTCACTGAAATTATAAATGCGCTCCGCAATCTTATCAAAGCCCTGCCCGCGCTGCGGCGTTACCCGCACTTCAATCATAGCGATAACCTTCTCGTTATTCACTTTATTCCAGTTAATCAGGGTGTGATATCCACAAATAATCTTATCCTGCTCCATTTCATAGATAGCCCTGGACACATTGTCCTCCGTATCCCCCAGGAGAACGGCCAAATCTGCCACGCTGACTTTGCTGTTCTTCTCCATAATCGCTAAAATCTTTTCTTTTAATTCACTCATTTTACTAATCCTCCAAGAAAATCTACAGTTTGTAAAGTTCATCCGTTTTCGGCGGTTCCAGATAACGGGTCTCCCCTTCATCATAAACAATGATTTTATCATTATTATCCGTAAACTTGCCAATAACCGCGCTGTGGATGCCTTCTTTTTTCAATCGCTCCGCCAAATCATGTCCCCTGTCACAGGCTATCAACATCGAACCGCTGGAAATAAGCTGATAAGGATTCAAGTCAAAATACTCGCAGATTTCCACCGTCTCCTGCTTCAGCGGAACCTTCTTCAAATCCACTGTCAGGCCCACATTTCCGGCGGCGGCCATTTCCCAGAGTGCGCCGAAAACGCCGCCCTCCGTAATATCATGCATGGCGGAAACTCCGAAATCTCTGGCGAGCAGCGCTTCCTTCACCACGGATATATACCGAATAAAGCCCTTCGCCCTGTCCACAAATTTCTGACTGTAATGGGCTTTAAGCTCCCCTTCTCTGGCTGAGGCGATAATCGCCGTTCCTTCCAAACCAATCCATTTTGTCACCACAATATCCTGTCCGGGCTGAGCGCCTTTTGTGAAAATCACCGCATCCTTTTTCGCTTTGCCGACGCCTGTCACCGTCACCACCGGCTGATTGACAACCGGAGTCACTTCGGTATGGCCGCCGATAATTTCTATATTTAATGGTTCACAGGCCGATTCAATCTCCCTCATCAGAGATTTTAAATCAGCCTCCTCCGCATCCAGCGGCAAAAGTATGGACAAAAGCATACCCACCGGTTCCGCCCCGGCCGAAGCCAGGTCATTGGCCGTCACATGCACTGCCAATGTGCCGATTTCGGAAGCCGCCCCTGTGATGGGATCCGTGGAAAGGACAAACACCTCGTCCGGCGCCAGTTTAAGCACCGAGCAATCCTCTCCAACTCCGGGATGGATTAAAACTTCGTCTCTTTTTAATTTTATCTGTTTAAATACCGAGCGTTTCAAAACATTTTCCGGTACTTTTCCAATCTTCATGTTAAAAGCTCCTTAAATTATAAAAATGAAACAAGAATTCCGGCTACCATCGCTACCACCAGCAATATGACAATAATTCTTGAAAACATCTGTCTTGTTTTACGGTTCATTTTCTATCCACTCCTATTTTTTTGTGCCGACCGGGAATCCTCTTACCGCGCCATCCGGCCATATTGAAAAAGAATTTTATCAATAAGCCGTGACGCTTCACTCCGAGTCAGAGTTTCCAAATCGCTGTTAACCTCTATTCTATGATATTTTGCCAATTCCTTCAAGTATTCCTTTTGCCGATTTGTCGCCGGCTGGATTTTCTTCTGCCTCCACACCAGCGGCGCCGCGTTAAACAGCTTTTCCTCGGATGGGCCGAAATAGTATTTTAATGTCTGATACAATTTTGCCGTCGCCAGCGCATCATGGTAGGCCCGGTGGGCCGAAGTGTTCACAATACCATAGTAATTACACAGATTTTCCAGGCTTCTCGACGGCAAATCCGGCAGAACCTTCCGGGCAATCTTTAAGGTGTCCAGCCCTTCTTTTTTAAAATCCATATAATATTTTTTCGCATACCGATATGTAAATCGATAATCAAACATAAGATTGTGGCCGACCACCGGATAATTCTCACAAAAATACAGGAAATCATAAATTGTCCTGTCCGTCGGCCCCGCATCGGCAACCATGTCGTTGCTGATACCCGTCAGAGAGGTCACCATCGGCGAAATGGGATTGTCCGGCCTGACAAACCGGGAAAACCGGTCAATCACCTTGCCTTCCGCCACCTTTACTGCGCCAATCTCTATGATTTCATCCTTCTCCGGTGAAAGGCCGGTCGTCTCCAGATCAAAGCATACATAAGAGTTTACCATAATTCCACCTCAACTGTCCGGCTTTTATAGGTCAATGGGTCCCGGTTCAGATAATCGAACCAGATAAATACCCCGCCGTCCTTTTCACCGCCCGCTCCTTCCCGGATATCCCGGGTAAAATGCTCGATATGGGTCATCCGCTGAATCTGTTTTGTCGTATATCCTTCATATCCCGAAAAATAGCGGTCCCGATTCTCTTCTCTTTTGAAAAATTCCACATATGCGGCCTTATACGCATCCTGGCCGGACGCCCAGGCCGGGCGGCTTTTTACATTTTCTCTTAAATATAAATCATAAGTCAATATCTGCACAAAAATATCTGTTTCTTCTATATTAAGATTTTCCTTCACAAACTCCAGTAAAATTTCGTATCTTGCCATCCGTGAATGACTGACTCCATTGAGACCCTTCGTCTCATAATATTGAGCCATTTGCTCATACATGGCAAAAGCCGACGGAAAATGCCCTTCCAGCCAGTCCAGACTGTTTTCAAACTGGCGGCTGTTATAGTAAACCTCCACCATCTCTTCCACGCCTTTTAAAACAAGAATATCATCGTAGAAGAGCCAGCGGGTCGCCATCACCTCGTAAGGCGGCTCCGGCTGATAAACCAGCCCGTAATCCTCCGCTTTTTCCCGCATATAAGAGCCCTTCAGCACTTTCAGAAATCCAAGCTGGAACTGTTCCGGCTTTAAGGCATAGACATCGTTAAAGGACTGCTTAAACCGTTCCAAATCCTCATAGGGCAATCCCGCAATCAAATCCAGATGCTGATGGATATTTTTTCCCTCATGAATCCGTTGAACAATGCCCTTTAACTTCTCAAAAGAAACATTTCGCCGGATTTCCCGAATTGTCTGAGGATTTGTGGACTGCACGCCGATTTCCAACTGAATCAGCCCTGGCCGCAATCCGGCCATAAACTCCAGCTCTTCCTCCGTCAGCAAATCCGCCGTGATTTCAAAATGGAAATTTGTTTTGCCCCTGTCATGGGTTTTAATAAATTTTAAAATCTCCATGGAATGTTCCCGCCGGCAGTTGAATGTCCTGTCCACAAATTTAACCTGGGGAATTTCCCAGTCAATAAACTGCTGAAGCTCCCGCTTCACCAAATCCAAATCCCGGAAACGCACTTTTTTCTCCACCGAGGAAAGACAATAGCTGCACTGAAACGGGCAGCCCCGGCTTGTCTCATAATAAATGATTTTATTTTTAAAATCCTCCGGCCGGGTATACACAAAGTTTAATCCGCTCATATCGACAAAATCTCTCGCCCCATGCACATGAATCTCCCCGCTGCTTCCGCCATCTTTGTGACGATGCCCGATGCCGAGAACATTTTCCACATCCATATCGCCGTTCCAGCAGGCCATCATTTCCCGAAAAGTATCTTCTCCCTCGCCATACATCACACCGTCAATAAAGGGCCGCTGTTCCAGCCGCTCCGCCACATCAAAGGAAACCTCCGGGCCGCCGAGCCAGATTTCTGTCCGGGGCGCCACCTGTTTCAGCCATCCGGCGATTTGTTCCACGAAGCCGATATTCCATATATAACAGGAAAAGCAGACAACATCCGCCTTTTCCCGATACAAACTCTGAAAAATTTCTTCCGGATATTGATTAATCGAATATTCCATCAGTTTTACCTGAGGCTCATAAACACCGCAATTTGCCTTCAGGCTGTAAACTGCCAGATTGGAATGTATATATTTTGCATTGATTGCTGTTAAAAGTACCTTCATCATTTCACCTTAAAAATCCTTTATTAATTACCTTACTATATTCTTTTAAATAGTCAATAGCCAAATCGGAGAAAGTGTGCTATACTAATACGCAAAAAATGATTTGCGTACAAACTATCTGATAAAAATAGTTTGGAAAGGAGTTTTTATTATGAGATATGAGGGAATTGTCTACCGTCCCCCGAGTGAAGCCCGCAGCCTGATTCTCCAGTTGACGATTGGCTGCGCCCGAAATGAATGTACCTTCTGCAATATGTATAAAGACAAGAAATTCCGCATCCGCAATTTAGATGAAGTCGTTGAGGATATGAGCATGGCTAAAAAATACTACATGTTTGATATCGAACGGGTATTTCTGGCCGACGGAGATGCTTTAATCGTAAAAACAAAAGACTTACTTTATATTATTGATAAGATTCACGAAATTCTTCCAACAGTCAATCGAATCACCGCCTACGGCGCGCCGAAGGATGTACTCGTAAAAACGCCGGAAGAATTAAAAACATTGCGGGAAGCCGGTTTGGACATGGTTTATATGGGCGCTGAATCCGGTTCCGACAAAGTGCTGCAGGCTGTAAAGAAAAACGCAACTCAGGCCGAAATCATTGAAGCCGGCCAGAAGTTAAAGGCTGCAGGACTTAAATCTTCGATTACATTGATTTCCGGTCTCGGCGGCATTGAAAATCTGGAAGAACATGCGGTAGAATCCGCCAAAGTCATTTCCGCCATTAAACCGGAATATGCCAGCCTTTTGACCCTGCTCATCGAGCCGGGCACACCCCTCCATCACCAGTGGAAATCCGGAAAATTCCATCCGCTGGAAGGGCCGGACGCTATTTTTAAAGAAATGACTCTCTTCCTTCAGAACATCGACAGTGAAGGCACTGTATTCCGTGCGAATCACGCCTCCAACTATATTCCTCTCGGCGGCACATTTAACCGGGATATTCCGGCTCTGCTTGCCCAGATTGACGCCGCCGTAAAGAGCCGGGCTTTCCGTCCCGACACTTTCCGCCAGTTGTAAGTTTAAAAAACCATTTCCTTTTTGAACCTTGAAACGGTTCTCTAAGGAAATGGTTTTCTTCATAATTATATTCATTTATGTCTGATTAATCCTCTTTGTTTAATGCGCCTGCAACACGCATCATAATCGGTAAGCAGATGAAAATAGTGATGGTACCTACCAGCAGCAGAATTGGAAACTTCTGCGGCCAAAATTGAATGACATTTGAATTTGCCATACACCAAACACTGTTGAGAAAGATTTCAAAGAATGAGAAAATTGCAACTCTTACAACGTATTCAACAGTTTTGTTTGAAATATTTTTAGTAATTGCTGCTGCCCAGTCCATACAAGGGAACAAATAGTTAATGGCCACTGCAATGGCGAAAGCGCCGACCCAGCCTTGAAGAATCGTAAATGGCGTCAGAGGCGCGCCAAGCAGAAACATAGCAGAGCTATTTAAGACAAAGGACATAACTGTGCCCATACCTGTTTCAAGAGTTCTGCCAAAATCGAATGGAACAAAAATTTTCATAATTACAACTCCTTGTTTTCATCTATGTATCTGTGTAATCTGATTTTTCTTATGTATGCGTATGTGTACTTATTTAAGATTTTCTTTCATTTCATTAAGGATGAAATCGCTGACAACATCAAAGATTTTGCGTCCGGCTTCTGCTGTAGCAACCGCAGGGCTGCCAAAGTATGTATTTGGTGCGCCGGCTTCTGCAAAACTCTGTGCACCGGCTTCTAATTTAGCAAAGAAAAATTCAGCGGCATGGTTCGCAGGAAGTGTTTTTGTCACATCCATATCAACCCATTCCGGGCAGACATACATAAGCTGAGCTGTCTCAATTTCACCTGCATGAATATCAAATTCAGGATGTTCCCCTTTGCAGATATCCTTATATGTGAGTGGAAGGGCTTTAGCAAACCAGTCTGAGAACATGAATTCAAACTCCGGAATAACTTTCTTAACATTGTTGGCTCCTTCTTTGATTGCATCCATGCTGGATGGTTCTGCATGGCCGCTAAGAAGTACGACTTTTGTGAAACCTGTCTTAGCCAAACCTAAACAAACATCTTCAACAATGTTGACCATTGTTTCGTAACGGATGGTAATGGTTCCAGGAAATTTACATAAATCAGCGATACAATATGTAATTGGTGTTGCAATGAGAGATTCAATCCCCTGATCCTCTAATTTTCTTGCACAGTCCTTGGCCATTGTAAAGGCTGTGATAACATCAGCGCTTACTGGAAGATGCGGACCGTGCGCTTCGCAAGGACTCACTGGAAGAAAGGCCAGATTTGTTCTCTCTGAAAGCGCCTTAACCTGATCTCGATTCATCTGATATAAAATGTTTAACATAATTTAATCCCCCTTTTTCTTCAAACTTAATTAACTTTAACAAATATTATTTTTAACTGATATACCGGTATGCAAGTATTATACATCCGGTATACTGGTATGTCAATATAAAATGTGTATTTTTACCAATTTTATGAATATCGTATTAAAATGGCCGAAACCTTTTTACAATGTTCTTGTGTTCTGTCTGGATACGAGTTAAAATAGATACTAACGTAGCTTCTTGAGTATTTGACTATTTGATGATAAACTACGATATTAAGCAGAAAGGAATGTAGATGTTTTTGTTTCTATGAACATCATACAAGATAAACGATGGCAGACTTATTAAAAGATATCGCTTATGATAAATTACGAAAAATGATTGCCCAAGGCAAATTTGAATATGGAAAAATATATTCTTTAAATGCATTGGCTGCGGATATGGAGATGTCCAGGACACCGGTCAGAGATGCAATCCAGAAACTTGGGGAGCAAAGACGTATTGATGTGATGGCCAGCCGGGGGTTTTGTCTTCATGTTATGACGCAGGAAGAAATGGAATTTCATCGTCACTTCAGTAATGCTATTGAGTGTTATTGTATTCAGAAATTGACACTGGATTACATGAAAGATCCCGGTAATGTTCATGTGGCACGTATGCAGCAGCTTCTGGCCGATATGGAAAAAGTCCTCACCGAAGATACGCCATTTGCTGAATATTTCATACTGGATCAGGAATTCCATGCAGCCATTATTGATTCCTTAGATAATGCATATTTTTCAGAACTGAAAAATTCCCCGGATGGTTTCTATGATCATCCGGAATTGCAGCTGACAGATAAGAAGATTTCAAGAAAAGTCATTTATAATCTACATAAAAAGATTCTAAATGCCGTATGCGCTGGCGATGTTCATGGTGCAGTTCAGGCTATGATTGAACATTCGGATGTAATGATGGGTGTATTCTAAAAACACTGCATTATAATCCGAACTAATTAAAGAACCTTTTAGGCTCTAATTGAAACCCTTTATACGCAAAAAAAGGCTGTTAAAAAAGTCCCTTCTTAATTAAAGACTTTTTTACAGCCCCGTTTTTTATTTAATGGCAGCCATGATTTCCGGCCCTCGCCGTGGTGGCCGCCGCAGTCATGACCCTCGCCGTGGCCTTCGCCATGATGATTACACATCACATCCGGGTCATAATTCAGGTTTCCGCTCAAAAATGAAGCAACCTGGGCATCCGCATCACCGCAGGCGCCGCCAAACAACTGGATTCCCGCTGCTGCCAGCGCATTTCTCGCGCCGCCGCCGATGCCGCCGCAAATCAGCACGTCAACGCCCTGCTCCGCAAGGAAACCGCCCAGAGCTCCATGGCCCTGTCCATTGGTATCAACAACAACTGAGGCAACAACTTTGCCTTCCTCAACTTCATAAATCTTAAACTGTTCCGTATGACCAAAATGCTGGAACACCCGGCCATTTTCATAGGTTACTGCAATTTTCATTTTCTTTTCTCCCTTTCCTTCGGCTTTTTGTTCGCACAATATATAATTCCCGCCTTCAATTCTCAGAGACGCTCCCTCCACCAGAAATCGGGCCAGCTTCTTCCGGGCCTCCGTATACAAAGCCTGTATCGTTGCCCTGGAGCCATCCATCTGACGGGCACACTCCTCCTGGGAAAGTCCCATATAATCAATCAAACGAATTGTTTCATATTCTTCCACGGTAAGAAGAATCCCCGAACCGCTCCCTTGATTTCCATAAAAATTCCAACATACCGGGAGCCGGCAAACTTTCCGGGATTTCACTGGTCTGGCCACAGCAGCATCTCCTCTCTTCTTTAGAATACTCCTATTATTGGCATATGTCAATAACTAAATCTAACGGGTAATATTTTTCAGCCATTTTTTTGAGCGATACCGCACAAAGGAAAAAGGCAGTTTCAGCATTTCATCACAGGTCAGACATAGATACACAACCCACACCGGCTGTTTCAGGACAAATGCCGCAATGGCTCCCGCCGGAAGGCAGACACCCCAAAGGGAAATGGCGTCCAGCGCCAAACCAATCCTTGTATCGCCGCCGGCCCGGAACGCTCCGACAATCAGCGTCACATCCACAGCCTGACACAATACATAAAGGGCCATAATAGCCATCATTTGCCCCAGATAACCATCGGCCTCCGGCGTAAGAGTCATAAACCGCCGTGCAATCGGGCTGACGCAGAACATAACCATG
>URND01000074.1 GCA_900549105.1 uncultured Eubacteriales bacterium
AGGCGCAGACCGGATTTGAACCGGTGCGTACTGGTGTTGCAGACCATTGCCTTACCACTTGGCTACTGCGCCGTACACAATTAATTATACCTTGCTTTATTATATGAGTCAACCATGAATTTATTCCGAATATTTTGTAAAAATTGGCCGGGGTCAGGCTTGACGGTATCTGCCGGAAATTGCTATACTGGCGCTATAGAAATCATAGAACGGAGAAGGAAAAATGAAACAGATATTGTTGATAGCGACAGGCGGTACAATCGCCTCAAAATATACGGAACATGGGCTGGCGCCGAAGATTTCTGCGGAAGAAATTATTTCTTATATTCCATCTGCGGAAGAGTTTTGCCGTATTGATACCGTCGCGCCTTTTAATCTGGACAGCACGAATGTCAACAGCACCCACTGGCTGATTTTGGCGGAACTTATCGAGAAGAAATACGAATATTATGACGGCTTTGTCATTTGCCATGGGACAGACACAATGGCTTATACGGCGGCGGCTTTGTCCTATCTCATTCAAAATAACCGGAAACCGGTAGTTATTACCGGGGCGCAGAAGCCGATTGATCTGGCGATAACCGATGCGCGTTCCAATCTTCTGGACAGTCTGCGCTTTGCCTCGGATGACCGGGCCCATGGGGTTGTCATTGTTTTCGGAGGCAAAGTTATCGCGGGGACCCGGGCGAAAAAGACCCGCTCAAAGAGTTATAATGCCTTTTCAAGTATTAATTATCCCGACATCGCCGCGATTCATGATAAGCGGATTATTTTCTATATTGATGATAAAGAACAGACAGTGCGGCCGTTAAAGTTCGGCTATGAAATGAATTCGAGAGTTTTTCTTTTGAAATTAGTGCCGGGGATGAATGGAAGTATATTGGATGCGCTGTTTAATGATTATGACGGCGTGATCATCGAATCCTTTGGCGTCGGCGGGCTTCCGAATTATGGGGATGACAGTTTTTATAAGGCCATAGAGCGGTGGATGCAGGCCGGGAAATTTCTTATTATGTCAACACAGGTAACCCATGAGGGAAGCGATATGTCCGTATATCAGGTGGGAAAAGAATTGAAAGAACATTTTCCTGTCGTCGAATCCTATGATATGACATTGGAGGCCACGGTGACAAAAATGATGTGGGCGCTGGCCCGGACAAAGGACAGAGAAACGTTTGAAAAACTTTTTTATCAGACGATTAACCATGATATATTATTCCTATAACTTTTGAGAAAGGACAGGTGTCTTGTCAACTGTAAACAAATGTGCTATACTGAAACGAAACCTTAAGAAACGGAAAACGTTTAAATGAAAAGGGTGGAGGCAGAGATGAACGAAAAACAAGCGCAGATTCTGCGGCTAAAAGAAGAGAAAAATGCGGTTATTATGGCACATTATTATGTGGATGAAGATATTCAGGCAATTGCGGACTACGTAGGGGACTCTTATTATCTGAGTGAAATGGCGACAAAGGTGAAGGAGCAGACGATTGTACTTTGCGGCGTTTCCTTTATGGGAGAAAGTGCGAAACTCTTAAATCCTGAGAAACGGGTGCTCCTTCCGGATTTGGGGGCGGATTGCCCGATGGCCCACATGGCGGCAGTTGAAAAGATTGAGGAAGTGCGGGCTGTGTATAAAGAGGATGTGGCGGTTGTATGTTATGTGAATTCCACAGCGGAGCTGAAAGCCCATTCGGATGTATGCGTTACGTCCTCAAATGCACTGAAGGTTGTAAGAGCCCTTCCAAACCCAGTCATTTATTTTATCCCGGACAAGCATCTGGGAGCTTATATTTCCCGCCAGGTGCCGGACAAGAAATTTATTTTTAATGATGGCGGATGTCCGATACATACAGTTATTACGAAAGAGGATGTTCGGTCTGCCCTGGCTCAGCATCCGGGGGCCAAGGTTCTTGCTCACCCGGAATGTCGGGAAGAAGTGACGGAAATGGCCGATTACATCGGAAGTACATCGGGAATCATCGATTATGCGACGGCCAGTGAAGCGCAGGAGTTTATTGTTGTAACAGAACTTGGAGTTATGTATGAGCTGAAACAAAGAAATCCGGAGAAATCTTTTTATTCAACGGCGGCAAGCCAGATTTGTGAGGATATGAAGAAAATAACGCTGGATAAAATCATTTCTGTTTTGGAGCAGGACGGAGCAGGACTTGAAATGGCGGCGGATTTTATGGATAAGGCCCATGCCCCATTGCGGCGTATGCTGGAATTGTCCAGATAGGCGGCGATGGATATGAAACGGATATATGATGTGATTATTGTCGGCTGCGGCGTGGCCGGCTGCTTTGCGGCATTGCATTTGCCGGAAACAGCGGATATTTTGATGATTACGAAAGCGGAATTGGAAGAGAGCGACTCTTTTCTGGCCCAGGGCGGTATCTGCGTTCTGCATGATGATGCGGATTATGACAGTTTTTTTGAAGATACGATGCGGGCCGGACATTATGAAAACAGAAAAGAATCTGTGGATATTATGATTCGTTCCTCCAGAAATGTCATCCGCCAGTTAATCGATTATGGCGTGGACTTTGCCAGTGAGAACGGGGAACTTTTGTATACGAGGGAGGGAGCCCATTCGAGAAACCGGATTCTTTATCATGAAGATATCACGGGAAAAGAGATAACAAGCACTCTGCTGGCGCGGGTCAAAGAGAGGAAAAATGTCACCCTTCAGGCGCGGACAGAGATGGTTGATATTCTTGAAAGGGATAATCAGTGCGACGGTGTGGTCCTGCGGACAGAGGAGGGCAGCCTGCAGCCTGTATTTGCCGGGGATGTTATCTGGGCCTGCGGAGGCATCGGCGGTATTTATGAACATTCAACGAATTTTCCCCATTTGACAGGGGATGCGCTGGCCCTTTCCTTAAAGCACGGCATCGAAGTTGAACATATGGATTATGTTCAGATTCATCCGACAACCCTGTACACATGCCGCCCGGGGCGGAGTTTTCTTATTTCCGAATCGGTGCGGGGCGAGGGCGCTGTTTTATATAATAAGCAGGGCGAACGCTTTGTGGATGAGCTTTTGCCGAGGGATGTGGTGACGGAGGCAATTCACCGGCAGATGGAAAAGGATCATATGCCTTATGTGAGGCTTTCATTTTTGACGATTAAGGGTATGGATGTCCGGGAGCGGTTCCCGAACATTTATGAGCGGTGCCTTCAGGAAGGTTATGATATTAGGAAGGAGCCGATTCCGGTTGTTCCGGCTCAGCACTATTTTATGGGCGGTGTCTGGGTGGACAGCGACAGTCGGACATCGATGGAACATTTATACGCCGTGGGAGAGACAAGCTGTAATGGCGTTCATGGGGCGAATCGGCTGGCAAGCAATTCCCTTCTGGAGAGCCTTGTGTTTGCCGAACGGGCCGCAAAACATCTCCGGAATTATTCTCCAAAGGGAAGAATTCAGCTTCGGGCTGCCATGGATACTTCTAAAATTGAGAACTTTTATAACATAGATATGGACGAATACAAAAATCCGGAAATGTACCATCTCCGGTGCAAAGAAAATATTTGGAAAGAAATCAGGAGGGAAGCTGCCAATGAATCCGATAACAACCAGATTAAATGTGGATAATCTGCTTTTGCAGGCACTTCGGGAAGATATTTCCGATGAGGATGTAACAACCAATTCGGTGATGCGTACCTATAAAAAGGGCGAGGCCCAGTTGATTTGCAAAGAGGACGGCATCATCGCCGGAATGGATATTTTCCAGCGGGTTTTTGAGCTGTTGGAACCGGAAATTCAGATTGAAAAATATGTTTCCGATGGCGCAGAAGTAAAAAAAGGAGATATCCTTGCCATAGTTCGGGGGGATATCCGGGTGATTCTCTCCGGAGAGCGGACAGCTTTAAATTACCTTCAGCGGATGAGCGGCATTGCAACCTATACCCATAGTGTGGCTAAACTGTTGGAAGGTTCCCGCACAAAGCTGCTGGATACCCGGAAAACAACGCCGAATATGCGGATTTTTGAAAAATATGCCGTTCGAATCGGCGGCGGTCATAATCACCGCTATAACCTGTCCGATGGCGTGCTTATCAAAGATAACCATATCGGGGCCGCCGGAGGCGTTCGCCAGGCGGTGGAGATGGCCCGGGAATATGCGCCTTTCGTGCGAAAAATCGAAATAGAGGTTGAAAATCTGGACATGTTCAGAGAGGCCCTCGATGCCGGCGCAGATATCATCATGCTGGACAATATGTCCGTGGAAATGATGAAAGAGGCTGTGGCTATGGCAAAGGGCCGGGCCGAGACCGAATGTTCCGGCAATATTACAAAAGAAAATATTGAGCGGATTAAAGATATCGGTGTGGACTATGTGTCCAGCGGCGCATTGACCCATTCGGCGCCAATTCTTGATGTGTCCCTTAAAAATCTTCATCCAATCGAGTGAAAATATATTTGTTTGAGCCTTTGAGCTGATTCTATCCTCAGGCATTTTAGAACTGCATAAGGTTTGATAAAAAATTGCTCCAGTTCTTTCTGTTCAGCGATTAGCGGACATTTTCTGAAACTCATTCCATTCATACATCGAGTATTCACTATGTCAAAATGGGATAAACTATTATCAAAAATCTGCTCGTTATCGAAAGACCTATGATTTGATGAATTATGCAAAGTTTTGAAAAGTTACGGA
Source organism: uncultured Eubacteriales bacterium (assembly GCA_900549105.1). Taxonomy (GTDB): domain Bacteria; phylum Bacillota; class Clostridia; order Lachnospirales; family Lachnospiraceae; genus Frisingicoccus. Next base: position 4,665 of record URND01000074.1, read on the forward strand.
TATGAAATGAATTCTCCAAGAAAAGGAAGCAGCCATTATACATTTCGCAAAGCCGGATGCCAGCCGATAACTGTACCAAAACATGAACCGATTAAGAAAGTGTATGTTGAAATGGTAAAGCAGATTGTGGAAAGTGAGGCGAGTAATGATGAAAAAATTGAATGATTATATGGAATTGCCGTATCGAATGGAAATTGTGGAGGATAAGGATGAAGGCGGGTTCGTGGTTTCCTATCCTGATTTGCCAGGGTGCATAACTTGCGGTGAAACAATTGAAGCTGCAATTTCAAATGCGGTAGATGCAAAAAAAGCATGGATTGAAGTTGCATTAGAAAGTGGAATAGAGATTCATGAGCCAGAGAGTTTGGATGGTTATTCGGGACAGTTTAAGCTGCGAATTCCCCGGAGCCTTCACAAAACACTTGCAGAGCATTCAAAGAGAGAAGGTATCAGTATGAATCAGTATTGTCTATATCTTCTCTCAAGAAATGATGCGATGTTGAGTAAATCGTAGTTGTCTGCGGCAATGGAGATTTAAGGGGGTGTCACTTTACTATCTGACTCGATGTTTGTGTGACATCCCTCTTTTTTAAGTTTGTGCGCTGTGTATACCCGAAAGGATATAGAATACGATACTCGACTGCGGATGAAAATGCACATAAAAATACCGTCACATTTATGATTTATTAAACCATTGGTGTGACGGTATCTTGAAATTGCGGGGGCAGGATTTGAACCTACGACCTTCGGGTTATGAGCCCGACGAGCTACCGAACTGCTCCACCCCGCGCTGTTAAATTTTGTACTTATCTAGTATATACCACTTTTTCTCTTTTGTCCAGCACTTTTCATTTTTCTTTGATATCCTGTCCCCCGGCTTTTCTCTGTTCCTCACCGATTTTTTCCCTTCGTACAACGCCCCGTTTGAGCAGGACATAAAAGAATGTCGCCGTCGGCACGCTCAATACCATTCCAATGATTCCGCCCAGGCCGCCGCCCACAGTCACTGAGGCCAGCACCCATAATCCCGGAAGTCCGGTACGTTTCCCCACGACTCTCGGATAAATTAAATTATTTTCCACCTGCTGCAGAAGAATAAAGAAAACCAAAAATGTCAGCGCTTTTTTCACGGAAATGAACAGTAAAAGGACTACGCCGACACCGCCGCCGATATAAGCCCCCAATATCGGAATAAACGCCGTCAAACCCACAATCAGGCTGACTAAACCGCTGTACTCCAGCCGGAGCGCCAGCATACCGATAAAACAGAGACTTCCGAGAATCAGCGATTCGATTCCCTGACCGGCAACAAAATTTTCAAACACTTCGAACCCTGTCAAAAGCATCGACTTCACCGGCTGGTACATACTTTCAGGCATGTAAGCCCGATATACCCGTCTCATCTGCCTTTTTAATTTTTCCTTGTCAAAAAGAATATAGACTGACAGCACCGTTATAATACCAAAGGCTGCTGCCGTGCGGAGAGCCCCGGTCGTCATCCGGGCCATCTGGGGCAAAATTTCATCCATTGTCCGGTCTAACCGCCCAAGATAACCCGAAATGCCTTCCATCAAAGGAGAGATATCGAGATTTTCAATTCCCGCTTTTCCAATCAACACGGCCAAAGACTGCTCAAAGGCCCGCATATAATCCTCCCGGTTTTCAATAAACTGCTGCAGACTGGACAACAATCGGGGCAGTGCAAAACAAAATACTGCCGCAACTGCCCCAACCGCTCCCAGATAAACTGTCAGCAAGCCGAAAATCCGGGCGGCTTTCTTAGGTATCTTACCTTTCTCCTCGTAAAATCGTCGTACATACTCATAAGGATGATTCAGCACCAAAGCCAGAATCCCCGCACCAATTACCGGAAAAAACTGACGTCCCGCAAACACAAGCTGCCTGCATATATATCCGGAATGAACAATAATTATAATTAAAAGAACCACGTAAGTGATTAATACCATCCATTGATGTACAGGTCTGCGCTCCATTCAAATGCCTCCTCACTTATGAGTATGACCAGAATAGGCTTTTTCAAACCATGCAGCAAATAATAATTTATACCCTTTCAGGTATCCCATATATCAAATGCTAATCTTATAGCGTTTGATTTTATCATAAAGTACTGTTCGATCGATTTGCAGATATTTGGCGGCCTGGAAGTCGACCAGGAGGGCTCTCTGTCTAATTGGATTATTCCGGGCAAGAAAATGCCGGGAATGGGCGGCGCGATGGATTTACTGGTTGGCGCTAAAAAAGTTATCGTCGCTATGGAACATTCTGCGAAGGGAAAACCTAAAATCCTGAAAAAATGCACGCTGCCATATACGGCTGTTCATTGTGTCAACAAAATCATCACGGAAATGTGTGTGTTTGACGTCACAGAAAAGGGCTTGGTTATGACTGAAATAAACCCGGAGTATACCGTAGATGATGTAAGCGCCGTAACGGAGGCATCTTTCACCGTGGCGTCCAATATAAAAGCAATGTGCTGATATTTTTTGACAAATGTGAAAAAAATGAAAAAGATTGTGTAAAATTACTAAAATTGAAGAATATATTTTGTGTAAATAATTAGCATGCAAACTATTTACATAGAAAATAATTTGTGATATGATTTCAGCATAAAAGGTATTTTTTAAATCAAACGATTAATGAGTCAATTATTTGCATACAAAAACTGCCTGCCTCCTATTTCTATGTAGGAGGCAGGCACTCTTCACGAAGTTTACTTGTTTGTTTTAAAAGCGCTTAGATCAATCATGCGATAGACAAGAGAACCGTATTTTTCAGCAAATTTCTGTATCCCCTCTGAATCGTAAAAGAAGCAGTAAGGATGAGATTTCAGATTATCCAAAAAGTCGTTAACTTCCTTGATCATCTGGTCTGAGAGCACGGAATAGAGATGCGGTCCGATATCCGTATGATAGCGCTCCGGATTCTTCAGGAAAAGCTTTTTCCGGTTGTTGAATACGGAGGTATGTAACAAATGCTGGACATTCGGCAGGTATTCATCATCGATAACATAAAAATGGATATTTGGATTTTTCTTTGTGATATCCAGAACTTTCTGGATATGCAGTTTCCTCTCCTCCGGCGTCATATTATAGACAACGTCGGCAAAGATGATTTCTCCGTCCTCCATATACTTCAGCAAAGAAGATTTGAGGACGAAGAAGTCCATTGAATTTTTTTCGAATATCTCTTCCCAGGTAATCTGGAGCTGAGCAACCAGATGGGCCATAAATTCATCCTTATCCCGTTCCAGCGCGGTGCGGGTGATGGATTCCCAACATTCTACAGGAAGCAGAAATTCAAAGCCGCGGGCAAGGAAAATCTGAAAATTATCTCTTGAGTAAAAATCCGTCCGATAACCGTGCTGGTAAAACTCTTCCGATTCGGTTGCATGGATTAGAAGATCGGTGTTGCGGAAGGAAGGTAATGTTCGGATATAAATCTGATTGACCTTTTCCGGATCTGTTATCACGGTGGCTGTAAGTATACGGCTGTACTGGTCTACGGCGCATAAAATGGCCATATGGTCTTTAATGATGATGGTATTCAGAGAATCCATCAAAGTATTGTCATAAAAGTCAAAAGTCAGATAACTGTGGGAGTTTATGAAATAATAAAGCTGCGGTAAGTAATAAGGACTGTCCGCAAAGAACTTCTTGCTGTCCAAAGCCATTTTAACATTGATGTCATAAGGCGGTGTCGGATAAATCGGCAGATCAATGTTATTGATGTTGATAAACCGGCAGATATCCAAAGTACATAAAACCTCCAGAGGTTCATTATAGGATAAAAGGGCAGTCGGCAGTTCATGATTAAAAAATTCATAAATGTCATTGGCGAGAGAAAGAATCTTCGTCTTATAGGCTTCGCTGTTATTTAAGTCATTGGCAGCTTCGCGGCTGGATTCCTTATAGTTTTCCTTGAGAAGACTATAAATGATCGAATTCAGGTTTTCCGGCGTGGCTTCCACAGAAAAAGCTTTTGAAAAGGTAGCCAAATCTTCGTGTTTTAATATTTCATTTGAGAAATGGTTGGCAAGCGTACGATTAATATTTGGAGCCATTTTGGAGGCAGGAAGTTTGGCTTTATTACACCATTTGCTTATGTAGGATACATCATAGCCGACTTCTTCAGCTACTGTAGACAGTTTGGAGCCGGAAAAGTTGATTAGGTTTTTGAGTAAAGAACCGTATGCACTCATTGCATTACACCTCCATATATTCGTAGAATTTATAACATGATAATTATAAGTTATCACATGATAACCTTAATTCATTAGCACGCTATATATATAGTATGGTGGTTTGTTAGTGGATTGTCAAGTAAAAATTGAATCAAATTGAATTCAACTTGAGAAAATTGAATAAAACAAGGTCAGATTGATTTCATTGCAATACTGATACAATAAATATACAATAAATGCATAAAAGCCCAAAATAAATTATGAAAATTATACAAGAAAGGTTTTAAGGAGGTCACTATGGGAAAAGTTAAAGTATTAACAGCCAGAGAAGCAGCAGATTTAATTAAAGACGGTGATACCGTAACATTAAGCGGATTCGTTGCAAACGGTATCGCAGAGGCATTAAATGCCGCAGCAGAAGAAAGATTTTTAGAAACAGGTCATCCAAAGGATTTGACACTTTTCTATGTTGCCGGAACAGGTAACAAAGATGGCAGCCACGCTGACCATTATGCACATGAAGGAATGATCAAACGAGTTATCGGCGGTCATTTCAATTTTGTTCCTCAGATTTGTGAAATGCTCTATGCAAACAAAATCGAAGGATATAATATTCCACAGGGCGCTATTTCTTCCATGTTGAGAGACAGTGCCGGTCACAAAATCGGTACATTCACACCGGTTGGTATCGGAACATTTGCTGACCCTCGTCTTGGCGGTGGCCGTTTAAATGAAAAGACAACAGAAGATATTGTTAAAGTTATTGAAATTGAAGGCGAAGAACAGTTATTCTACCCACGGGTAGGTTTGGACGTTGCTTTCATCCGTGGTACATATGCTGATGAATTAGGAAACGTTACAATGGAAAAAGAAATGGCTCCGCTGGATTGTACAGCTCAGGCTATGGCTGTTCACAACAATGGCGGTACAGTTGTTGTTCAGGTTGAAAAGGTTGTTAAAGCCGGACAGCTTGATCCGAAGCTTGTTAAAATCCCTGGTATCTATGTGGATGCTGTTGTTGTATGTCCTGCAGAAGACCCACATCAGTTCCAGAGTATCAACTGCCCATATGACCCTGCTTATTCCGGAAATACACAGGTTGCAGTAGAAGGTCTTGAACCTAAGAAACTTGATGCTAAGAAGATTATCGGCCGTCGTGCAGCTATGGAATTAAAGAAAAACGTTGTTGTTAACCTTGGTGTCGGCGTTCCTGAATGGGTATCCGCAGTAGCGGCAGAAGAAGGCGTTTCTGATGAAATGACCCTGACTGTAGAGTGCGGTCCTATCGGCGGCGTACCGGGCGGCGGACTTCGTTTCGGCGGTACATTAAATGCACAGGCTTATGTTGACGAACCATATCAGTTCGACTTCTATGATGGCGGCGGTCTTGACCTCTGCTACCTTGGTCTTGCAGAAGTTGACCCAAGCGGTAACGTAAACGTTAGCCGTCTCGGAACAAGAATCACAGGAAGCGGCGGATTCATGAACATTTCCTCCAACTCCAAAAAAGCTATCTTCTGCGGTACTTTCACAAATGGTGTTAAGATTAAAACAGGCGACGGCAAACTTACTATTCTTGAAGAAGGAAAGAAACATAAATTCGTTAACAAAGTTACAGAAATCACATTCTCCGGTGTTGTTGCAGGAAAGAAAGGCAAAGATGTCCTTTATGTAACGGAACGTGCCGTATTCGCACTGAAAGCTGACGGCGTACATCTGATTGAAGTTGCGCCTGGCATCGACGTTGAGACACAGGTACTTGCAGAGATGGATTTCCAGCCAATCGTTGACCGCGATGAAAACGGCAATGTAAAATTAATGGATGAAAGAATCTTCAAAGATGAAGTTATGGGAATGACTCTTTCCGATAAATAATAAAAAGAGATAGCCAAACTTACATATAGGTCACGGGCCTTCGGGGCCCGGACCACTCCAAAACGTGAACTATAAATAATATAAATATATTAAAGAAAGGGAGTTTTTACTATGGCAAATTTATTTGCAGACACAGGGATTGGTAAACACATTATCAGAACACATCACTGGGGTATCGTATTACCTACAGTAGAGAAAGCAGAAGCTTTCATGAAAACATTTGGTCTTCAGGAAGACTATCGCGGACATGTAAAAGCTTACGATTCTCACCTCATTTTCACAAAACATGGTGAAGGCGCAGACGCTATCGAATTTATTATTCCTCAGTCCGGCGTTCTTTGCGAATTCAACAAAGGCAAAGGCGGAATCGCTCACGTTGCATTCCTTGTTGACGACATCAGAGCTACTATGGAAGATGTTAAAGCAATGGGATACGAACTTCTTGAAACAGAACCTACTGAAGGAACAGAAGATATCATCGTTAACTTCATTCGTCCGAAATATACACAGGGTATCCTTGTTGAGTTGATCGAACAGACTGGTGATATCAACTACGATGCAACATTCACAAGCCGTTGGGGAAACGCTGAATAATTCGAAGGGGATACAGGAGGAAATAACGTGTATACATTAGGTATAGATATTGGTTCTTCATCCAGTAAAGCGGTTATTCTGAAAGATGGTGCGGAACTCGTATCATCCGCAGTTGTTCAGGTGGGAACAGGAACTTCTGGCCCGGCCAGAGTTATGGAAGCTGTTTTTGAAAACATCGACCTTAAACCGGAAGATATTAATTATACAGTGGCAACAGGCTATGGACGTTTTTCTGTAGATAATGCAGATAAGCAGATCAGCGAGATAAGCTGCCATGCAAAAGGTATTTTCTATCTGATTCCAACAGCAAGAACGATTATTGATATCGGTGGACAGGATGCGAAGGCAATCGCATTAAATGACAAGGGAAATATCACACAGTTCTATATGAACGATAAATGTGCGGCCGGAACAGGGCGTTTCTTAGATGTAATGTCCCGAGTCCTTGAGATTCCGCTTGATAAGATGGGTGAAGCCCATTTCAAGGCGAGAGAATGGGCTTCTGTCAGCAGTACGTGTACTGTATTTGCAGAGTCCGAAGTTATTTCCCAGTTATCCAAGGGAATGACCAGAGAAAGTATTGTGGCCGGCGTTCATAAATCCGTAGCCACAAAGTCTTGCTCTTTGGTTCGCCGCTGCGGCGAAATAAGAAATGATGTTGTTATGTGTGGTGGCGTTGCTCAGAATCCGGGTGCAGTAGATGCAATCGAAAAGGAACTGGGACAGAAAATCACCGTAGCACCAAATCCTCAGATTACAGGAGCCCTTGGGGCCGCACTCTTAGCTTATGAAGAGCTGTTAAATAAATAAGAGGCGGTTTAATTTTAAAGAAAGAAGGTAAAAATTATGGAGATTAATATCAACGAAGCAAGCTCAAAAGATTGTTTGGGATATTTTCAGGCAAAACTCGATGAAGAAGCATGGGAAGCAAAAAAAGCAGGTAAATTAGTCTGTTGGTCCGCATCTGTAGCTCCGCCGGAATTCTGTGTAGCTATGGATATCGCAATGGTTTATCCGGAAACACATGCAGCCGGCGCCGGCGCAAGAAAAGCATCCCAGGATTTACTGGATGTTGCTCACAGCAAAGGATACAACATTGATATCTGCTCTTATGCACGTACAAACCTTGGATATATGGAACTTCTTAAACAGGAAGCTATGACTGGCGAAAAACCGGAAAAATTAGCTTCATCCAAAGCTGCTTATGTTCCGCTTCCAGACCTGGTTATCACATGTAACAATATCTGTAACACACTGTTAAAATGGTATGAAAACCTTGCAAAAGAACTGAACATCCCTTGCATCATCATCGATGTTCCTTTCAACCATACAATGCCGGTTGCCCGTCATAACAAAGAGTACATCGCAGATCAGTACAGAGCAGCCATCAAACAGTTGGAAGATATTACAGGCCGTGCATTTGATTATGACAAATTCCTTAAAGTTCAGGAACAGGTACAGCGTTCCGTTTACTGGTGGAATAAAGTTGCTACATATGCATTCCGCAAACCATCTCCATTGAATGGTTTTGACTTGTTCAACTATATGGCATTAATCGTTTGCGCAAGAGCAAGAGATTACGCTGAAATTACATTCCATAAATTTGCTGACGAACTGGAAGCAAAAGATGCTGCTGGACAGTATGCTTTCGGCGCAGCTGAAAACGAGAAACATCGTGTAACCTGGGAAGGTATCGCTGTTTGGACATACCTTGGCGCTACATTCAAAGGTTTGAAGAATCAGGGTTCCGTTATGACAGGTTCCGCTTATCCAGGACTTTGGAGCCTTGTTTACACACCTGGCGATCTTGAATCCATGGCTGAAGCTTATACAAACGTATACATCAACACATGCGGTTCTAACCGTTATGAAGAGTTCTACAAAGTTGTTAGCAATTCCAAATCCGATGGTATGGTTCTTCACCTTAACCGCAGCTGTAAGCTGATGGGTCTCCTTAACAACGAAGGTGCTGAATATGTAAATGCTAAGATGGGTATCCCATTTGTAAGCTTTGATGGTGACCAGACTGACCCTAACGTATTCTCCCAGGCTCAGTACGAAACTCGTGTTCAGGCATTATCCGAAATGATGGATAACAACAAATAATAAGGAGGGAATGTAACATGAGAACAGTTGAAGAAATTATTGCTGAATTGAAAGCTATTGCTGATGATCCTAAAAAAGCAATGGAAGATTATAAAAAAGAAACTGGTAAAGGCGCAGTAGGTATTATGCCTGTATACTGCCCTGAAGAAATTGTACATGCTTCCGGATACCTTCCAATGGGTATGTGGGGTGCTCAGAAAAAAGCTATCTCCAAAGCTCGTACATATCTGCCGCCATTCGCTTGCTCCGTTATGCAGTCCGTAATGGAATTACAGCTTGAAGGCGCTTATGATGATTTAGATGCAGTTATCTTCTCCGTACCTTGCGATACATTAAAATGTATGAGCCAGAAATGGCACGGAAAAGCTCCGGTTATCACATTTACACATCCACAGAATCGTAAGATTGCTAAAGATGCTGCAAACGTATTCGCACGTGAAGAGTTCAAGATTGTAAAAGAAAAACTGGAAGACCTTCTGGATGTTCGTATTTCCAATAAAGCAATCAAAAACAGTATTGCAATCTACAATGAAAACCGTGCAGTTTGCCGTGAATTCAGTGATGTAGCTGCTGAATATGCTGCAGTTATTAAACCATCCGATCGTCACGCTGTACTTAAAGCTCGTTGGTTCATGGAGAAATCCAAACATACAGCTTTAGTTAAAGAATTAATCGAAGCTATTAAAGCAAATCCAGCTCCAGAATACAAAGGAAAGAAAGTTGTTGTTTCCGGTATCCTCGTTGAGCCTTACGATGTACTTGATATCTTCGCTGAAAATGGTCTTGCTATCGTAGCTGATGACCTTGCTCAGGAAACACGTAACTTCCGTCAGGATGTTCCTGAGGATGCAGATCCATTGATGGCTCTTGCAAGAGCATGGAACGAATTCGATGGATGTTCCCTGGCAACAGATGCAAATAAACCAAAAGGCCAGATGCTCATTGATGCTGTAAACAAATACGGCGCTGATGCTGTTATCGTTTGCATGATGAAATTCTGTGACCCAGAAGAGTTTGACTATCCGATTCTTATTCAGGAATTTGAAGCTGCTGGCGTTCGTAACCTTCAGATTGAAATTGACCAGGAGTCTACAGCTTTCGAGCAGGTTAAGACACGTATCCAGACATTTGCAGAAATCCTGTAATTCGAATAAATTTAAGAGGGGAGGAATTACAGCATGTATGCAATCATAGCTTTTATTCCAATTATAGTTACAATTATTGTTATGGCTGGATTTAACTGGCCGGCAAAAATTGCCCT
>URND01000075.1 GCA_900549105.1 uncultured Eubacteriales bacterium
GGCGGCCAGCCGGGAAGAGACGTTGGAAAAGTATGGCAAAGAGCAGGAGAGCTTAAATGAACGCCGGGAAATGCTTCAGAGAAAACAGGAGGCTTTGCTGGCAAAGGGGCAAACCATTCAGAAACAGATTGATGCTTTTCATGAAAGCCTGAACCGAAAAGAGCAGGAATATCACCGCCTCAGTTCCAGATATCAGACGCTTCAGGGGATTACCGAGAGGTATGAGGGCTATGGAAACAGCATCCGGCGGATTATGGAGCAGAAAAAGCAGACGCCGGGAATTATCGGCGTTGTGGCGGATATCATAAAAGTGGATAAAACCTATGAGACGGCTGTGGAGACAGCCCTCGGCGGAAGTATTCAGAATGTGGTCACTAAAGATGAAAAAACAGCCAAGCTCATGATTGAGTATTTAAAACGAAATCGATTTGGCCGCGCCACCTTTTTGCCGTTGACCAGTATTGTGGCCCGGACACTGCCGGAGAGAGAAAGAATTTTAAAGGAAAAGGGCGTCATCGGCATTGCCAGCGAACTGGTATCCTATGGCGATGGATTTGGCGGGCTGGCAGATTACCTGTTAGGCCGGGTGGTCGTTGCCGATACGATGGACAACGCACTGAAACTGGCAAGAAAATACCGCTATTCTCTGCGGATTGTTACCCTTGAAGGGGAATCTTTAAGTCCCGGCGGTTCCATTTCCGGCGGTACGTTTAAAAGCACGAGTAATCTTCTCGGCCGCCACAGGGAAATGGAAGAAATGGGCCTTCAGATGAATCAACTGAAACAGGAGCTGGCTCTTTTGAACCGGCAGACGGATGAGGCCCATGATGCAAAACGGGAGAACAAACGGCAGATGGCGGGTATTCAGGAAGATTTGCAGGAAATTGGCCTGAAATCCAATACGCTGTATGTGCATGTCAATCAGTTGAAATCTTCGGCGGCATCTCAGACAACCGCCTATGAGGAACTTTCCGCTGAGGCGGAGGAGCTGAAACGCCAGACTTCGGAAATTGACGGTTTGAAGGACGGTCTTTTAAAAGAACAGTCCGGCTATGAGGGAATGAAGGCGGAAGCGGAAGGCGCTATTGAAGCCTTGAATGAAAAGCTGGAGCAGGAAATCCGCGTGCAGCAGGAATTTTCCGGCAGGGCTTCCGAGATTGGCATTGACTTCTCGGGTTACATACAAAAGCAGAATTTCCTTAAGGAAAACCGAAAAAGAATTTTAGAAGAAATTGAGACGCTGGCGGAGGAATATCGGGATTTAAGCCGTAAACTCGATGAATGTCAGGTTGTAATCCAGGAAAAGGGCCGGAGAGTCGAGGAGATGCAGAGAGCTGCTGAAACAATGGTTTCCGGCGATGCATCTCTGGATGAGGCGCTGGAAAAACTCACAGCAAACAGAGAGGAGATGACGGCAGTCCAGAAACAGTTTTTTGAGAACCGGGAGAGCCTCTCTGACAGGTGCAGTCTTCTCGATAAAGAAATCTTCCGTTTGGAACATTTGATTTCCAAATGTGAGGAGGATCGGAGTAAACTGAGCAATTATATGTGGGAAGAGTATGAGCTCACCTTTAATTCCGCCCTGGAATTGCAGAGCGGTTACAGCGAGGAACTTTCTATGGAAGATATCCGGCATAAAATCAGCGAACTGAAAAAGGCGATTAAGGGACTGGGAAATATTAATCTCAATGCGATTGAAGAATATAAAGAGGTGTCGGAGCGGTATCGGACACTGAAAGCCCAGCACGATGATTTGGTGGATGCCGAAGGAAAGCTTGCGGGAATTATTCAGGATTTGGATAAGGCCATGAGGGAAAAGTTCCGGGAAAATTTCGTAAAGATTCAGGAAAATTTCGGCCGGGTATTTGCCGAGCTTTTCGGCGGCGGCAAGGGAACGCTGGAACTGATGGAGGATGCGGATGTCCTGGAGGCGGGAATTCGTATTATTGCCCAGCCCCCGGGAAAGAAACTCCAGAATATGATGCAGCTTTCCGGCGGAGAGAAGGCGCTGACGGCCATTGCCCTGCTTTTTGCGATTCAGCGATTAAAACCGTCTCCATTCTGTCTGCTGGATGAAATCGAGGCGGCGCTGGATGATGCCAACGTTAAGCGCTATGCCCGCTATTTGAATAATCTGACGGAGGATACCCAGTTTATTATCATCACCCATCGGCGGGGAACAATGAATGCGGCGGATGTGCTCTATGGCGTGACCATGCAGGAAAAGGGCGTGTCTGCGCTGGTGTCCGTCAACTTAATAGAAAATGAACTGACAAAATAAATAGGAGGAAGAGACATGTCGGAAGAGAAAAAGGGATTTTTCAGCCGCCTGGTTGAAGGGCTGACCAAAACCCGGAACAGTATTGCTTCGGTATTTGATGATATTTTCAGTGGATTTTCTTCCATTGATGATGATTTTTATGAAGAACTGGAAGAGGTTCTCGTTATGGCCGATATTGGTATCCATACAACGGAAAGGATTATCGAGGATTTAAAAGTCAAAGTCAAAGAAAATCATCTGAAAGAGCCGTCGGAGTGCCGGGATTATCTGATTAAATCCATTAAAGAGCAGATGGCTGTGGCGGAGGATGCCTATGATTTCGAAAATAAAAAGACGGTCATGCTGATTATCGGCGTCAACGGCGTTGGCAAGACGACATCTGTCGGAAAACTGGCCGGACAGTATAAAAACGCAGGGAAAAAGGTGCTGCTGGCAGCGGCGGATACCTTTCGGGCCGGCGCGATCGAGCAGTTGACGGAATGGTCCCATCGGGCCGGCGTGGATATTATCGCCGGACAGGAGGGGTCAGACCCGGCATCGGTTGTCTTTGACGCTGTCGCCGCGGCGAAGGCCAGAAATACGGATATTTTAATCTGCGACACAGCGGGCCGCCTTCATAATAAGAAGAATCTCATGGAGGAACTTAAAAAGATCAACCGCATCATCGACAGGGAATACCCGGATGCCTGTCGAGAAACAATGATTGTATTGGACGGCACAACCGGGCAGAATGCCCTGGTACAGGCAAAACAGTTTAAGGAAGCTGCGGATATTACCGGGATTATTCTGACAAAGCTGGACGGTACAGCCAAGGGCGGCATTGCCATTGCCATCCAGGCGGAACTGGGTGTGCCGGTGAAATATATCGGAATTGGCGAAAAAATTGAGGACTTGCAGAAATTTGACAGTGATTCCTTTGTGGACGCACTGTTCCAATCATAAGAAGAGGGGAAAAACATCATGTTGACATTAGAAAAATTTGAGGAAGCTTCTGAACGGCTGAATCGGGTATTGCTTGAGACAAAGCTGGTATACAGCGATTATTTTTCAGAGAAGACCGGCGCAAAGGTTTATTTTAAACCGGAAAATATGCAGTTTACAGGCGCATATAAACTGCGCGGCGCCTACTATAAAATCAGCACATTGACACAGGAGGAGCGGGAACGGGGAATCATTTCTGCCTCTGCCGGAAACCATGCCCAGGGTGTGGCCTATGCGGCAAAGCTTATAGGGGCGAAAGCGGTTATCGTTATGCCGACAAGCACTCCCCTTATTAAGGTTAATCGGACAAAGGGCTATGGCGCGGAAGTTATTCTTCACGGCGATGTCTATGATGATGCCTGCGCCTATGCGCTGGAACTGGCGGAGGAAAAGGGCTATACCTTCATTCATCCCTTTAATGACGAGATTGTGGCCACCGGCCAGGGAACCATTGCCATGGAGATTATCAAGGAACTTCCGACAGTGGATTATATTCTTGTGCCGATTGGCGGCGGCGGCTTATGCTGCGGTGTTTCCACACTGGCTAAAATGCTCAACCCAAAGATTAAGGTAATCGGCGTGGAACCGGCCGGGGCAGCCTGTATGAAGGCGTCTCTGGCTGCAGGACATGTGGTGACTCTGCCGAAGGTGACAACCATTGCCGACGGCACGGCGGTAAAGACGCCGGGGGATGTGGTTTTTCCTTATATCCAGGAAAATGTGGACGATATTATCACTGTTGAGGATGACGATTTGATTGCTGCCTTTCTCGATATGATGGAAAATCATAAAATGATTGTGGAAAATTCCGGTCTGCTTACCGTAGCCGCCCTGAAGCAGATGGATATCCGGGGCAAAAAGGTCGTTTCTATTTTGAGCGGCGGAAATATGGACGTGATTACCATTGCCTCTGTTGTCCAGAATGGTTTAATCCAGAGAGACCGTATATTTACAGTGTCTGTACTTTTGCCGGACAAGCCGGGGGAACTCCACAGGGTTGCGGGTATACTCGCCGAGCTTCAGGGCAATGTCATCAAGCTGGAGCATAATCAGTTTGTCAGCGTCAACCGAAGCAACGTGGTGGAACTTCGGATTACGCTGGAAGCCTTTGGTACTGAGCATAAAGAGCGGATTTTAAAAGAGTTGGAACAGCGGGGGTACCGGCCGGCTTTGAAGGGACCGAAGCAAATTTATTAATTTTTACGAAAAATTCCAAAAAATCAGTTGACATCCGTTCAAAGATAAGGTAGAATACCACCTGTAAAGTAAAAACACTTTACAGGTGGTGCTTTTATGGATAAGATGTTAAAGCAGGCGTTGCTTTATGATTTTTACGGAGAATTGCTGACGGCCCATCAGAAATCCATTTATGAGGATTTTGTTCTGAATGATTTTTCTCTGAGTGAGATTGGAGAGGACCGGAATATAAGCCGTCAGGGAGTTTATGATATTGTTAAGCGCTGTGAGAAACTTCTGAATGGTTATGAAGAGAAACTTCATCTTGTTCAAAAGTTTTTGACGGCCAAAGAACAGGTTGAAAAGATTCATGAACTGGCCGGAGAGATTCTCAGGACAGAAGGTGTCCCTGAAACATCCACCGAATATCTGCGGCAGATTGAAAATATTTCCAACGGGATATTGGAGGAGATGTGATTTCCGCGAGTCCTGCTGGAATAAATGAAGCCGGAAGGGAGGTTTTCCATGGCATTTGAAAGTTTATCTGAAAAATTGCAGAACGTCTTTAAAAACCTGAGAAATAAAGGGCGTTTGACAGAGGCCGATGTGAAAGCCGCTTTAAAAGAAGTTAAGATGGCTCTGCTGGAAGCAGACGTTAACTTTAAAGTTGTTAAGCAGTTCATCAAGTCTGTTCAGGAACGGGCGATTGGCCAGGATGTGTTAAACAGTCTGACGCCCGGGCAGATGGTGATTAAGATTGTTAATGAAGAGATGGTTTCCCTGATGGGAAGCGAGACAACGGAGATTCCGTTAAAGCCTTCCAATGAAGTGACCATTATTCTCATGGCAGGTCTCCAGGGCGCCGGAAAAACGACAACATGCGCCAAGATTGCCGGAAAGATGAAGCAGAAGGGGCGGAGCCCATTGCTTGTTGCCTGCGACGTTTACCGTCCGGCAGCGATTAAACAGCTTCAGGTGAACGGCGAGAAACAGGGAGTTCCGGTTTTTGCCATGGGCGAGAATCAGAATCCGGTGAATATTGCCAAAGCCGCTGTAGAACATGCAGCTAAAAATAATTTTAATGTGGTGATTCTGGATACGGCCGGACGGCTTCATGTGGATGAAGAGATGATGGCGGAGCTGCAGAATATCAAAGCAGCGCTGGACATCGATGAAACCATTCTTGTTGTCGATGCGATGACGGGCCAGGATGCAGTCAATGTGGCCAAATCCTTTGATGAAACGGTGGGCCTGGACGGCGTTATTCTGACAAAGCTGGACGGCGACACCCGGGGTGGCGCGGCCCTCTCTATCCGGGCAGTTATCGGCAAGCCGATTCTTTATGTCGGCATGGGCGAAAAGCTTTCGGATCTGGAGCAGTTTTATCCGGACCGGATGGCCTCGAGAATTCTCGGTATGGGCGATGTCCTCACATTGATTGAAAAGGCGGAAGCCCAGATTGATGCGGATAAAGCCAAAGAGATGACCCGTAAGTTCAAAAAAGCAGAATTTACTTATGAAGATTATCTTGACAATATGAGCCAGGTTAAGAATATGGGAAATATTCAGGATTTAATCGCCATGATTCCGGGAATGGGAAGTCAGTTGAAAAATGTGGATTTGAGCGGCAGTGAAGCTCAGATGAAACGGACAGAATCCATCATTTTATCGATGACGCCGGAGGAACGGGCCAATCCGGATTTGATGAATATGAGCCGTAAAAAGCGGATTGCCGCCGGCGCAGGCGTTTCTATCAATGAAGTTAACGCCCTTGTCAAACAGTTCGATATGATGAAAAAGATGATGAAACAGTTTTCTGGACAGCTTTCCGGAAAAAAACGGAGTAAATTCCGTATGCCGTTTGGTTTTTAAACGGTGAGAGATTGATAATCAGGAATGAGATTTCCTTTTTATATACAAAAGTTTATTCAGGAGGTGAAAAAGATGGCAGTAAAAATTCGTTTAAGAAGAATGGGTCAGAAAAAGGCTCCTTTTTATAGAATTATCGTTGCTGATTCCCGTTCTCCAAGAGACGGTCGTTTCATTGAAGAGATTGGTACTTATAATCCAAATGTGGAACCAAGCGAAGTTAAGATCAACGCAGAGCTGGCACAGAAATGGTTATCCACCGGTGCTCAGCCAACAGAAGTTGTAAGCAAATTATTCAAAAATGCAGGAATTACAAAATAATTGCTGATGGAGGTGCGAGGGATGAAAGAATTAGTTGAAGTTATCGCTAAGGCTCTTGTTGACCATCCGGAAGGTGTTGTTGTTACGGAGACTGTTCACCCGAAATCCATTGTTCTGGAGCTTAAAGTTGACCCGGAGGACATGGGCAAAGTCATCGGCAAACAGGGGCGGATTGCGAGAGCAATTCGTACCGTTGTAAAATCCGCTGCATCAAAGGATGACAAAAAAGTAATTGTTGAAATTCTTCAGTAATTCAGCATTTGAAAAGACCTCAATCCGTTACGGACTGGGGTCTTTTCGGGATAAGGGATGAAAGGAATATATAATATATATGGAAGAATATTTACGTGTCGGGGTGATTTCAAACACCCATGGCGTTCGCGGCGAAGTTAAAATATTTCCGACAACCGATGATATCAGCCGTTTTAAAAAGCTGAAACAGTGTGTCATTGACACCGGCCGGGAGCAGATAGCCGTGGAGGTGGAGAGCTGTAAATTTTTTAAGCAGACGCCGATTTTAAAATTCAAATCAATAGATACGCTGAATGATGTGGAGCGGTATAAGGGGAAAGATTTGCTTGTAAGCCGGGAGCATGCGGTGAAGCTGAAAAAAAATGAATTCTTTATTGTCGATTTGATTGGCCTTCAGGTGGTGAGCGACGAGGGGCAGGATATCGGCGTTTTGACGGATGTGCTTCAGACAGGGGCCAACGATGTTTTTGTTGTTAAAACCGATGAAGGCGATGAAGTGCTGATTCCTTATATTGAACAGTGCGTGCCGGAGATTCACCCGGAGACAGGAAAAGTAACGGTTCATTTGCTTCCGGGGCTTTTAGATTTAAATCGCAGGTAAAGGATAAAAGGAGTAAAGGATGCGGTTTCATGTAATGACGCTTTTTCCGGATATGGTGTCCGGCGGACTTCGGACAAGTATCACGGGAAGGGCTATCGAAAATCATATATTTGAATTGAATATTGTCAATATCCGGGATTATTCGAAGGATAAGCATAAGCATGTGGATGATTATCCCTATGGCGGCGGGGCCGGAATGGTTATGCAGCCGGGGCCGGTATACGATTGCTATCAGGATATTGTTAAAGATATGGAGAAAAAGCCGAGGGTGATCTATATGACGCCCCAGGGGAAAGTATTCAGCCAGGCCATTGCGGAGGAGCTTTCCAAAGAGGAGGAATTAATCTTTCTCTGCGGTCACTATGAGGGCATTGACGAGCGGGTGCTGGAGGAAATTGTCACTGATGAATTATCCATCGGCGATTACGTTCTTACCGGCGGCGAACTTCCGGCCATGGTGATGATTGATTCGATTTCCCGGCTCATTCCCGGCGTTTTGAATAATGACGATTCGGCGGAGTACGAATCATTTCAGGATGGGCTTTTAGAATATCCCCAGTATACCCGCCCGGAGACATTTATGGACAAAAAAGTGCCGGCGGTTCTCTTATCCGGCCATCATGGCAATATCGAAAAATGGCGGAGGGAGCAGTCTTTGAAGCGCACCCTTTTGCGGCGGCCCGAATTGCTGGAAAAGGCCGAATTGTCAAAAGATGACAAAAAAACACTGGAAAAGCTCAGGAAAAATCTTGATTTTTCCGAATGAGTGTGTTATAGTATTTTGGTATGAAAAAAGACGGTCCTCTGTTACTTCAGGCAATGTATTAAGAACGTCGAATTTATAAATTTAAGGGAGGTTCATTGAGATGAACGACATTATTAAAAATATTGAAGCTGCTCAGTTAAAAGCTGAAGTACCTCAGTTCAACGTAGGCGATACTGTTCGCGTATCCGCAAAAGTAAAAGAAGGAAACCGTGAAAGAATCCAGGTTTTCGAGGGAACTGTTATTAAACGTCAGAATGGCAGCAGCCGTGAGACATTTACAGTAAGAAAAAGCTCCAACGGTGTCGGCGTAGAAAAGACATGGCCATTACATTCTCCAATCGTAGAAAAGATTGAAGTTGTAAGAAGAGGTAAAGTAAGAAGAGCTAAATTGTTCTACTTAAGAGACAGAGTAGGTAAGAGAGCTAAAGTTAAAGAATTGGTTAAATAATTCATCGAAATCTATGGGACAAGTACTTAGGTAGTTGTCCCATTTTTATAATGGAAAAGGAGCAGTCCATGACTCAGGGAAAACGCAAAACGAAAGTAAAACGTAAATGGAAACGTTCCATCTATAAAGTAAGAAAACTTCGGATTGGCGCCCATGCGATGAACCTCGGCATGTTCATCATCGGATGGTTTCTTGTGGTGGGCATCGCCGTGATGTATGTCCGGGGTTTTGGCATGAAAACCATTATTTCCAATGATGCTATGGCGCCCACCTTTGAGGCGGAGGAAGTGCTGAAAATCAATCAGTTCATATATAAAATCACATCGCCGAAACGGATGGACACGGTGGCGGTTAAAATGGGTGAGACGAAATCCAATGTCTATTATGTACTCCGCATTATTGGCCTTCCGGGAGAAAAAGTTCAGATTCAAAACGGAAAAATCTATGTGGATGATAAAGAAATCACCTATCCGGTGGGGGACGAGCCGATTGAGGATGCGGGAATTGCCAACGATGTCGTCCTATTGCAGGATGATGACTATTTTATGTTATGTGATAATTACAATAACAGCAGCTATGACAGCCGGTCATCGAGCATCGGGGTGATTGATAAATCCCAGATTGAGGGCAGAGTGAAGTAGGAGGACGGAATTTATGAATATTCAATGGTATCCGGGGCATATGACGAAAGCCCGGCGGATGATGCAGGAAGATATAAAGCTGATTGATATTGTGATAGAGCTGGTGGATGCACGAATTCCCCTGTCCAGCAAAAATCCGGATATTGACCAGCTGGCCGGACAGAAATCCCGTATGATTTTATTGAATAAATACGATCTGGCGGATTCGGAACGGACGGCCGAATGGGAGCGCTGGTTTAAGAAACAGGGCTTTTATGTGTATAAGCTGGACGCGCGCAAGGGCGGACAGATAAAGAATATAACCAATATGATTCAGGAAGCCTGCAAAGAAAAGATTGAGCGGGACAGAAAGCGGGGCATCATCAATCGCCCGGTGCGAGCGATGATTGTCGGTATACCCAATGTGGGGAAATCTACATTTATTAATACTTATGCCGGAAAGGCCTGTGCGAAAACGGGAAATAAGCCGGGGGTGACAAAGGGCAAGCAGTGGATTCGGCTCAATAAAAATGTGGAGCTGCTGGATACACCGGGAATTTTGTGGCCGAAATTTGACGACCCGGCAGTCGGCGAACGTCTGGCCCTGATTGGCTCCATTAAAGACGAAATTTTAAATATCAGTGAATTATCCATCCGTCTTATTGAGTTTTTGAAAGAATTTTATCCGGGAATTTTAGAAGAAAGATATGCAGTTAATGAAAATTGTGATAAAATAGCTGTATTGGAAGGCATTGCCGAGGTAAGAAACTGTCGCCAGAAGGGAAATACTCTGGATTTGGATAAGGCTTCAAAGCTTTTGATTGACGATTTCCGCTCCGGCAAGCTTGGTCGGCTGACATTGGAATTTCCACAGGAGTAGAACAAATGAGTAAAAAAATTTATTCTGATAGAAAAACAAAACCGGAAAAAATTGAACAGAGTAAAGCAAAAGAGATTATTGGATTGATTATTTATTGTGCTGTCGTTGTTGCCGTCATGTTTTGCGTCATTAAGTTTGTCGGGCAGAGGACCATTGTCATTGGCGATTCGATGAATCCGACACTCGAGGATGGCGAGAATCTGATTACGGATAAAATCACCTATCGCTTTAAAGAGCCGAAGCGGTTTGATATTATCGTATTCCCTCAAAAGGCGAATACTTCCAAGCTGCTGATTAAACGAATTATCGGTATGCCGGGGGAGACGGTTGAGATTAAAGAGGGCCGTGTCTATATCAACGGCTTTGAGCTGAATGAGACTTACGGCAATGAAGTGATGAAGGACGGAGGACTGGCGGCCGACGCGATAACACTGGGGCCGAATGAATATTTTGTCCTCGGAGATAATCGGAATAACAGCCAGGACAGCCGTTTTGCCTCGGTGGGAAATATCCAGCGCTCAGACATTATCGGCCGGGCGTGGCTGAGAATCTGGCCGTTGGACAGAGTGACTTTGTTGAAACATCAGTAGATATAATATAATCATTCTCCTGCTTTATGGGCAGGAGAATTTTTTCAATGGACATACAGTCAATATACAGTCAGAAGAGGTGAATTATGGCAACCATCAGTGAAATTCGCCGGGAACTCTCGGAAATCCGCCCGGAAGACGGGCAATTGTTTATAGAGAAATACGAAGCAGATACCCGTTCGGGCGTTATAAAGCTTGTGGAGAGCTGCCGGAATCAGATGAAACGGGCAGAAAAAGAGGCGGAACGGCTGGAGAACATGCTCTTTTATGAAAAAAAGTATTATGAGAGCTGCGAGTATATTTGCGGAATTGACGAGGCGGGGCGGGGTCCGCTGGCAGGCCCGGTGGTGGCCGGAGCCGTCATTCTTCCGAAGGGATTAAAGATTCCTTATCTTAATGACTCAAAACAGCTCAGCGAGAAGCGCCGGGAGGAATTATACGATATCATTATGGCCAGGGCTTTGGCTGTGGGAACAGGAATTGTTTCGCCGGAGCGGATTGATGAAATTAATATTTTGCAGGCAACCTATGAAGCGATGCGTCAGGCCGCAGGCCATTTGAAATTCCGCCCGGATGTTTTATTAAATGACGCGGTTATCATTCCCGGGTTGGATATTCCCCAGGTAAAGATTATTAAGGGGGATGCAAAAAGCCTTTCCATCGCTGCGGCCAGTGTCATTGCCAAAGTGACCAGGGACAGAATGATGAAAGCCTATCATGAGATTTTTCCGGAATACGGTTTTGATAAGCATAAAGGCTACGGCTCAAAAGAGCACATTGAAAAAATACAGAAACTGGGCCCGTGTCCGATTCACCGGCGCAGCTTTATCACCCATTTTATTTAGGGGTTCAGAGGGAGGATGGCCCGTGAATAAGCGTTTGCTTGGAAAAGAATATGAAACCCGGGCCGCCGAATATCTGTGCCGGAATGGGTATAAAATATTAGAAAAAAACTATGCCTGCCGGTATGGCGAGATTGATTTGATTGGAGAATCGCCGGAGAATACGGTTGTTTTTGTGGAAGTAAAGGCAAGGCGCAGCAATGCTTTCGGCAGTGCGGGAATGGCGGTGACAAAAGCTAAACAGCAGAAAATACGCCGTACCGCCCGGCAATATATTTACGAACATAAGCTTTCATGGCAGAAAGACTACCGTTTTGATGTGATTTTATTTGAAGATCACGGGCTGGAACATATTAAAAATGCTTTTTGACGGCGGCTGTCTTTCGCCGTAAGAAATGAACAGGAGATTTATATGAATTTAGAATGTACATCGGAATATGTGGACTGGGAAGCAGATGTACCGGTGATACGGTATCGGGCGCTGGACGCCCTCGGATGTGTGGAACATGGCTTTTCCACCCGGTTGGGCGGAGTCAGCGAGGGCATTTACAAGTCTATGAACCTGTCCTATACCCGCGGTGATAAAAAAGCCCATGTGGATGAAAATTTTCGGCGTTTTTGCGCCGCTGTCCATATGGATAAAAATAAAATTGTGTCAACGGATCAAACCCATACCACCAATGTGCGGGTTGTGACGGAGGCGGACGCGGGACACGGCATCCTCTGGCCTAAAAAATATTTTAATGTGGACGGCCAGGTGACCAATGTGCCGGGGCTGCCGCTGATTTCCTATCATGCGGATTGTGTTCCTCTGTTTTTTGTGGACCCGGTGAAAAAAGCCATCGGCCTTACCCATTCGGGATGGCGGGGAACAGCCGGGCGCATCGGCGCACGCACCGTGGAAGCCATGGCGGAAAATTATGGCTCCGAGCCGAAGGATATTGTGGGCGTTATCGGGCCGTCTATCTGCCAGTCCTGCTATGAAGTCAGCCGGGAAGTGGCGGAAGTTTTTGAGAAAGAATTTCGAATGAGCAGCATGTTAATGTACGCTAAGGGAAATGATAAATATCAGTTGAACCTGTGGGAAGCCAACCGGCAGGTGATGCTGGATGCGGGGATGCTCCCGGAAAATATCACGATAACTCATTGGTGTACAGGCTGCCACCCGGAGCTTCTCTGGTCCCATCGGAAAACCGGTAATGAGCGGGGAAGTCTGGCGGCATTTTTATGTCTCAAGTGAAAGAGGAATCTATAATGGAAGAAGGACACGTAATAAAAGCGGTGCTTCCGGGCAGTATTGGTGAAGAACTGGAATTGGAGCCGGGGGACCGGATTCTGGCCGTGAATAATCAGACAATTGAAGATGTTTTTGATTACCAGTATTTGATTGAGGATGAATATATTGAACTGACTGTACAGAAAATTGACGGTGAGGAATGGATTCTGGAGATTGAAAAGGATGCGGATGAGGATTTGGGAATCGAATTTGAATCCAGTCTGATGGATGATTATCATTCCTGCAGCAACAAATGTATTTTCTGTTTTATCGACCAGCTTCCGAAGGGCATGCGCTCTACCATGTATTTTAAAGATGATGATTCAAGACTGTCTTTCCTTCAGGGAAATTATATTACCTTAACAAATATGAAGGATAAGGATTTGGAGCGCATTATCAAATATAAATTGTCGCCGATTAATATTTCGGTGCATACGACCAATCCGGAGCTGCGCTGCATGATGCTTCACAACCGGTTTGCCGGAAAAATCATGGAGCAGATGCAGAAACTCTATGAAGCCGGCGTTCTTATGAATGGACAGATTGTTTTGTGCAAAGGTGTCAACGACGGCGATGAACTGCGAAAAACCATTGATGACCTGGGAAGTTTTCTTCCTTATATGGAAAGCCTGTCGGTGGTGCCTGTCGGATTGTCGGACCATCGGGAGGGACTTTATCCTCTGGAGGCTTTTACGCCGGAGGATGCCAGGGAAGTGATTGATATAATCCATGGTTATCAGAAAAAATTCATGGAAGAGTATGACACCCATTTTGTCCATGCCAGCGATGAATGGTATATTCTTGCAGGAGAACCGCTTCCTCCGGAAGAAAACTATGACGGCTATGTCCAGCTTGAAAACGGCGTCGGCATGCTTCGCCTGCAGGAACGGGAGTTCCATGAAGCGCTGAATGAGGATGCGGCGAAAAGAACACGGACATCGGAAAATCATTTTGAAAAAAGCCGTTTAAAAAAAGGCCGCTGTACGATTGCCACCGGAAAACTGGCCGGACCTTTTCTGAGGGAACTCATTAAGGATCTGAACGACGTTTATCCGAATATTCAGGCGGATGTTGTCGAGGTGACAAACTATTTCTTCGGTTCTCAGATTACCGTGTCCGGGCTGCTCACAGGGCAGGACATTATCCGGGCATTAAAGGGCCGGGATTTGGGAGAAAGGCTGCTGCTTCCTGTCAATGTGCTTCGCAGCGGCGAGGACGTGCTTTTGGATGATATGCATGTCTCAGAAATTGAAAAAACTTTACAAGTTCCGATTCGTATTGTACAATCAAACGGAAAAGATTTGTATGACGCGCTGATAGAAGAAGGAGATTAATATATATGAGTAAACCAATTGTGGCCGTTGTTGGGCGGCCGAATGTGGGAAAATCCACATTATTTAATGTGCTGGCCGGGCGCAAGATATCTATTGTAAAGGATACGCCGGGCGTGACCAGAGATCGGATTTATGCGGAAGTTACCTGGCTGGACAAGCAGTTTACAATGGTTGATACGGGCGGTATCGAACCGGAGAGCCGGGATTTGATTTTATCCAGTATGCGTGAGCAGGCTGAGATTGCCATTGCCACGGC
>URND01000076.1 GCA_900549105.1 uncultured Eubacteriales bacterium
CCAGCCGCTGATAACCCTTTAAGGATACCGGCTCATGATAGATATTATATCCGCCGAAAAATTCATCCGCACCCTCGCCGGAAAGGACAACCTTCACATGCTCTGCAGCCGTCTTATCTACAAAATAGAGGGCCACGCAGGAGGCATCCGCCAGAGGTTCATCCATATAATACTGGATTTCCGGCAGCACACTCCAATACTCCTCTTCCGAAATGAGTTTACTGAAATTCTGGGTGCCAATCTTCTCGGACAAATCTTTTGCATAGGATATTTCATTAAATTTATCATAATCAAAGCCCACCGTAAATGTCTTATCCGCTTTGGAAATCGTCGCAATATAACTGGAATCGATTCCGCTGGAGAGCAGGGAACCAACCTCCACATCACTAATCATATGGGTTTCGACAGATTCCGCCATCCGGGCGTCAATCTTGTCCACCAGTTCATCAAAATCCGCATTCTCATCAATGTCATAATCCGGCTCCCAATACCGCTGAATATCGACTTTTCCGTCCTTAAACAAAATGCTGTGGGCCGGAGGCAGTTTGAAAATCCCCTTGAAAAATGTCTCAGGAAGGACAGAGTACTGGAAGGTCAGATACTCTTCCAATGCCTCGGTATTTACCTTCTTCTCATATCCCGGATATTCAAGAATTGATTTGATTTCTGAGCCGAAAACAAGATTTCCCTTCACCACGCTGTAATAAAAAGGCTTAATTCCAAAATAGTCCCGGGCGCCAAAGGCAATATCTTTATTCGTGTCATAAATCATAAACGCGAACATTCCCCGGCAGTGTTTCGGCAAATCTGTGCCATATTCTTCATAGCCGTGAACAAGCACTTCCGTATCCGAATTATTTCGGAACACATGTCCCTTCGCGATTAAATCCTCTCTGAGAATTTTATAGTTATAGATCTCGCCGTTAAAAACAATGACAATACTGTTATCTTCGTTGAACATGGGCTGGGAGCCATTATCCAAATCGATGATGCTCAAGCGCCGAAATCCCCAGGCCGCCTTGTCCGTGATAAACTGTCCGGCGCTGTCCGGCCCTCTATGTTTAATGCGGTCCATCATCCGCGTCAATACTTCTTTGCTATCCGGCAATTTCCCTGTAAAACCGCATATACCACACATGTATATCGCCTCCAAATCTGTTTTGCTTATTTTCCAGTGTAAAGTTCAATTAAATCTTCCGGCTTTTCCGCCAGCGCATGGGCATGATTCTCCGTCAGCTCTTTTTCTCCGCGGAACCCCCAGAGAACTCCCACG
Organism: uncultured Eubacteriales bacterium; assembly: GCA_900549105.1. Classification (GTDB taxonomy): domain Bacteria; phylum Bacillota; class Clostridia; order Lachnospirales; family Lachnospiraceae; genus Frisingicoccus. The sequence goes on from URND01000076.1 coordinate 1,274, forward strand.
GTAAACATGCCTGCCCGGTTTCCCGTCATCATATCGACATTCGTATCGCCGACATACATACATTCTTCCGGTTTGACCCCGAAAGTTTCCGCAATCTTTAAAGCCCCGGATGGGTCCGGCTTCTTTTCAATGCCGTCCTGCTGCCCCTGAACCCAGTCAAATAAATCATCGCCAAAGAGACTGGAAATCACCTTTTTTGTCTGAACATGGGGTTTGTTTGAGAGGACCGCCAGTTTGACGCCCATGGCCTTGAGTTTTTTCAGTGTTTCCGTCATCCCGTCATATACGACAACTTTATAAGTACAGTCTTTATCAAAAATCTCCCTGTAAGCCTGATAGGCTTCCTCCAGGTGGGACAACTCTTTATCGCCGGCGCCCCTCAGCACCCTTTCAACCAGGGTCTTTGCCCCATCTCCTGCATAATATCTGAAATTTTCTGTCGGAAGCGGCCCATAGCCCATAGGTTCAATAATCCGATTAGCGCAGGTCGCCATGGATTCCAAAGTATTTGCCAGCGTTCCGTCCAAATCAAAAATACAAGCTTTCATTTTATCCGTCTCCTAATTTTTACTCTCTTCCGTTTACTCCTAGAATTATAACGCTGCCCCCGGCAAAAGGGCAAGGACTATCTTGTCGGATTCATCAAAAAATGCTATTATACTATCATATTAAATCACACATTTACGGAGGAAAATGTTATGTTAAAAGAAAAATTACGCTCGCAAATCCTCGGCGGCTGCCTTCAGGATTTCAAAACCCATCTATCCGGCCTGTATAAAGGCTTTTATATCACGATGGACGCTGTCCAGGCCCAGTACCTCATAAAAATCAGCGTCAACCCTTCCGATGCCGCCGATTTGGCTGCCCTCAACAGTTTTCTCAACAATCAGCAATTAAATGAGAAGAAGCTTTTAACCGCAGTCACCGGCTCCCACAACATTCAGCTCACTATTAAAGTGCCTTCTCTGGCAAAAAATATTCCAGACACTGTAAACGGCATTGTGGAACCGATTATCGATTATCTTATCAGCCACACTTTCTCATCCGGCTGTTCCGAATGCGGCACGGATATGGAGCAGATCAACTGTTATGAAATCAACGGCAGTCACTACTTCCTCTGCGATACATGTAAAGACAAAATTCAATCTTCTCTCCAGGCCAATCAGCAGAATATTCAGTCGAAAAAGAGCAGCCTGGTTGCCGGACTGGTCGGCGCCTTTCTCGGTTCCCTGATTGGATGTATCCTCTGGGTTCTCATTTACCACCTCGGCTATATTGCCGGCATCGCCGGAGCCGTTACCGCCATCTGTGCCATGAAAGGGTATGCTATTCTCGGCGGTCATCTGGATAAAAAGGGTGTCATCGGCTCCGTCGTCATTATGCTGATTATGATTTTCTTCGCCAATAAAATCTCATGGTCATGGGATGCCTACAGCGCCCTGGAAGAATACGGCTGGACCTTCACTGAAGTCTATCAGGACCTGGGGTACATCCTTGAGGAAACGGACCTTGTTGCAAGCTACTATGGTGAATTAGCCATCGGCTACATTTTAACCCTTGTCTGCAGCGCCGGATCCATCATCAATGCTTTCCGTGAAAGTACAGGCAGCTACCGCATCAAAAAAGTGGATTAATTTTAAAAAAAGCGCGCCGGAGCCTTGTGTAAGCTCCGGCGCTTGTTTTTTATCTTTTTATTTATCTTTAATCTCCGCGTGTAAATCCTGAAGGGATTTTACTTCGCTGTGTCCAAATTTCTTAATGGACTTAATGCCGCTGACTGTTGCCCGTCCTGCTGCCATTGTCGTAAAATAAGCGACCTTTTTCTTGATAGCGGCTTTCCGCAGATAACTGTCATCCGCTTTCCGCTCCTGGCCCACCGGCGTGTTGATAATTAAATCCACCTTGCCGTTGGTGATCAAATCCAGCATATTCGGACGGCCTTCGCTCCGCTTATTGACAACTTCCGCCTCAATTCCCGCTTCCCGAATCAGCTTGCATGTATTCTTGGAAGCAATAATCTTAAAGCCGACCTCAGCAAACTCTCTGGCAAGGTCAACTACCTCCGGCTTATCCTTATCGCTGACAGAAATCAATACAGTACCTTCCAGCGGAATCCGTGTCTGAGTTGCCTCCTGAGCCTTATAGAAAGCCTCGCCCCAGGATGTGGAAAGTCCGAGAACTTCGCCTGTGGAACGCATTTCCGGCCCAAGTACCGGGTCTACCTCCTGGAACATATTGAATGGGAATACAGCTTCTTTTACACCATAGTAAGGAATATGCTGCTCCTTCAATTCAGGAACCGGCGAAGGTCTTCCTGTCAATTCAGATGTCACAATATCAATAGCCAAAGGTACCATGCGGATGTTGCAGACCTTTGAAACAAGCGGCACAGTTCTGGATGCCCGCGGATTGGCTTCCAATACATATACCTTTCCGTTTTCAATCGCATACTGCATGTTCATAAGACCTTTAACATGCATCTCCTCCGCGATTTTCCGTGTATATTCTTTAATCGTCTTTACATTTTCCTCGGAAAGATGTTTTGAAGGAATAATGCAGGCCGAATCACCGGAATGGACACCTGCCAGCTCAATATGTTCCATAACCGCCGGTACAAAAGCATGGGTGCCGTCGCTAATCGCATCGGCCTCACACTCCGTTGCATGATTAAGGAAACGGTCAATCAAAATCGGACGGTCCGGCGTCACACCGACTGCCGCCTTCATATAGCCGACCATGCTGTCCGCATCATAGACAACTTCCATTCCCCGGCCGCCAAGAACATAGGATGGACGCACCATCACCGGATATCCAATCTTATCCGCAATTTCCAGCGCATCTTCCACAGTCACCGCCATGCCCGATTCCGGCATCGGAATTTCCAGTTTGTCCATCATCGCACGGAACAAATCTCTGTCCTCAGCCAAATCGATGACCGCCGGCGCTGTTCCGAGAATCTTCACACCGTTCTTTTCCAGGGCGCCGGCAAGATTCAGCGGTGTCTGTCCGCCAAACTGGGCGATAACGCCGACTGGTTTTTCTTTCTTATAAATGCTGAGAACATCTTCCAGCGTCAGCGGCTCAAAATAAAGTTTATCGGATGTATCATAATCCGTTGAAACAGTCTCCGGATTACAGTTGACAATGATTGTCTCGAAGCCAAGCTTCTTCAATGCGAGGGAAGCATGAACACAGCAATAGTCAAACTCAATACCCTGGCCGATTCGGTTTGGCCCGCCGCCGAGAATCATAATCTTAGGTTTATCACTATTTACCGGATTCTTATCCTCCGCATTGTATGTGGAATAATAGTAAGCGCTGTCCGGCGTGCCGCTGACATGAACACCTTCCCATGCCTCTTCCACACCGAGGGCAATGCGGCGTTCACGCACTTCATCCTCTGAAATCTCAAGAATCTGACTCAGATATTTATCAGAGAAGCCGTCCTTCTTTGCCGCAATAAGCGCTTCATCCGAAGGCAGACGGCCTTTGCATGCAGCCAGAGCTTCTTCCTCTTCCACCAGTTCTTTCATCTGTTCAATAAAATAATGTTTAACTTTTGTAATATCAAAAATCTCTTCAACCGTCGCACCTTTTCTGAGGGCTTCATACATAATAAAATGACGCTCGCTGGACGGCGTGATCAGCATATGCAAAAGTTCTTCTTTGGACTTTGTGTCAAAATCCTTGACATGTCCAAGGCCATATCGGCCTGTCTCAAGGCTTCGGATAGCTTTCTGGAATGCTTCTTTATAGGTTTTTCCGATACTCATAACCTCGCCGACCGCGCGCATCTGAGTACCCAGTTTGTCCTCCACGCCTTTGAACTTTTCAAAAGCCCAACGGGCAAACTTGATAACAACATAGTCGCCATCCGGTTTATATTTATCCAATGTGCCGTACTTACCGCATGGAATGTCCTCCAATGTCAGTCCCGCTGCCAGTTTTGCGGAAACAAGGGCAATCGGGAAGCCTGTGGCTTTGGAAGCCAGCGCGGAAGAACGGGATGTTCTCGGATTAATTTCAATAATAATATCTCTGTCTGTCACAGGGTCGTGGGCCCACTGTACATTTGTTCCGCCGATTACCTGAATCGCTTCAACAATCTTATAGGATTTCTCCTGAAGACGCTTCTGCACTTCCTCTGAAATCGTCAACATTGGCGCAGAGCAGAAGGAATCTCCTGTATGAACGCCCAGAGGGTCAATATTTTCAATAAAACAAACGGTAATCATATTGTTTTTCGCATCACGGACAACCTCAAGCTCTAATTCTTCCCATCCGAGGATTGACTCTTCAACAAGCACCTCGCCGACAAGGCTCGCCTGAAGTCCCCGGGCGCAAACCGTTTTCAGTTCATCCACATTATAGACAAGGCCGCCACCGGCGCCGCCCATAGTATAAGCCGGACGCAGAACAACCGGATAACCAAGCCTGTCTGCAATTTCAAGCGCTTCCTCCACAGAATAAGCAACCTCACTGCGGGCCATCTCGATGCCGAGGCTTTCCATTGTTTTCTTAAATTCAATACGGTCCTCGCCTCGCTCAATCGCATCCACCTGAACACCGATAACTTCCACATTATACTTATCAAGAACCCCCGCCTTAGCAAGTTCTGAACATAAATTAAGACCCGACTGTCCACCAAGATTTGGTAATAAAGCATCCGGCCTTTCCTTTGCAATAATCTGCTCAATTCTCTCAACATTCAACGGTTCAATATAGGTAACGTCAGCAATCTCCGGATCCGTCATAATCGTCGCCGGATTGGAGTTTACCAATACGATTTCATAACCCAGGTTTTTAAGGGCTTTACACGCCTGTGTTCCTGAATAGTCGAACTCACATGCCTGTCCAATAATAATAGGACCAGAACCGATAATCAGCACTTTATGGATATCTTTTCTCTGAGACATCGTTATTCCTCCCGTTTGTTTAGTCTTCTAAATTTTTATCAACAAATATTATACATGAAAACGGTTTGAGTATCAATGCCGAATTCATCTTTCTTCAAAAAATTTTGACAAAAATTTCAGCCTTAAAGTTCTTAGCTCATCCGACAGATTTATCCCAGCCAATACATATGTTCCTCCGAAATCGTAAGCCCCAATTTCTTCTGAAGTCGTATCGAGCTGCAATTATCTGTTTCAACCTGGCAGAAAGGAAGCTGACCTTTCTCCAGCATATGGCAGATCATAAAGCTTTCCATTTCAGTCCCAAAGCCTCTGCCCCGATACTGGGGGAATATTTCTAAAAGTCCCATACTCCCTTCCAGATGCTCTCCGATAAAACCAACTGGATTTCCGTCATAAAATCCGATAAAAAGATTACCCCGGCAGATAATTTCTCTCAATTCCTGCTCACTCACCATTCCATAGTGGGCTGAAACAAGCAGAAAATCTCCCATGCCGGCAGCTCTTATTTTCAAATTTCCATGCCGGACAGAGGGTTCTTTTCCGCTGTAAACAGCCTGAAAACATTCAATCATAGGCGGCAGCCCATAACGCTTCCCCGCAAAGCAAACAAGCTCGCGCCGAAACACAAGAAGCAGTTTATAATCCATATTTTCATGGGCCTTTAACCATTGTTCTCCGATTCGGCCATTATCCACTGCCAGCATAAAGCAATCGCTGACTGTATCCCTCAGGAATACGCCGGCTTCGCTCTCTTCCAGTATCTCAGCCGTTCCCCGGCGAATGACCTGCAATAATCCTGCGTATAATATTGAATTTTTGTTCAAATAGCTTTCAGCCCTTTGATATCTTTCTGCCATCGTTCCAACCTCATTTATTTATGATAAGGCTCACCCTGTATGATTCGATAACTCCGATAAATCTGTTCCAGAAGAATCACCCGCATCAACTGATGGGGAAATGTCATTTTGGAAAAACTCAAAAGCATGTCTGCTTCTTTTAAAACTTTCTCCGAAAGTCCAAGGGAACCGCCGATAATAAATTGAATATGGCTCTCACCTTTGACCCCCAATTGACTGATTTTGTCCGCCAATTGTTCTGATGAGAGCATTTTTCCTTCGATAGCCAATGCAATGGCGATACCGTCCTTTCGGATATTTTTCAGAATCCTCTCGCCCTCTTTATCTTTAATCAGCTCCACTTCATGAGCGCTGGCATTATCCGGCGTTTTTTCATCTGCCACCTCAATAATCTCCGGTTTACAGTATCTTCCCAATCGCTTGATATATTCATCGATAGCCATCCGATAAAATTTTTCTTTGATTTTTCCGACACAAATCACCCTAATCTTCATATTCCGACCATCCTACCGTCCATCCCGCCTTTTGGAGAAAATCCATAAAACGACTGCAATGACAATAATCGACGGCAGCATCCAGATAATCAACCTTGTGACTAAAGCAAGAACTAAAACCACAACCGCAATAATAATCGCAATCGTTCCATAGGTTTTCACCTTTGTTTTCCATGACAGTTCACCCTCATCACCCTCATCTCCGGTGGTATAAGTCACCGTTGTCCGATGATAATTCGGTTCCTCCTCAATGCCGTCTATAATATTATGAGCGATAATCCGGGCGTCGCCAAGCTCGTCCAAAACCTCCGATTCCGAACGGCCCGAAGCCGCCTGCTCCTCAATATACTGTCTGTAATAATTTATCTGTTCGTTGACCTGGATACTGTTCAATTCCTCCGAAAGCGCTGCCTCCAGCGCATATAAAAATTCCTGTTTTGTCATACTGCCTCCTTAATCAAAATGTGTATTTCCCACAATAGCGGCGCCGCACTGTTCTCTGCGTAAATATTTTTCAAAAAACTGCCGGACTTCTTCTGCCGTCACCTGCTGAATCCGACTCAAATCTTCCTCCAGCGGCACGGCCCTGTCCCGAATCAAAAGGGATTTTCCCAAACCGCTCATCCGATTGTAACTGCTCTCATATCCGAGAATCAATTCAGCCTCTATCTGCTGAATGGCGATTTTCAGTTCACTTTCTGAAACTCCGTTGCGAATCACCCGGGATATTTCCTCAAAAATCCCATCCATCACCTGCTTTGTCTGGGATGGCTGCATGGCCGCATATATTTGAAACAGTCCGGACTGTTCATAGGAACTGCCATAGGAATAGATGGCATAGGTTAAACCCAATTCATCCCGAATCTTCATAAACAGCCGGGAATTCATATTTCCGCCGAGAAGATTATTGGCAACCGTCATCACATACCGTTCATCACTCAATACCGTACAACAGTCAAAGGCCAGACAGATATGATTCTGCTCAATATCCTTCTCCCGCGTCCAAAGGACCGGTTTAAATATCGGCGCACAGCCCGAATAGGAACGGCAGCCCTGTGGTATCTCCCCAAAACAGCGGCTAATCCAGGACATCATGGCCTCCTCATCAAAATGCCCGGCAACAGATATAACAATATTTTCTCCCACATAAAACTTCTCAAAAAATTTCATCAGCTTTTCCCGGGTGAAGCCGGAAACCACATCCTTTTCCCCGGATATCAGATATCCCAGAGGATGGTCCTCCCAGACAGCCATCTGGAGATGCTCATGCACCAAATCCTCCGGCGAATCTTCATACATATCGATTTCCTCAAGAATTACGCCAAGTTCTTTCTTTAATTCCTTTTCATCAAACAGGGAATTGCACATCATATCCCCCAGTATATCCAACGCCTGTTCCGCATAAATGTCCAGGGTTTTCGCGTAATAGCAGGTACAATCCTTGCAGGTAAAAGCATCCATATTACCGCCGATGGCCGTCATTTCATTGGCAATATCCGCCGCAGTTCGATGGGAAGTGCCTTTAAACATCATGTGTTCAATGACATGGGCCATTCCATTATTTTGCCGGTTCTCATACATCGAGCCGACCCGGACCCAAACCCCAATCGACACAGACCGGTAGGCCGGCATTTTCTCCATCACAATGCGAATACCATTATTTAATTTCCGCTGCTGCGTCATTCTCATCCCTCTTATAAATAAATTTTAATCATAATGAGTATACTATAGATTTTTAAAAAATAACAGTACAATTTTCTTAACTCAGAATTGTAACCTTGTCGCATATTGTGGTATACTGTTGTAAGATGTTTTAAAAGTCATTTATACAAGGGGGAAATGTTATGAAAATCGGATTTGACCCGGATAAATATATTGCCGAACAGTCAAAATATATTTTGGAACGTGTCAATAATTACGATAAACTTTACCTGGAATTCGGCGGAAAATTAATCTCCGATCTGCACGCCAAACGGGTGCTGCCAGGCTTTGATGAAAATGCAAAAATCAAATTGCTCCAGCAGTTAAAAGACCAATCAGAAATTATCATCTGCGTTTATGCAGGCGATATTGAGCGAAATAAAATCCGCGGCGATTTTGGCATCACCTATGATATGGATGTCCTGCGCCTGATTGATGACCTGCGCGAATACGGGCTTGAAGTCAACAGCGTTGTTATCACCCGTTACAGCGGTCAGCCGGCAACCACCGTATTTATCAATAAGCTGGAACGCCGGAATATTAAAGTCTATACCCACGAAGCTATCCTCGGCTATCCAACGGATGTGGATACGATTGTCAGCAATGAAGGTTACGGCCGCAATCCATATATCACAACAACAAAACCGATTGTCGTCGTTACCGCGCCGGGGCCGGGCAGCGGCAAACTGGCTACATGCCTGAACCAGCTTTATCATGAACATCGCCTTGGAAAATCCGCCGGATACTCCAAATTTGAGACTTTCCCAGTATGGAATATTCCTCTGAAGCACCCGTTAAATGTTGCCTATGAGGCTGCGACAGTGGATTTAAAAGACGTCAACATGATTGACTCCTTCCATCTCGATGCTTATGGCGAAATGGCCGTCAATTATAACCGGGATTTGGAAATGTTTCCTGTCATTCGGAGAATTATTGAGCGAATCACCAATGAAACCTCTGTCTATAAATCCCCGACGGATATGGGCGTAAACCGAATCGGTTTCGGCATTGTTGACGATGAGGTTGTTCAGGAAGCTTCCCGCCAGGAAATCATCCGGCGTTATTTTAAAACAAGCTGTGAATATAAAAAGGGATTAATCAATGAAGATGCCATGCAGCGCATGTATCTCATTATGGAAAATATGGGATTAAAACCGGAGGAACGGAGTGTTGTTGTTCCGGCCCGTGAACTGGCAGAAAAATACAAAGGTATTTTGATAAATAACGATATCTGTTCTGTCACCGCTATTCAGATGGAAGACGGACAGATTATCACCGGCAAAAAGTCCGAACTGATGAGCGCCTGCGGAGCCATGATTTTAAATGCTATTAAATATCTGGCCGGTATTGCGGATGAGATTCCACTCATATCCCATAATATCCTGGAACCGATGATTCGTTTGAAGAAAGACCACCTTCACAACAAATACACGGCTCTGAACAGTGAAGAAATTTTAATTGCCCTGAGTATCAGCGCTGTCACAAATCCTGTGGCCCAGGTTGCCATGGACAATTTAATCAAACTTCATGGATTGCAGGCCCATTCGACCATTATGCTGACCCGAAATGATGAGCAGACTTTGCGTAAACTGGGAATTGATGTAACCAGCGACCCATTCTATCCATCGGACAGTCTATCTTATAATTAAACAAATCTTATGTATATGAGTATTATTTTTTATCAAAAGAAAAATGATACTCATATTTTTTGTTCAAAAGTTCATACTAAAATTATCTTTTAATTATTCAGGAGGTAATTCACTATGAAAACACGCCGAACATATTTATTATGGATTTTCTCAATCTTTACAGCCCTTTTAATAACAGGCTGTTCCAGCGCCGACAAAGCCGGCACCCAGGCCCGAACGGATCTGACCTCAGACCATGTCCGCGGACTCTACTCCGGTATGGCCCGAAAGGATGTTGAAGATTTACTTGGCACAGGAGATAAAAGCCTGGCCGACCACGAAAAAATTGACGTTTACAGCCTTTCTGACGGCAGTACCGCTGTTCTCCGCTATCGTGATGACACATTATTAGGCGCTTATCTCCGCGATAAGGATAATATAGAAACATCCATCTTCGGCCAGAGCACCACAAACACAAGCGGCACTAACGGTATCACCGACACCGGCAGTTCACTGGAAAACTCCGATTTAAATAACGCAGCCGATTCGGCCACTGAAGCAGGAATCGAAAATGATGGTGTTTCCGGAAATAAATCCGGAATTGACGCCGGAACCGAATCCGGAATTGACGCCGGAACTGAATCCGAAAGCAGACAGTAGCCTGTTCAATCCGCAGACATTAAAAACGCCGCCTGGAAAACCAGACGGCGTCTCTTTATTTATCCGTTAAACACGGTGTGCCTGTTCAGATTACTGTTCTGCTAATTTGATATAGCCAGCAAGTCTTTCTTTAGCATCTTCTTCATTCTTAATGAACATCTGCTCAGCAATTTCTGGGAATGTTCTCTGTAAGGATGAATAACGAACTTCACTCATGATGAAGTCTCTGAAGCTTCCCTTAGGCTCTTTGGTTGAATCAAGGATAAATGGATTCTTTCCTTCTGCTTTGAGCAGCGGATTGTATCTCCACATATGCCAGTATCCGCAGTTAACAGCTTCTTTAATTCTTGTCTGAGCACCGCTCATACCACCCTTAATACCATGGTTGATACATGGAGCATAACCGATAATCAGGGATGGACCCGGATAGCTTTCAGCTTCTTTCAAAGCTTTAACCAACTGACCCTGGTTTGCGCCCATAGCAACTTCTGCTACGTATACATAACCATAGGAAACAGCCATCATACCAAGGTCTTTCTTCTTCTGTTTCTTACCGGAAGCAGCGAATTTAGCAACAGCGCCTGTTGGTGTAGATTTGGAAGCCTGTCCACCTGTGTTGGAGTAAACTTCTGTATCGAATACCATTACGTTGATATCTTTTCCGCTGGCAAGTACGTGGTCTACGCCGCCGAATCCGATATCGTAAGCCCATCCGTCACCACCGAAGATCCACTGAGATTTCTTAACGAGTAAGTCAGCGTTCTTTTCGATAGTTTCGCAAGCAGCTTTAACTTCGCCGTCACACTGGCAATCTTTAACAGCTGCTAACAATGCTGCTGCGGAAACCTTGGATTCTTCACCTAAATCCATAGTTGCAATCCAGTTTTCCATAGCTTCTTTTAAAGCACCTGTAGCTTTTTCAGCTGCAGCTTTAACTGTATCGCGAAGGCCAAGTCTACGCTGTTTCTGGCCTAAGTACATACCTAAACCAAATTCTGCGTTATCTTCGAACAGGGAGTTACACCAAGCAGGACCCTGTCCTTTTTCATTTGTTGTATATGGCATAGATGGTGTGGAAGCGCCCCAGATAGAGGAACATCCTGTTGCGTTTGCAATCTGCATACGGTCACCAAATAACTGTGTCATTAATTTAGCATAAGGTGTTTCACCACAGCCTGCACAAGCTCCGGAGAACTCGAATAATGGCTGTTCGAACTGGCTGCCCTTAACGGTAAATTTATCCATTGGATTAGCTTTCTTGGAAACGCTCATTGCATATTCCCAATTTTCTGCTTCTGCTTCCTGAGTATGAGCAGGAACCATAGTAAGAGCTTTTTCCTTAGCAGGACAAACGTTAGCACAGCTTCCGCATCCAAGACAGTCAAGCGGAGATACCTGCATCTTGAACATGTACTGGTCAATACCTTTACCCTTACCTGCTACTGCGCCGAATCCAGCAGGAGCTGCTGCATTTTCTTCAGCTGTTAACAGGATTGGACGGATTGTTGCATGAGGACATACATAAGAACACTGGTTACACTGGATACACTTGGAAGCATCCCAAGCTGGAACCAGCGTAGCAACACCACGTTTTTCATATGCGGATGTACCTAATTCAAAGTGTCCGTCTTCTCTTCCAAGATACATGCTGACTGGAAGGTCATCACCTTTACAAGCGTTCATAGGCTGTACAACATTCTTAACGAATTCTGGTACTTCTTTAACGTTTGTAACTTCTGGGTCAACAGCGTTAGCCCATTCAGCCGGTACAGCAACTTCAACAGCGCCGTCAACACCAGCGTCTACTGCTGCGTAGTTCATGTTAACGATAGCTTCACCCTTCTTGCCGTAGGATTTCAGAATAGCTTCTTTCATGTATTTAACTGCGTCTTCAATCGGAATAATGTTTGCCAGTTTGAAGAATGCAGCCTGGAGTACAGAGTTTGTACGGTTGCCAAGACCGATTTCTCTTGCAATCTTAGTAGCATTGATTGTGTAGAATTTAACGTGTTTCTGAGCAAGAGCTCTCTTAACGCTTGCCGGCAGTTTTTCGTCTAATTCTTCTGGTGTCCATTCTGTGTTGAACAAGAATGTACCGCCCTCTTTAACATCTCCTAACATATCATACAGGTTAATGTATGCTTCGTTATGACATGCAACAAAGTCAGCTGTTGTAACAAGATATGTAGAACGGATTGGTTTTTTACCAAAACGTAAGTGGGACTGGGTAACGCCACCGGATTTTTTGGAATCATAGTGGAAGTATGCCTGAGCGTACATATCTGTGTGGTCACCGATAATCTTGATGGAGTTCTTATTAGCACCAACAGTACCGTCAGCACCAAGACCCCAGAATTTACAGCTTGTTGTGCCTTCGCCGGCAACGTCAACCTGTGGAAGAACTGGCAGGGACAGATTTGTAACATCATCCACGATACCAATTGTGAAGTTGTTCTTCGGAGCATCAAGTTTCAGGTTTTCAAATACAGAAATAATCTGGCTTGGAGTAACATCTTTAGAACCAAGACCGTAACGTCCGCCTACGATTGTAGCCTGTTTTCCTGCTCTGTAGTATGCAGCAAGAACATCCAGGTATACCGGTTCGCCAATAGCGCCGTTTTCTTTATCTCTGTCGAGAACTGCAATCTTTGTAGCTGTTTCAGGAATAGCTGCAAGGAAAGCTTCCTCTTTGAATGGTCTATAAAGGTGAATCTGAACTAAACCAACTTTTTCGCCTTTAGCCATCATGTAGTCAATAGTTTCTTTTGCGGCGTCACAAACAGAACCCATTGCGATAATTACGCGGTCAGCCTGCGGATCGCCATAGTAGTTGAATAATTTGTAATCACGGCCAGTCATAGCGCTGACTTTTTCCATGTATTCTTCAACAACTTCCGGAAGAGAGATCGGCAGAGC
>URND01000077.1 GCA_900549105.1 uncultured Eubacteriales bacterium
TCCTCAACTGCAATCGCATAACTCATAACATCCAGTCCGGCGCCGCCATATTCCTTTGGATATGGAATACCCATCAGATTCAACTCTGCCATTTTCTTTACCGCATCCATCGGAAACTCATTATTCTGGTCCATCATAAAGGCATAGGGTTTAACCTCTTCTTCTGCAAACTTCCGAATCATCTGACGAAATTCCTCATGAGCTTCTGTCGTCTTAAAATACATCGCAATTCCTCCTTTTTCATATTCATGATTATACTTGATATTTTTTGTCCACTTATGTCGAATAAAAAAGAACCGGTTTTCTCCGAATCGGGTTAAATCTCTATCAGTTCCACAAGTGTATGCTTTTTTAACTCTTCTTCCAATGTCCGCTGAATACTTGTCAGATTATGATGAATGGCGCACCAATTATGATTCTGCAATCTCCTGGTGCACTCGTATTCCGGCTCCATACAGGCTGCAATCAGGGGCTCGCTCCCCACAGCCTGAACCAGTTCATAAAGCGTTACCTGCCTCAAATCACAGCAAAGCCGGCAGCCCCCGCCATTCCCCCGGATGATAGATACCATACCGGCCCTGGCAAGCTTTTTCAAAATCTTATATCCAAACTGCTGAGGTATCCATTCACGGCTGCATATATCCCCCATCGTCATCTGCTCTCCGGAGGCCAGCGCCGAAAGCATCCTCAATGAATAGTCGATTTCTTTTGTAATCAGCATATTATACACACCTTGTTCTTTTTTTATGTCTCTATCCTATCAAACTTGATGATTTTTGTCAAGTTTTTTTTGGGATTTTGTGGAAATTATTCTAAAATAAAAAAGAAGCCCAAAAATATTTTCAGACTTCTTTGTTTAATACCGCCCGGTTACAGGGCAATATCCTTCTTAAAATGCAATAACAATGCCGCCGTCGTTGGCATAGAGGGTTCCCACGCCCGCCGTATCCGCAACAATAATCTTCTGAAACGGATAACGCTTCTCTATCTCTTCCTGAACATACTGGGCTCTCTCCGGGCAATTGCAATGGGAAATACCAAATATTCGATTTTCAAAATCAGATACCCGGTTTCCAACTTCCTCAATCATCTTTTTCAATGCTTTTTTTGTTCCCCGCCCCATAGAGCACTGCTCAATCGTTCCCTCCGGCGTTCCCATCATCACCGGTTTAATATTCAGCACGCTGACAAGCGTGGCTTTCATCCCTGTCAGCCGGCCGTTCTTGCGAAGATGGTCGAGATTCTCCAGGACAAACAGGGTCTGGCGACGGCTGATATAAGCCTCCACCTGCTCCACAATCTCTTCAAAGGAAGCGCCCTTCTCAGCACATTCCTGAATCTTCAGGGCAATCAGAGTCTCGCCGATACAGGCAGAGCGGGAATTAAATACATAAACCTTTTTATTCGGGAACTCTTCTTCAATCAACCGCTGGCCGAGCACAGCGCTGTTATAGGAGCCGCTTAATTCAGCGGACAATGTAATACAAAAAGCCGTTACTTCATCCTCCCCGTAGGCTTTTTTATAGTCTTCCGGCGATGGACAACTGGATTTCGGACATCCGTCAAAATCTGCCACAGCCTTTATAAATTTTTTCTGGTCAAATGAATCGTCGTCAACAAATTCCACACCATCCACCTGCAGCGTCAAAGGAACAATTTTTATCTTGCCTTCCTCTTTCATCTCCGGTGTCAAATCCAGACAGCTGTCTCCAATAATGCGATAGTCCATTTTTATTTCCTCCACACATAGTTTTAATTACTACTAATCATAACATGGAACAAACGTTACGTCAACATTGGAAATCCATGGAAATCACAGAATCTGCCACATTTTCAAGAAATTTCCGGTCATGCTCCACAAACAGCATTGTCATGGAGCTGTCTTTAATCATTTTTTCTATCTGCATCCTGGAAAATATGTCGATATAATTTAAGGGTTCATCCCATAAATAGAGATGGGCCTTCTGACATAGGCTCCGCGCAAGGAGCAGCTTCTTCTTCTGTCCGCTGCTGTAAGTCTCCACAGGCTTTTCAAACTGTTCCCGGGAAAAATCCATTTTCCGCAGCAAGGTCAAAAATAAGGTTTCATCCAGAGAACTGTTTTTGATAAATTCCTTTAAACTTCCCTCCAGCCACGACGTATCCTGGGAAACATAGGATAGGATTAACCCCTGGGCTGTCGCCGCCTGTCCCTCATACGGGATTTTTTCTCCGGCAATCAATTTCAAAACACTGGATTTCCCACAGCCATTTCTCCCTGTCAAAGCAATTCTCCGCCCCTGGTGAACTTCGAGATTAAAGTCCCTGAACACTTCTTTTTCTCCATAATAAATTCTGAGATTTTTTAAAGATGCCAGACAATTTTTGTGGTGGAGCATCGGATTTACCGACAGTTTTTCCGTTGTCTCCACATTCTTTAAAAGGCCCTGCTTTTCTTCAATCGCTTTTTGCTGACGGCGCTCCAGATTCTTCCGCCGCTGCTGCATCCTCCGGGATTTTTCTCCCACATAATCTCTGCCTCTCTCATAGAGCATGGATTTTTTGCCTATCTTTGTCGATTCCACCGCATCCGCCCAGCGCTGCGCCTGTCCGGCCGCCCTTTTTAAGCGCCGTATATCCTTTGAAAGCCGGTTGTTTTCCGCCTGTTCAAAGGCATCTCTGCACTGTTTATTCATCCACCAGCTTGAAAAATTACCCTTTTCCACATCAATTCCATGACGGTTGACCGCCAGAATATGATTCACACACCCATCCAGGAAATACCGGTCATGGGATACAAGAATAAAGCCTTCCTTTCCCCGCAGATAATCGCACACAGTCTCCCTGGCCTTCATATCCAGATGATTGGTCGGCTCATCAATCAGGAGAAAATGATTTTCCCTCGCAAAAAGGATGGCCAGCAGTACCTTTGTCTGCTCCCCATAACTTAATGTCTGAAAGGAATGTTCTAATATATCCATATCCAGCCCTATCTGTGTCATTTCCCGGCACACTTTCCAGAATTCGCCGTCCGCATCCACATCAGAAATCACATCCATAACCGACTTCTCCGGCCAGGGCACCTCGAAGGGAAAATAATCAAAAACAGTATCTGTGATAATTTCTCCCTGATATTTCATTTTTCCTCTCAGAAGATTTAAAAAGGTTGTCTTGCCCCGGCCATTCCGTCCAACCAGCCCAAGGCGCCAACAGGTATCTATCCGGAGATTTACATTTTCAAAAATGTAATCATAACTTCCTTCATAATAAAAGGACAGATTTCTCACATCAATCAACGACATACATATGCCTCCTCTCTGCACCGGCCATTGCCTCCGCAATCGCACAAACTGCGTGCAAAAAGAAAGACGCGGAAAATATCCGCGTCAAAAACCGACATAGCCTGCTCCAATCTCCGAGCCTTCTGTCCTGCCTTTTTATCTTTATGAACGACGAAAAAATCCTTCTTGCACGCACATCAAACAGCACTGTCCCCAGTGCATCTGCTGTACCCATATAAAATTCACATTTTATCTGCAAGAAGTCTTCATTCTTTCATCTCCTGTCTGTTCTATCTTTGTTTAATCTATCACAAAAAGGAACTTCTGTCAATCATCTCCATTGACACAGCGCTCAAGAATCTCTATCGCTTCCGCCATCTTTTCCCTGTCTATGCCCGAATAATTTAAAACAAGCACATGCTGCTTCGCCTGCTCCGGCTGGTGATAATACCTGGACAGGCAGGAAATCCGCAGGCCCATCCGGCCGGCCTTTTCTTCCAGCAGTTCATCCGGCATCTCCGTCTGCAGCTCCATCAAAAAATGCAGGCCGGAATTTTCCTCTTTGATTTTTATCTTTCCCGCCAAAGGACTCTTCCGTATGCTTTCCAGCAAAATATCCCGCTGATTCCGATAATAATTACGCATCCGATTAATATGCTTTTCGAAATAGCCCCCGGAAATAAATCTTGCCAGCGTGTACTGCTCAAAATTGGAAACTGTACATGAATAAAACCCCAGTTTCTCATGAAACTGTTTTAAAAGTTTCTGGGGCAGCACCATATAGCTGATTCGAATCGTGGAGGAAAGGCTCTTGCTGAAAGTATTCATGTAAATCACCTTATCCATCACATCGATACTCTGCAGGGCCGGAATCGGGCGGCCGAGCAGCCGAAACTCACTGTCGTAATCATCCTCGATAATATAGCGGCCATCGCTTTTTGAGGCCCATCCAAGCAATTCGTAACGGCGGCTGATTGGCGTCACCCTCCCTGTCGGAAAATGATGGGACGGCGACAAATGAAGGATGTCGGCCCCGGAATCTTCCAGCATCCCGGTACATACCCCGCCCTCATCCATCGGTATATAACGCAAACCCACGCCGTGGCTTGTATAAATCTGGGCAATCTTTTGATATCCCGGGTCTTCAATGGCATAGACGCCTTCATTTCCAAAGAGCTGAATAAGCAGGCCATATAAATATTCGGTCCCGGCCCCGATAATAATCTGCTCCGGCGATACGTCAATGCCCCGGAACTGGTATAAATGGTCCGCAATGGCTTTTCTCAATTCCATAATCCCGCCGGCCGGCGGCGGCAGGAGCAGCGTTGAATCCTCCCCGGCCAGAACCTCCCGCGTCAATTTTGCCCAAATTGAAAAAGGAAAATTAGCGTGACTTGTCCGATTGCTTATAAAATCAGCAAAACAGGTCTCTTCCTTTGGCTTTTCCGGCAATTGACGGACTCTCTCCGGCTGCTTCTCCAAAAATGTCTTTACCTCGGAAACAAAATAACCCCGCTTCGGCAGAGAATATATGTAACCCTCGGCCATCAACTGTGCATAGGCATTTTCTACGGTAATGGTGCTTATATCCAGATTTTTGGCAAAGCTTCGCTTCGACGGCAATTTATCCCCGGACTTTAATTGGCCGCTCATAATATCATTTTTTATACATTTATACAGATGTTCATACAAGCTGTCCGAACCCAAATCAACAAAAGAATAAGTGAGCATTGCGCTTCCGGCCTCCAATCTGACCATTCTCAATATAATTTTTGTAAAGCATCCGGCCTTGAAAAAATTCAAGAAAGGTGCTATAATAATAGTGTCGTGCAGGGTTAGTATATCGGTAATACAGCGGCTTCCCAAGCCGCGGAGGCGGGTTCGACTCCCGTACCCTGCTTTCAGCGTATTTACAAGGAAAAGACTAAAAACCTTGTAAATACGCTGTTTTTGTCACGGATTTTAACCCTGCAGATCTTCTTTTAAGTCTTTCAGTAATTCATCAAGTTTCTTATCTGTCTCTTCTTTTGTGCTTTCCTCTTTAGCTCCTTCGAGTCCTCTAATAATTTGTTTCAACCAGCTTTTAAACTGCAAATCTGTCATTCCCATTTCCTGTACCATATCCTTTCCTCCAATCTTTCTGTTAAGGCCTTGCCTCTCTTAACTATCTTTGGTACATTGTATTCGCACGTAAATATCAAGTATTTTCTATAGATTCTTTTATAATTTTTCGGATAAATCCATTAATGCTTTCGCCGGTTCTATCCGTATAAGCTTTCAGGGCTTCGTACTCTTCAATCCGCACATCCAGCGGAATCCTCTTATATGCTTTCGCTTTGTACTTCATCGTTGCTTTAACCTGCGCTTCGCTTGTTGACATTCCCACCATCCTCTCACAATGATAATACTATGTTTTTCATATTCGTACAAGTATATATATTACACAATATGTATTCGTACGATTTGTTGATTTTGACTGTTGATATATTTGTGCGGACGTATTACTGTATGATCATCCAAGAAAAGAAAGGGAGAAGCCGCCTTTTATACAACTTCCCCCTGAAAAATATTATGGATTTATCACTACCGTTTCTTCGGCGTAACTATCATAACTGTCATAATCATATGCGTTTAATTCAAATTCTATTTCCTCAACCTCTGAAATATCATTTTCCTCTAACTCATCCGAATACCATGACATTGTACTGAATCCGACAGTTTTAGGAATGACCGATACCGCCCAATACGGCTCTATCATATAGCCGTTAATTGAAGCGTTCTCAGCAGCGAACATAACCTCCGCATCCGTCTTATTTTCCACATATAAATTCACTTCATACCAGTCATATTCTTCATTCATTTTAGCGTCAATCGCCGTAACCTTTACATATTCGTTATCAACAAGGACTTTATCCGTCTCTTTTGCTTCTCTGACATAGGTTTCTGCGTTCTCTTCGCCATAAGGATATACATGCGCAGAAGCGCTTACGACATCTTCCCAGCTATCCGAATCAAATACATTGAACTGCAATTGAATATCCGTAAGTTTGTCGATACCATATTTTTCCAAATCCCATTCAGAGATTTCAATGGTTTCATTCGCTTTTTTCTGAGCGGCAACTTCCGCCCCCATATAGATATATCCATCCGCCTGAATTCCGTTTATCGTTGCATGTTCTATAGAAACCGTATATGTCTTATCCTCTGATTTATTTTCAATATATGCTTTTAATTCAGGCCCATATTCCCCTTCCAAATCTATTCCGGTAATCTTAATGCAGCAGTTCTCATCATCGACAACCGTTATTTCCTCAAATTCTCCCGGCTGTTCTGCCTGCTCCTTCTTTTTCGCCTCTTCTTTTTTCTTCTCTTTTTCTTTTTCCTGGGCATCTTTTGCATCTTTTTCGTCTTTCTCATCTTTCTCTTCCGTTTCTTCGATGCTTTCTGACGCTTTTTCATCCTTTGTTTCTTTTGTTTCCTTCGCTTCTTTACCTCCGCATGCCGCCAGCGACAATACTAAGATTGCTGTCGAAACAACACATAAAATCCGTTTTTTCATCGTAAACTCCTCCTTGATATGATAGTTATATTTTAGCACATCAAAGTGTTTCTGACAATCAAAACAATGATTTCGTCTTTTTTCTTCTTTGAAAAAACGTTTCATGTACTATCCATATTTTTTCACATTATTTTTTACAGTATGTCCAAAATTCCCTTGACATTACTTGATTTTTTAATTATTATTTATATATATAACGTTTCACTATCGTCGTAATCATATTAACAATTAACAAATTGGAACAGCAGTTCACTCCACTCGCCATGACTGCTGTACAACACAAAAGGAGGGATTCTATTTCCGCAAGGCTTGCGGTGCAGCAGTGTGGAGACCTGCTGTAAGCTGGCGCGCCCCCTGCGGGCGGCCGGGAGTCGGTCTTAAGAGGAGTCTGGACCGTCAAAGCCACATTTATGTCTGAAGTTTTATTAAAAGGTATCAAAAAAATCTATGACAACAAGGTAACCGCAGTCCACGATGTCAATCTCAAAATCGACGATAAAGAGTTTATTGTCCTGGTTGGCCCTTCCGGATGCGGAAAATCCACTACTCTGCGCATGATAGCCGGCCTGGAAGATATTTCCGACGGCGAACTGTACATCGATAACAAACTGGTTAATAACATCGAACCAAAGGACCGCGATATCGCCATGGTTTTCCAGAGTTATGCGCTGTACCCTCATATGACAGTTTATCAGAATATGGCTTTTGCCCTGAAATTGAGAAAAACGCCGAAGGATGAAATCGACCGCAAGGTGCGGGAAGTTGCTGAAATCCTGGACATCACCCAATATCTGGAGAGAAAACCTAAAGCTTTATCCGGCGGCCAGCGCCAGCGAGTTGCCCTCGGACGCGCTATGGTCCGCGACCCGGAAGTATTCCTTTTGGATGAGCCGTTATCCAACCTGGATGCAAAACTGCGTACCGAGATGCGGAGCCAGATTGCAGCGCTCCATAAACGTCTGCAGACAACCTTTGTTTATGTTACCCATGATCAGACGGAAGCCATGACAATGGGAGACCGGATTGTTGTCATGAAAGACGGATATATTCAGCAGGTAGATACGCCTCAGAATCTTTATAATTATCCGTGCAATATGTTTGTTGCCGGATTCATCGGCTCTCCTCAGATGAACTTCCTGAATGTCCGTGTGGAAAAAGAGGGCGACGGCGTTGTTCTCGTTTATGGAAACAGCCGTATTCCGATGGGAAATAAAGAACTGGCTGCCTATGTCGGCAAAGAAGTGGTTATGGGTATTCGCCCGGAAGATATTCATGTGGAAACAGGGGAATCGGCTGCCGATAAAGCGGCTGCTGTGGATGCCCATGTGGAGATGACAGAATTGATGGGTTCAGAAATTTACCTGTATCTGAAAGCCAATGGACAGAAGCTGGTTGCACGGGTTCCGGCTTATGTCAATGTCAGAGCAGAGGATGATATTTGTGTGAGATTTGATGCAAAGAAAATCCATGTTTTTGATAAAGAAACAGAAAAAGTGATTTGCCAGTAGGGTGAAAAGAAGCCGGGCCTGTTTGGCCTGGCTTCCTTTGCTGAAAAAAATGACTATCGGGAGAAGAAACAATGAATAGAACAGCAGATGTGTTTGAGACCAGATTTCGCGGTCATATGGATGAATTAAAATGGCTCTATATGGAGTTATATGAAAATGAAGAGATGTACGCTGAATTGTGCGGCGGGATGCGCCGTTTTTATGAGGCGAGAAATAAGGATTTGAAAAAACTTGATTTGGAAAGAGAAGCACAGCCGGACTGGTATAAGAAAAATGATATGCTCGGCATGATGTTTTATATAGATAATTTTGCAGGAAATATGAAGGGTATCCAAAGTAAGCTGGACTATCTTGAAAAGAGTAACGTTAATTACATTCATCTGATGCCTTTTCTTGATACGGTGGACGGCCGTTCCGACGGCGGATACGCAGTGGCCGACTTCCGAAAGGTTAAGGAAGAGCTGGGCACAATGGAAGATTTGGAAGCCCTGACAGCGGCCTGCCATGAGAAAAAAATGAATATCTGTATGGATTTTGTTATGAACCATACATCGGAGGACCATGAATGGGCGAAAAAAGCCCGTCAGGGCGACGAGGAATACCAAAGCCGGTATTTTTTCTTTAAGGATTTTAGCGTGCCGGCGCTTTATGAAAATACGGTGCCGCAGGTATTTCCGACAACCGCGCCGGGAAATTTCACCTGGCTGCCGGATGCGGGAAAATATGTGATGACGACATTTTACCCTTATCAATGGGATTTGAATTATCGAAATCCGAGAGTATTTAATGAGATGATGTATAATTTCCTGTTTCTGGCGAATAAGGGAATCGATATTTTCCGTATCGATGCGGTGCCGTATATATGGAAAGAGCTGTATACATCCTGCAGGAATCTTCCAAAGGTGCACACCATTGTCCGCATGATGCGGATGATCGGCGAGATTGTCTGTCCGGGAATTTTGCTTCTCGGAGAGGTGGTTATGGAGCCGGAAAAGGTTGTTCCCTATTTTGGAACCGTGGAGAAACCGGAGTGTCATATGCTTTATAATGTGACAACCATGGCGACGACTTGGCATACGGTGGCGACCCGGAGTGTGCGGCTGTTAAAACAGCAGTTGGATATTGTGAACGGGCTGCCAAAGGAATATGTTTTCCTCAATTATCTGAGGTGCCATGATGACATCGGATGGGGATTGGACTATGCCTCTCTGATGCAGGAGGGGATTGGCGAGCGGTCCCACAAACAGTATCTGAATGATTATTTTCAGGGGCTTGCGGGGATGAGCAACAGCCGCGGAGAGCTTTATAATGCGGACCCGCTCACCGGCGATGCCCGTTTCTGCGGCACGACGGCCTCCATGTGCGGTATTGAGAAGGCGCTTTCCGAGCAGGATGCCCAGGCCCTTGAAAAAGCTGTTCGCCTGGATGTTATGCTGCATGCCTACATGTTTATGCAGTCGGGAATTCCGGTCATTTATGGCGGTGATGAAATCGGTCGTTTAAACGATTATACTTATAAAGATAATCCGAATAAGGCGGCGGATTCCCGCTATATCCATCGGGGTGCCATGGACTGGAAGGCTGCGGCACAAATCGATGACACATCTACTGTGGCAGGCAAAATATTCAGCAGGCTTGACCGGCTGGAAAAAATCCGAAAGACGGAAAAGGTATTTATGGCGGATGCGGACACATGGACAATCGATACATGGGATGAGAGTACTTTGTGTATCGGCAGATATTATGAAGGAGAAAAACTTCTTGGCTTGTTTAATTTCAGTGAGTGTGATAAAATGGCTTGGATTAATGAAACTGATGGAATGTATGTGGATATGATTTCCGGGCAGCCGATGAAGGCTTCCGGCATCAATATTCCAGCCTACGGATTTTACTATTTAAAAAGAAAATGAGCCGGGAGGAGATAAGCTTGAAACCTTATGATGTGACAGCATTAGGAGAATTATTGATTGATTTTACGGAAAATGGATTCAGCAGCCAGGGGAATCCAATATTTGAGGCAAATCCGGGCGGCGCGCCGTGCAATGTGCTTGCCATGCTGAACCGCCTCGAACATAAGACGGCCTTTATTGGAAAGATTGGAAAAGATATGTTTGGCGACCAGCTGGAATCGGCCCTGAAAGAAGTGGGGATTGATACGCGGGGGCTCAGACGGGATGAAACTGTGCATACGACGCTGGCTTTTGTTCATACGCTGGCTGACGGCGACAGAGAGTTTTCATTTTATCGCAATCCGGGGGCGGATATGATGCTTTCCGAGGCGGATATTGATGAAGATTTGATTGCCTCCAGCAAAATTTTTCATTTTGGCTCTTTATCCATGACAGATGAAATCTGCCGGAAAGCAACGCGGAAAGCGATTAAAATTGCGGAAGAATCCGGCGCTCTGCTTTCCTTTGATCCGAATCTCAGGGAGCCTCTCTGGCATTCGCTTTCTGAGGCAAAGAGAGAAATTTTATATGGCATGGAACACTGCCATGTTTTGAAAATATCGGATAATGAAATCCAGTGGCTGACGGGTCTTGAGGATTTTGACGAAGGTATTGACGTGCTGCAGCAGAGATTCCACATTCCTTTGATTTTGCTGTCCCTTGGAAAAGAGGGCAGCCGCGCTTATACGAATAATTTCTGTGTTTCAAAGGCGGCTTACAGCCAGGAACATACAATAGAAACAACAGGTGCGGGAGACACCTTCTGTGCTTGTATCCTTCATTATATCTTAATCCATGGATGGAAAGAATATGATGAAAAAGAGTTGGGCGAAATGCTCAGCTTTGCCAATGCGGCAGCATCAATCATCACAACAAGAAAAGGCGCGCTGCGCGTAATGCCGCGAAAGGAAGAAATTTTATGTCTCTGCAATTAGGTAGCGAGCCCTATTCGGAATATGTGAAATATATGCGGCTTGGAAAGAAAGAAAAAGAGGAACTTCCTATTCTGGATGACTATATTGAGAAAAACCATGTGACAACCCTTGGGGAGGTGTCCCTTGGACTGGTGCAGATTCCTATGGAACAGATAGCGGGCACAAAAAATGCCGGGCGGGGAGTGTCTTTCAGCCGGAGTTTTTATCCTGTTATGTCTGAAAAAACGGAGTTCGCCCAGAAGTGGATGTCTCTGTATAAAGCCCATATAGAAGAGGGAATCCGGGAGCCGATTAAGGCTTATGAGTTCATGAATAAGTATTATATCGAGGAGGGCAATAAGCGGGTCAGCGTTTTGAAATGTGTGGGCGCCGTCTCCATTCCGGGGATGGTTACCCGGATTTTGCCGGCGAGAACCGGGGAAAAGGAAAATCGCGTTTATTATGAATTTATCGATTTTTACCGCCTTTCCGGGTTGAATGATCTTTGCTTTTCCGAGGTGGGGAGTTATGCGAAACTCCAGCAGCTTGTCGGCAAGCGGCCGGATGAAAGATGGAATGACAGCGATAGGATGAATTTTCATTCTCTTCAGTCGAGATTTAAAGCCATTTATGAGGGAAAAGAGAAGAACCATCCGGGAAAAACGGCGGACGATGCCCTGCTGGCTTTTCTCAAGGTATATGATTATGCGGAGCTATTAAATCTCAGTATATCGGAGTTAAAGACGAAGATTTTGAAATCCCGGGAGGAATTAAAGCTCAGAGAGGGCAGTGTTCCCGAGTTGAGTATGTCGCCGGAAGAGAAGGTTGGAAAAAAGATAAATATTCTTGCCCGTCTTCTCCCTATGAGCGCCTCCAAACTGAATATTGCTTTTATCCACGAGAAAACGGCGGAAACCTCGGCCTGGACCTATGCCCATGAATTGGGACGACTGCATTTACAGAAAGCATTTTCGGATGAAATTCACACGTCCTGCTATGACGGCGCTGCGGAGGAAAATGTGGGGCAGATCATCGAAAAAAGTATTGCCGATGGAAATAATCTGATTTTTACCACATCGCCGCCCCTCTTGAAGGGAAGTTTAAAAGCGGCCATTGAACATCCCGAAGTCAAAATACTGAATTGTTCATTGAATACATCTCATAAGTACATACGAACTTATTATGCACGAATGTATGAGGCAAAATTTTTGATGGGCGCCATTGCCGGAGCAATGACGGAGAATGATAAAGTCGGCTATCTGGCGGATTATCCGATTTATGGAATGACGGCCAATATCAATGCTTTTGCTCTGGGGGCTAAAATGGTGAATCCCCGGGCAAAAATATATCTGGAATGGACGACTTTAAAGGGGCATGACCCTTTTGAGACATTCAGGGAGCATGGGATTTCCTATATTTCCGGCCAGGATATGATTACGCCGAAGCTGGCCTCCAGATATTTTGGTCTTTACTGGGATGGCGGGGATTATCCGGTGAATCTGGCGATGCCGGTATGGCACTGGGGTAAATTTTATGAGCAGATGATTCGCAAATTGATGAAGGGCGCCTGGAAAGAGGATGAAATATCCGATGAAACCCGGGGCTTAAATTACTGGTGGGGAATGTCCGCCGGGGCGATTGAGGTTATCTGCTCCAAGCATTTGCCGATTGGAACGGCGAGACTGATTGAATTGCTTAAAAATACCATCTCTTCCGGCGATTTTAATCCCTTTGCAGGAGTATTATATTCTCAGGAAGGCGTTGTTCAAAAAGAGATGGAGCGGGCATTTTCGCCGGAGGAAATCATGACAATGGATTGGCTGGCGGAAAATGTGATCGGCTATATTCCGGCAATGGAAGAACTGGTGGAACAGGCGAAGCCGGTAGTTTCTACCCAGGGTCTTGGAGAAAAAAAGTAGATGAAGATTTTCACAGCCAGAGATGTGGAATCTCCCTGTTATGGGGATTATTTTTATAAAAAAGAACCGCTTCCGGTTTTTTGAATCTCGATTTTCGAGCATCAAACCGGGAACGGTTCATTTTTTTAATCAAACATTTTTAAAATCTGAGCTTTTGGCATTGCGCCAATGATTTTATTGACGATTTCGCCGTTTTTCATAGCTACAAGTGTCGGAACGCTCATTACCTGGAAGGTTCTTGCCAAATCCAGATTTCTGTCCACATCCAGTTTGCATACTTTAATGTCCGGGCGCTCATTTGCAATTTCATCAACCACTGGGGAAACCATCTTGCAAGGTCCGCACCATGTGGCGAAGAAATCGATGAGAACCGGTTTATCAGATTCAATGACTTCCTTTTGGTAATTTTCCTGAGTCAATTCAATAACAGCCATAATATTACTCCTTTCTCTAATCCTTAATTTTCCCTGGCGGCAATCATTTCATGCACATCCGGGAAAATCAGGTTGTCTTAATCAGAATAGCACATTCGGGGAAAAAAAGACAGCCCATTTTTGAAAATGATAATTGAAAATAAATATCAAATATCGTATCATAGGTAGTGAGTAAAAGATATACAAGAGGGTGAAGAGATGGAGTACGTAACACTTGGAAAGACAGGATTAGTAATCTCACGCATGGGTTTTGGCGGTATTCCGATTCAGCGGATTGATGCGTCGGGCACAAAAAAATTAATGCAGAGGATGGCGGAAGAAGGTATCAATTATATTGATTCTGCCAGAGGATATACAGTCAGCGAGAGCTTTATCGGGGAAGGGATTGAAGGTATGAGAGATAAATTCATACTGGCGACAAAAAGTATGTCCCGCACCAAAGAGGCTATGGCGAAGGATATAGAGATAAGTCTGAATAATTTTCGGACAGACTATATCGACTTATATCAGGTCCATAATCCGAATATGGAGCAGCTTGAACAGGTTATCGGGCCGGACGGTGCATTGGAAGCGCTGATGGAGGCGAAGGCCGGGGGCAAGATCGGGCATCTGGGCCTTACAGCCCATTCCCTTGAAGTTTTTGAAAAAGCCCTCGAGATGGACTGGGTAGAAACGATTATGTTCCCATATAATATTGTAGAGCGGCAGGGGGAAGAACTGATACATAAATGCCGTGAAAAAAATATCGGTTTTATCGATATGAAACCGCTGGCCGGCGGCGCTATCGAGGATGGCCGTCTGGCGCTGCGCTTTGTCTGCGCCAACCCGGATGTGACCGTCGTTATTCCCGGC